>CAZNKC010000123.1:0-15353 GCA_964573315.1 uncultured Verrucomicrobiaceae bacterium | reverse complement strand
CCACCACGGTCGATTTCAAACAGCTCCGCGAGCTTTACGTCCAGTCCACTTGGAAGCCGAAGTGAAGTGTCAAGGGGTCAAGTGTCAAGAGGTCAAGGGGCTGGGCTTGGTGGTCCAGCCCAGTGGGGGATGATGGGTTGACTGCCCCCGGCAGGGGGGAGAGCCGGTAGCCGGTGGTGAAACCACCGGATCAGCGGCGGCACACCGTTTCCAGGTCAAGACCGCGCCCCGGCAGGGGCGCGAGAAAGGTGGTGGAGGGAAGCCGGAGAGACTCATGAAGATTTCTCGCGCCCTTCCAGGGCGCGATGGATAGGAGGGCGATGCGGCGCCCCTGATCCAGGGATTCCGCTGCGCTCCATCCCTGGCTACCGGCTCACGAGCCTCCGGCTCACGAGCCTCCGGCTCGATTTCATGATCCGGTGTTCCACTCTGGAAGGCAAGGCGCACTCACCCCTCAATCGAAAAAGGAAGTTGAGAGTTCCAAATCAGCGGCTTGTGCCGAAAGTTCCATTCACCCGGAGGGTGAGCCCCCCCCCTGGCGGCACAAGTCGCTCATTTCCAGCCTCTCAACTCTCAACCATCCACTCTCAACTCGGTTGTTAGACTCAATGCCGGTGGGACTTGAAACTGAAAACTTGAACTTTGAAACTCCTGCACAGCAGGCAAAAAAACGCCGCCCCTTGAAGAGGGGCGGCGTTGTCGTTCACACCATCAACGGTGGAAGAGCCGGTCTTCCCAGTCAGGGAGCCGGCACCTCCGAAATGGTTTTCAGGATGCGGCTGGCGATCTGGTAGGGGTTGCCTTGGGAGTTCGGGCGGCGGTCTTCCAGGTAGCCTTTGTAGCCGCTGTTGACGAAGCTGTGCGGCACCCGGATGGAGGCGCCGCGGTTGGCCACGCCGTAGTTGAATTTGTCGATCGACTGCGTCTCGTGCAGGCCGGTCAGGCGCAGGTGATTGTCCGGGCCGTACACAGCGATGTGCTCGTCGCGATACTTATCGAACGCGGCCATGAGCGCCTCGAAGTATTCTTTGCCACCGACTTCGCGCAGGTACTTGGTGGAGAAATTGGCGTGCATCCCGGAGCCGTTCCAGTCGCCGCTGATGGGTTTGCAGTGGTATTCGACGTCCACGGCGTATTTCTCGCAGAGGCGCTCCAGCAAGTAACGGGCTGCCCACACGTCGTCGGCGGCCTTTTTCGAGCCTTTGCCGAAGATTTGGAATTCCCACTGGCCTTTGGCGACTTCGGCGTTGATGCCTTCATGGTTGATGCCGGCGTCCAGGCAGAGGTCGAGATGCTCCTCGACGATCTGGCGCGCGATGTCGCCCACGTTTTTGTAACCGACACCGGTGTAGTAAGGCCCTTGGGGGCCGGGATAACCGCTCTCGGGGAAGCCCAGCGGCTTGCCGTCTTGGTAGAGGAAATACTCCTGCTCGAAGCCGAACCAAGCGTCCGGGTCGTCGAGGATGGTGGCGCGGTCGTTGGACGGGTGGGGGGTGACACCGTCCGGCATGAACACCTCGGACATCACCAGCACGCCGTTTTTGCGGGTGGTGTCAGGATACACCGCCACGGGCTTGAGCAGGCAATCGGAGCTTTTGCCTTCCGCCTGCTGGGTGGAACTGCCATCAAAGCCCCACATGGGAAGCTCCTCCAGCGTGGGGAAACTGTCGTATTCTTTGATCTGGGTCTTGCCGCGCAGGTTGCGGACGGGTTCGTAGCCGTCCAGCCAGATGTATTCGAGTTTGTATTTGGCCATGGTTGTTGTGTCGGATGTTGTTCAGGTTGCGGGCCTGCCGGGAGGGGCGGATGCCGCCGCCGGCCTCCGAAGGCAGGCTTGCCTGAAGCAAAGCATTTCCAATGCCAATAGCGAGACAAATTTCTTTTTTCTTCAATCCGCTGGGTGAGAGCGTCTGAAAAAACCGGCTGGAGCGCCTTTTCCTTCTCCCGATGCGTTGTCTATTGTGCCGTCAATCATGTCCGCCCCTGTTTCCCCCTCATCCGCCGCGCCCAAGCCTTTCCCTGCTTTCTGGCTGCTTCTCGGCCTCGTCGTTCTCCTCATCGCCGCCGGCAGCCTGTTTCTGAGCACTTCCCTGAGTCGCCGGGCGGACTCCCGCCGCGCCGCGCTGCCGGTGCTCGGCCAGCCCGATCTGGAGTTCACCGCCACCGAACGCGGCGGGGAGGAAAAAAATCTTGCCAGTCTGCGGGGCAAGGCGGTCGTGCTTGCCTACACCTACACGCGCTGCGCGCGCGGGTGCGCGGGAGTCGCCGTGCAGATGCTGAAGCTGCGCGACCGTTTCGCGGGCGATCCGGGGGTTCATTTCGTCTGCATCGCCGCTTGGCCGGAGGTGGACACCGCGCCGATGCTGCGCGCCTACGCGGAAAGCCTCGGGGTGCGCGCGGAGGATCCGTGGTGGTGGCTCTCGACGGAACGCGACAAAACCTGGGCCTGGATGAGCCGGGAGGCCGGCTTTGAACCCTCCAGCGAAATCTCGCCCGCCGAACGCCTCAATCCAGAGGATGTCGTGGCGCACGATCTGCGCGCGGTTTTGATCGACCCGGAGGGGCGGGTGCGCGCCTTTTACCAACTCATGCATCCGCAGACCGAGATCGCCGGCGTCCATCTGGAGAAGCTGGAGCGGGACATTCAGACGGTGCTGGGGGAGTGACCCGGCGGCAAGCTGGAAGCCGGGACGGGCGCGGAGAGCGCAGCTTGGCCGTTGCGCGCGTGCGCGGGAGATTTGGCCTGCGGCTCCGTCTTCTCGGGCAAGGGGAGCCGCAGGCTCAGGTTGGTGTTGTCGGGAGAAGATTCGGCGGTGAGCGTGCCGCCGTGTTCCTCGGCGATCCAGCGCGCGATGCTCAGGCCGAGGCCGCAACCCGCCGTCACGGTGCCGCGGGAGGTGCTGCTGCGGAAGAAGCGGTCGAAGATATTGGGGAGTTCCGTGGCGTCGATGCCGCGCCCGCCGCTGCGGATGTCCACAACCGCTTGATTGCCGCTCCGGTGAACGAGATATTCGACGTAGCCGCCTTCGCGGTTGTACTTCACGGCGTTGTCCGTGACATTGAGCAGAAGCTGCCGCAGCCGGTGCCGGTCCACCCAGGCCAGACAGGGTTCCGGCGCGATGACGGACACTTTCAACTCCAGGGACTGGCCCAGGATGGCGGCCTCGCTGGCGGTGTCCGCGGCGAGTTCCGCCAGATCGAGCAGCTCCGGATTGAGCTTGATCTGGTGGGCCTCTCCCTGGGTGAGCAGGGTCAGGCCGGAGACGATGCGATTGAGCCGGTCCGTCTCATCCAGCCAGGCAAACAGACGCTCACGCTGCTTGTCCGAAAGCGCCGTGTCTCCCAGGGCCTGCTCGAAACCGCTGCGCAAAATGGTGAGCGGAGTCTTGAGTTCGTGGGAGGCGTGCAGCGTGAACTCGCGCACCTTTTGGAAGGAGGCGTCCAGCCGCTCCATCATGTCATTGAGCACGGAGGAGAGGCGGTCGAATTCGTCGCCAGTGCCTGTGAGTGGAATCTTCTTGGACAGGTTGTCCTCGCGAATCTGCTCCGCCGCCTGGGTCAGGGTGACGATGGAGGAAAGGTAGCGGCGGGTGAGCCACCAACTGGTGACGGCCAGGACCAGCACGGGCGCGCAGGAAAAGGCCGCCGCCATCAGCACGAGCCGCCAGTTGGACGACTCGGCGAGCTGGGGCGGCCCTTCGATTTCCAGCTCCTTCCAGGTGATGACAATGGAAATAGCGCTGGCGGCGAGAAACAGGACGACGTGGCCCCAAAATAGACGGGTTCGCAGGGAGCGTTTCATGGCGCTTTTTCGCTCATCATGTAGCCGACTCCCCGGATGGTGTGCAGCAGGGGCACGTCGTGTCCGCAGTCGATCTTCTCCCGCAGCTTGCGGATGTAAACGTCCACGAGGTTCGTGCCCGGATCGAAAGAGTAGTCCCAAACCAGACGCAGGAGCAGGGTGCGCGTGCAGACATTCCCGGCGTTTTGCATGAGAGCTTCCACCATCCGGAATTCCCTGGGGCTCAGTTCGATGTTGCGCCCGGCGCGCGCGGCTTGGCGGTGCGGCACATCGAGCACCAGATCGGCAAGCCGCAGCCGGATGGCCCCGGTCTCCCCGCCACGCCGGGTGATGGCGCGCAGGCGGGCGATGACTTCCGCCATGGAAAAAGGCTTGGCCAAGTAGTCGTCCGCGCCGGCGTCCAGTCCGCTGATGCGCTGATCCACGTCGCCCCGCGCGGAGAGCAGCAGCACGGGGGTGGAGTTGCTCATGGCGCGCAAAGTGCGCACCGCGGAAAGTCCATCGCAGCCCGGCAGCATGATGTCCATGATGACCGCGTCATAGGCGCGGGTGCTGATGGCTTGGACAGCCTCGTCCCCGCGGCTGAGGAATTCCGCCGCCCAGCCCGCGGTCTCCAGGCCTTCACGAAGAGCCTCGGCGGTGCGCGGATCGTCCTCGACGGCGAGAACCTTCAGGGAACGAACCGCATCGACAGGGAGCGCAGGTTGAGCAGTGGCTGACATGGGAGAGCGGATTTGACGGTCAAGCTGTCCGCAAATGTCGTTTGATCCACCGAAAACCGTGAGATGACGATTTCATGAATGAATCTTCATTTACATGAAGGAATATTCATTTCTAAGCTAAGTGAAAGGAATTTATGGGGCGCGCCCATGCCCACTCGTGGATTCGCCTTTTTCCGCCCCACTGTCCGGGGAAGCTTGTATCTTCTGTCATCCCTTGCATTTCTCTCGCTTTGTTTCGCGGCAAAGCCGTGGGAGACCAAGGTGTTCCAGGAGGAACTGTTGCGCCGGGAAATTTCCCTGCGGGATTACATCACCGCGGGAGTCTGGCTGGGGACGCTTTGCGCTGCGGTCATGGGGCTGCTGCTGGCCTTCACCTCCCGCTGGTGGAACACGCGCACGCCCGCTCCGCTGAGAGCGGCCTCTGGGGAAAAAGGCGCCAAGCCGCCGGGGTGGTTCCTCCTCGCGCTCGCCGTCATCGTCATCTTCGCGGGGGCGCAAAGATGGCCGGCTATGAAGCTTTCCTTCTGGGGGGATGAAGGCTGGGCTTTCTGCGATTTCGTGCATGGCAAGTGGAAGCCCGTCACTGATGAAGGCTCCCCGCAGGATGATCTGCGTTTTGACAAGGTGAAATGGCGGCAGACGGTGTTTGGCGACCGCAGTGGCAACAATCACTGGCTGGCCTCGATCCTCCAGCGGGCCACTCTGGATGCGTGGCAAAAGCTCACCGGACGGGAAGCCTGGGCTTTTGACGAGCGGATCGTGCGCTTGGTCCCACTGACGGCCGGGCTGGCTTCGCTGGCGGCGCTGGCCTTTTTTGGCCGCCGGCTGGGAGGCTCTGTCATGGGGCTCACCGCGGCGGCTTTGATGGCGTTGCATCCGCTGCACGTCCGCTTCAGTGTGGAGGCCAGGGGATATTCGTTGATGCTGCTTTTCATCATCCTGGCGCTCTGGATGCTGCTCAATGCGCTGGAGTTTGGCCGCAAGCGCGATTGGGCGCTCTTTGGGGTCGCGCAATTTTTGGTGCTCTACTCCTGGAAGGGAGCCATCTACCCGCTCGCCTTTCTCAATCTCGTTTTGGGATTGCGTCTGCTCTTCGGTCCCCGGCCTCTCCGCGGTTTTCGGGCCACCGTGCTGTCACGCTGGTTCGCCGCGAACCTGCTGGGCGCCATCTTGTTTTTCCCCCTCACGGTTTCCAGCAATCTGCAAATCGCCAAAAGCATCGACGAAGTGCGGCGCCGGGCCAAGCCCATGAATGAGCAGTGGGCGCGCGATGCCGTCTCCGAAACCGTGCTGGGCGCGCCCTGGCACGAGCAGGACAAGCGCAATCCGCGGGAAGTCTCCCTGGAACGGCTGCGGCGGCAAAACGGGCTGTATGGCGCGGGAGCCGTTGTCGTGGGAGCGGCGCTTCTCCTGGCCATGGCGAAGCTCTGGCGACGGGACCGGCTGTTCGCCAGCCTCGGCGGCGCCATACTGGTCAGCGGCTTGGTGGCCACGCTGCACTTCAAGTACGTGCTCCGCGTGGAGCTGCTCACTTGGTATCTGTTGTTCAATGTTCCGATCATCGCTATGTTGCTCGCGCTGGCTGTTCCATCCGCCGCCGGGAGGTTCCCGGATGGCAGAGCTTTCCTCCGGTCCGCCGGCGCCGCCTTGGCGGTGGTGGCGCTGTTCGCCCTTTTTACGGCTCCGATGAGGAAGGATATCCAAACCCATCCAAGGGAAGACCATCAACGAGCCTGGGAACTCACGCGCGGCAGGCATGAGGCCAGAGGGTACGCCGGGCCTTCGGTCATCCACACCGGCTGGCTGTGGCGGCACACTCATGCGTATGATCCGCGCGGCGACACCTACGTGCGCACCGGGGAAGCCTTGCGGGCCAAGATGGCCGCCGCGCGGGCAAGCGGCGGCGAGTTTTACATGGTGGCGGGCATGCGTGATCTCTGCGAGATGATCTGCGGAGATGTCATGAAAGCGCTGCGCGACCCATCGCAGTTCGACCCTGTGGAAACCCTGTGGGGAGTGGAATCCCTCAACACTCTGGAGATTTACCGCATGCGCAATATCAGCGATACGACCCCGGCGATCTCGGCCAGCAATCAGTGAGACCGCCATTCATCGATCGAGCCAAGCCTGCCAACTGGCTCACTGATCCTTGGCCTCCGCTTTCTCCGGCGGAGATTGCGCCGGAGCATCAGTCTTGGGTTCGGATGGCGATGCGGATTCACGGTATTTTTTCACTTCCTCCGAAACGGCCTCGCGATACACCTTGCGCAAGGCTTCCATCGCTTGCAGTCGCTCTCCGACCGCTGCTGCGTTGAGGCGCCGCACCGCCTCCTGAACCGCCGGTTTTTCCAGCAGCCGCGCGTGCAGTTCCCGGGACGATTCGCGGCGCTCCGGCGGTGAAAACATCAGCAGTTCCTTCTCCAGCCGTTTGATCGCGGCCGCTGGAAATTCGTCCGATTCCACCGGCGGCAGCCGGGGCGGCTCGCCGCGCCCGCCGAACCCTTCCGGGCCGCGCATGTTTTGCAGAATTTTGGCGGTTTCGGGGTCGATTTCCAGCAGCGCCTCGTGAATGGCCCGGCGCATCTCGTCGTTGGCGGCCATCACCTTGTCGCGCGCCGCGGCGACTTCCGGGCGGCCCCAGGCTTTGCCCAAGGCCTCGCGCACACGCCGCTTCTGGTCCTCGGACAATTTTTCAAAACCCTCTCCCCACATGGGCGGCCGTCCGCCCATGCTTCTGCCGCTGGACGGTCCCCGGCGGTCGCCGTCGGGGCCGCGTCCGCGCCACTCGTAGCGATCCTTGCCGTCCTTGCGCGAAGTCCCGCCTTTTTCATCCGCCTGCGGCGGCGGCTTGGTTTCGGGGGCTGGGGCGGCGGCTTGCGGATTCGGCTCCGCGGCTTCCGGGGCTGCTGTCTGCGCGTTGCCAGCCGAGCCCGCTGCGAGCAGCAGGCCAGCCAAAAGATAACGGCTCCAGGTCCAGGAGTTCATAAAAAGAAACATGGGGTTGAATCCACGCCTTGCAACCGGTGAAAACCGGATCAAAGCGCAGACATCCCCTCTCAACCCGCCGGGCCGTCGGGAGTTGCGCGCCTTCTCAAAGTTTCGTTTTCACTACAGGAGGGCACAGAGGACGTAGAGGAATGAAGGAGGGATGACAGAGGAAATGACGAATCTTTCAAATCTCCGTGCCCTCCTGTGATGAAATTCCTTCATGCGTAAGCCCTCAAAGTTTCGCCAGCGCATCATCCAGGCAGGCGATCAGGCCGCCGATGGTGGCGTCTGTTTCGTCGCCCATGTTGGAGATGCGGAAGGTCTTGCCTTTGAGCTTGCCGTAGCCGCCGTCGATCACCAGGGAGTGCTCGGACTTCAAGATCGTGTTCAGCTTGGCCACGTCGATCTCACGGTTGTTCGCCACGCAGGTGAGCGACTTCGAGCGATAACCCTCCGGCGCGAAGAATTCGAATCCGTTGCGCCGCACCCAGTCATGCACCAAGCCGTTGAGCCGTGCGTGGCGCGCGTAGCGGTTCTCCAGCCCTTCGGCGAAGATTTCCCCCAGCTTGTGCCGCAGCCCGTAGATGAGCGAGATGCAGGGCGTGCTCGGCGTCATGCTTTTCTCGCCGTTGGCGCGGAACTCCAGGAAGTCGAAGTAATAACCGCGGTCCGGGATCTTCGCCGCGCGCGCGTAGGCGGCTTCGGACGCGGTGAACAGCGCCAAGCCGGGCGGCAGGGCGAAGGCTTTCTGGCTGCCGGTCAGCAGCACGTCGATGCCCAGTTCGTCAAACGCCACCGGCACCGTGGTGAAACCGGACACCGAATCCACGATGAACATCACGTCCGGGTACTTCGCCTTCAAGGCCGCGATCTCCGTCAGCGGGTTCAGCACGCCGGTGGAGGTTTCGTTGTGGATGAGGGTGAGCGCGTCGAACTCGCCGCTGGCCAGACGTTTGTCGATCTCCTCCGCGAGGATGGGCTGGCCCCACTCCACTTGATAGGCTTCCGCCTGCTTGCCGCAACGTTTCGACACGTCAAACCACTTGTCCGAAAACGCGCCGCAGCAGCAGTTCAGCACTTTTTTGGCGACCAGATTGCGGATGGACCCTTCCATCACGCCCCAGGCGGAGGAGGTGCTCAGGTACACTTGTCCAGTGGTCCCGAACAGGGTTTGCAGTTGCGGCTGAATCTCCGCGTACAGGTTTTGGAAATCCTTGCTGCGATGCCCGACCATCGGCTGGGACATGGCCGCGAAGGTGGCGGGGGAGACTTCGACGGGACCGGGGATGAAAAGTTTGATGTGCTGGCTCATGGAGTGAAAAAAGCGCCGTGCCCGGCGCGGGCCGCCAAGGTATAAACAACCCGCCGCCGCGCAAGGCAAAGCTTGCCGGGGGGCGGGGGTGAGTGAAAAGCTGGTCCGTAAAATTTCGCGCAAGGAGGCAGGCCTGAAAAGGAAGAAGGAAACACTGGATTGCACAGGGAACACAGATCACAGTCATCCCGCAGGGTGCGCGATGAACGTCTTGAAGTTCATCCGGGAAGTTAGTGCGGGATGCGGCAAAGGAAGTCTCACGACTTCCGCTACTGGCGCGGGTGAGGCCTGGGGAGCCGGGCTGGTGGGGGTGGAGCTTTCCCTGGTGTTCGCTGCGCTCAATCTTTTCGGCGGGACGCCGAAAAGAACACGCGGGACGCGTGCGCTCCAGGTTGATGCCGCTGTCGCTCGCAAAGCTCCGCGCTAGCTTTCCGGATGAACCTGAAAAACCCGGACGGGTGAGAGATGCGCTCGGACGAGTGCGAGGGCTTACTCGCGGGTGATGGTTTCGTCGAGGTTGAGCAGGACGCGGGCGGCGGAGAACGGATCGAGGGGGCGGAGCAGGGTGAGTTCGGCGGGTTGCGGCGGGCGGGTGACGGCGCGTTGAAAGGCGGCTTCGAGGCCGTCTTTTTCGATGACGGCGGCGAGCGCTTGCGCGAACTCGACAAAGGCGGGGTCATTGAGCAGGGTGAGCGCCTGCAAGGGGGTGTTGCTGCGGATGCGGCGGGTGCAGGTGGCGAAGCCGTCGGGCGCGTCGAACACGGCGAGATTGGGCGGCGGCGTGGAGCGATAGACGAAGGTGTAAACGGCGCGGCGGTAGCGGTCCGCGCCGGTGCTGGGTGTCCAAGCGCGTTTGACTTGGCCGAGGCCCATGACGCCGTCCGGGATGGGCGGAAAAACGGGTGGCCCGCCGAGTTTCGGCGCGAGCAGGCCGGAGGCGGCCAGGGCGGCATCACGCACAATCTCCGCGTCCAAGCGGAGGCGGTTTTGGCGGGCGAGCAAAAGGTTGTAAGGATCGGGCGATTGTGGATTTCGGGCTTCGGATTTCGGATTTGCCGAGGTGCGCTGGTAGGCTTGGCTGGTGACGATCAACCGGTGCATGGCTTTGAGGCTCCAGTCGCGCGCCATGAATTCGGTGGCGAGCCAGTCGAGGAGTTCGGGATGGGTGGGCAGGCTGCCCTGGGTGCCGAAGTCGTTTTCGGTATCGACCAGCCCCTTGCCGAAGTACTGCTGCCAGACGCGGTTCATGATGACGCGGGCGGTGAGCGGGTTGTCCCGGCTGACCAGCCAGCGGGCGAAGTCGAGCCGGGTGGGGATGGCGGCGCTGCTTTCGATGGGATGAAGCACGGCGGGGACGCCGGGGAGCACTTCGTCGGCGGGGCGGGTGAAGTCGCCTTTGATGAAGAGGCGGGTGGCGCGCGGCTCCGGCAGTTCGGTGAGCACGAGCGTGCTGACGCCTTTGGCGAGCAGGGTGTCGATTTCGGCGAGGCGGCTGTGCAGCGGGGTGAAGTCCGGATCGCTGGTGCCGCTCAGGGTGGCGTAGAGCACGCGGCGGTCGTTGAGGGTGCGTTTGCCGGCGGGTTGGGCGAGGGCTTTGAGCGTGCTTTTGTTGAGGTGCTTGCGGGTCTCGCCGGTCAAGGTTTGCTCCCAGGCGGCGAGTTCGGGTTCCTTGGATTCGAGATGGGCGGTGAGTTTGGCGGTGAGTTTTTGTTTTTCGCGGGTTAGCGCGGCGGTGTCGATGCCGGGATCGTGGACGGTGAGGGTGGGCTCGTCCTGGTTGTTGAGGAAGGCGAAGAGTTGGAAGTACTCTTTATGTGAAATGGGATCGAATTTGTGATCGTGGCATTGGGCGCAGCCGGTGCTGAGGCCGAGCCAGACAGCGCCGGTGGTGGCGACGCGGTCGAAGACGCTTTCGATGCGGAACTGCTCTTTGTCGATGCCGCCTTCCTGATTGATCTGGGTGTTACGGTGGAAGCCGGTGGCGATGCGTTGCGATTCGCCGGCGCCGGGCAGGAGATCACCAGCGATCTGTTCGACGGTGAATTGGTCGAAGGGCATGTTGGCGTTGAAGGCGTCGATCACCCAGTCGCGGTATTTCCAAATCTGGCGCGGGGCGTCGATGGAGTAGCCGTTGCTGTCGGCGTAGCGGGCTTGATCGAGCCACCAGCGGCCCCAGCGCTCGCCGTGGTGGGGGGAGTTGAGGAGGCGGGTGATGACTTCGTTGATGGCGGATTGCGGATTTTGGATTGCGGATTGCTCGAAGGCGGTGATTTCTTCGAGGGTCGGTGGCAGGCCGGTGAGATCGAGATGAAGGCGGCGCAGCAGTGTGAGCGGTTTGGCGGGCGGCGCGGGCTGGAGACCGGCTTGAGTGAGGCGGGCCTGGATGAAGGCGTCGATGGGATGATCCGCGCCGGGCGGGGGCACGGGGCGCTCCGGCTTGAGGAAAGACCAGTGGCGGTCGTCGCTGGGGATTTCATCCGCGGGATGGCGAGCGCCTTCGTCGATCCAGCGCCGCAGCAGGTCGATCTCGGCGGAGTCGAGCGGCGTGCGTTTGTACGGCATCTTGGGGATTTCGGCGTGGGTACCGGTGACGGCCTGAATGAGGAGGCTTTGCTCTGCTTGCCCGGGGACAGCGGCGGGGCCGCGGTCGCCGCCCTGGAGCGCGGCGGCGGCGGTGTCGAGCCGGAGATTGTTCTTGGCGGAGCTGGCGCCGTGGCATTTGACGCAGTGAAGCTGGAGCAGCGGCTTGATTTGCGCGGCATAATCCACCGCCGCAGCGCGTGCTGGCGCAGCGGTTAGTGCGACCGAAGCGATGAGAAGGGCGGTTTGATGAATGCGGTGCATTAAAGAGGCGGAAGTGAGCCGGGGACGAATACGATACGTTTCCGGCGTGGCGGCCTTGCAAGGAGCGCCGGCGAGTCGCCGGCTTTGATTCCGTTTTGGAAAGGCGACGACTCGTCGCCACTCCTCACGGCAGCCGTCGCTTGCGCAGGCCGGCGTAGGCCAGCGCCAGTCCGGCGATGGCGTGGATGGCGAGCGCGCTCATCGCCAGCGAGGGCGTGGCGAACCAGGTGCGCAGCAGGGCGGTGATGGCGGGGAAGACGGGGTGGGCGCTCATGCCATCGACGATGCCGGACCAGCCGTAGTAGGCGGTGACAAAGGGATGGATGATGCCGCCGAGGACGCGCGGCATGCCCAGCAGCGCGCCGCCCAGCAGCACTTGCGCGCAGGTGAGCAACAGGCACAAGGCATGGGCGCGCTCGGCGGCGCGGGCGTGCGCGGAGATGCCGAGGCAGAGGCTGGTGAAGGCGGCGCCGGTGAGCAGGAGCAGGATCAAGCGCGGCCCCGTGGCGCCGGGCAGCGGGCCGATGAACATTTCCACACAGAGGCCGAGCCAGAGTGATTGAGCGAGGATCAAGGGGCCGAGGAAGGCGATTTTTCCAACCAGAACGGCGAGCGGGCTGACTCCGCCGAGTCGCTCCCAGTCGATGGCGGCGCGCTCCCGGGCGATCTCCCGCGCGCCGTTGCGGACGGACATGAAGACGACCATGAACACTTGGATGAAAGCGGCCATCAGGCAGGTGTAGGCGGCGGGCCAGAGGATCTCCGGCGGCAGGGCAGAAGCGTCTTTGCCGAGCGCAGCGGCGAGGTGGCCTTTGTTCGGCCAGATCATGAGCACGGCGAGCATGGGCAGGCCGAAAAACATCAGCGCCTGCAAGCGCCATTCCCGGCGCGAACGGCGCAGCAGTGTCCAGCGGCGGCGCACCAGCAGGGTGGCCTGCGCGGCCAAGCCGGCGCGGGGCAGGGGAGGGGGCAGCACGGGCGCGCTGTCTTTTTCTCCGGCGGGCGGGGTGTCCGGCTCCGATTCTGCGTCCTGGGTGGCGGGCAGGCGGATGCGATCGGGGTCGTCGCTGTCCGGGGCGCCGTCTTCGGCGGTGGGAATGGTTTTTTCCGTGGAGCCGCTGATTTTGAAGGCCTCGTAGTAGGAGTCGCGATGCCGCGCCCAGGAGTCGCCCCAGCGTTGGGCGGGGCGCATGGCGAGGCGCGGGTAGAGGTCTTCTACGGATTTGATGGTGAAGTAATGTGGGATGGCGCGGGCGGGGCCGTGGAAGCAGACGTGGCCCTGGTGCAGGACGATGGTGGTGTCGTAGGCGGGCAGTTGGGAGAGGGAGGCGGTGACGTTGAGCACGACGCGGCCCGGCAAGTCGGTGGCGATGAGTTTCAGCAGGGCGACGAGTTCGCGCTCGGATTTGGCGTCCATGCCGTTGGTGAAGTCGTCGCACAGAACGAGCACGGGATCGCTCACCAAGGCGGCGGCGAGCAGGAGGCGCCGGCGCTGGATGGCGCTGAGGTGGTTGACGCGTTCATTCGTCGCGGTTTCCAATCCGCAGAGGGCGAGCAGGTTGGCGATGCGTCCGGCGGTTTCATCGGGCGCGAGTCCGCCGGCGCGCAGCAGCAGGGCGCTGGCGAGCGTCTCCCGTGCGGTGAGGTTGCCATGCAGGCTGTCTGTCGTGGCGGGGACAAAGCCGAGTTCGTTGGGATGCAGCGGTTCGTTGTCGAGGTCGCGCCCGTGCAGCAGGAGCACGCCCTGGTCTTGCCGGCGGACGCCGGCGAGCACTTCCAGCAGGCTGTGCTTGCCGCTGCCCGGCGCGCCGACGATTAGCGTGACTTGGGAGACCGGGCAGGAGAAGCCGACGGCGTCCAGCAACGCTTGGGGGTCTCCATCGCGCGGCGTGGCTTGGCGGGAGAGTTGAACGGCTTCCAGCATGGGGATGGATTAAAGCGAAGGCGGGGCGGCGCACAAGGGGGATTCGCTTTGAAATCCGAAGTCCGAAGTCCGAAAGGTGGGTGGGGCGTTTGGGTGGTTTGCTGACGGCTCCGCGCCGCCTCCGCCCTCGGAAAAGTGGGTGGGAATACAATCACGTTCTCCTTGGGGGCATCGCTCTGCTCTCTGTGCTTTGCGCCCGTCACTCGCCACCGATGCACCACAGGGCTTTGTGGGTGCGGATGAAGAACTGGCCGTTGGTGGGCACGAGGGAGGAGTTGGTTTGCTCGTTTACGGTTGAGCGGGCGATGACGTTGAGCTTTTCGCGGTCCGGTTTGAAGACGACGGTTTCGCCGGTCTGGCTGAGGGTGTAGATGCGGTCGCCCGCCAGCACGAAGGAGCCCCAGGATTTGGCCGCGCCGGGGAGGCGTTCTTTCCAGAGGGTTTCCCCGGTTTTCAAATCCAGGCAGAAGGCGATGCCGCCGGAGTCGTGGTAGTAGTAGAGGCCGTCCTTGATGACGCCGGTGCCGATGCCGCCATTGTGGCGGACTTCCTGCCACAGGCGATGGCTGGACGTGACATCACCGCCGCCGCCGGTCTTGACGGCGATGGTGTTGCCATGATAACCGCCGAAGGCGACGACCACGCCGTTGTCGTGCATGGGCGAGGTATAGATCAGCGGGTTCAGCCCGGAGCAGGTCCACAAGACTTTGCCGCTCGCCGGATCGAAGGCTTTCATCTCCAGCGGGAAACTCATCACCAACTCCTCGCGTCCGTTCGCTTTTACGAGGATGGGCGTGCTGAACGAGCCGATGATGCCCTCTCCCTGGCCGCTGAATCCGTCGGTGCGGGCGCCGGGCTGCCAGTCGGGCTCGTTCCATTGCCAGACGGTTTCGCCGGTGGCCTTGTTCAGCGCGGCGAGGAAGGCGCCTTTGCCGGGGCCGTGATAGTGGAAGCAGAGGTCGCCGTGCAGGACGGGCGAGGTGGAGTTTCCCCAAACGTGGTCGATGGGGCCGAAGTCGCGATGCCAAAGCTGCTTGCCTTCCATGTCGTAGGCGGCGATGCCGGCGGAGCCGTAAGAGGCGGCGACGATCCGGCCGTCCGTCGCAGGCGAGGCCGAGCAGTAGGGGTTGGTGCGGTGGGTGCGCTCTTCTTTGTCATAGGTCACGCCGTTTTTCCAAAGCAGCGAGCCGTCCTTGCGGTCGAAGCACATCAGGCCGCGCCATTTCTCGGAGGTGACCGCCTGCGTCACGAAGACGCGGCCATCCTGCACGACGGGCGTGGAGTTGCCGGCCTCGGGCAGTTCCACCCGCCAGACCACGTTTCGATCCCGGCTCCATTCGAGGGGAAGGCGGGTGTCCGGAGTGATGCCGGAGCCGGTGACATCGCCACGCCAAGCCGGCCAGTTGGCTTGGGCGAGGCAGGGAGTGAGCAGGAAAAGGAGAGCAAGCGTGCGTTTCATGGTTAGCGTTGGATACGAAACGGGAGAAGGGGTTCTCGCGCGCGAACCCAATCATGAAACTGGCGGCAGCGTTGTCACCAGTCCTTTGTTCGCGATGTCCTCCAGCACCGCCGTCAAGACCACTGGCGCCAGCCTGGATTGACCGGCGGCGGCGCGGCCTTCGTGCATCAGGATGACCGCGCCGGAGCGCACATCGGGCAGGAGCCGCCGGATGACCGCTTGCGCGTTCGTCGAGACCCCGTCGAAACCGCGCGCGCTCCAGCCTGCAAGCCGCATCTGTCGCTCCGCCAAAACGGGATGCA
>CAZNKC010000122.1:0-15382 GCA_964573315.1 uncultured Verrucomicrobiaceae bacterium | reverse complement strand
CCGCGTGCTCTTTCCGGCGTCCCGCCGGAAAGATTGAGCGCAGCGAACACGCAGGGCACGCGTCTGCGGCGGACAATTCCCACCCCCGTGTGCGGCTCCCGCCGCAACGCGTTCGGCGCGACGCCAAACGCTGCACGCGAGGACGCGTGCACTCCAAGAAGAGCGGGCGCCCCACTCCCCCACTCTCTACCCTCCACCCAATGCCCCTCCGCCTCCAAAACTTCCACGGCCCCGAACTCGCCCCCCATCTCGACGCCCTCGGCCAACTCCGCATCACCGTCTTCCGCGAATACCCTTACCTCTACGACGGCACGCTGGAATACGAGCGCGACTACCTCCGCACCTACCTAAACTCTCGGCAAAGCCTCGTCGTGCTCGCCTTTGATGAAGACCGCGTCGTCGGCGCCACCACCTGCCTGCCAATGCGCGACGAAGGCCCGGAGTTCCAGGAAGCCTTCGTTAAGGCCGACTACGACCTCGACACCATCTGCTACTTCGGCGAGTCCATCCTCCTCCCCGAATATCGCGGCCAAGGCATCGGCAAAGAATTCTTCGCCCGCCGCGAAACCCATGCCCGATCTCTGCCCGGCATCCGCCACACCACCTTCTGCGCCGTGGACCGCCCCGCCGATCATCCCCAGCGCCCGCCAAGCTATCAACCGCTCGACGGTCTTTGGATCAAACAAGGCTACGTGAAGCACCCCGAACTCCAAGCCACCTTTGTCTGGAAAGAAATCGGCGAGGAAACCGAGTCACCCAAAACCCTCACCTTCTGGCTCAAGTCTTTTGATCCGGCTTTTCCCGCATGATCCAGTCCTTTGCCGACGCTGATACGAGACAACTATTCGAAGAGGAGAGGAATAAAAAGTTCGCATCCATCGCTCGTGTTGCCCTTCGCAAACTGATGCAAATGAACCGGGCCGGACGCCTATCAGACCTTGCCGTACCGCCGGGAAACCGGCTCGAAGCGCTTCGCGGAGATTACGCGGGCCGCCATTCCATCCGCGTCAACGAGCAATGGCGCATTGTGTTTCGCTGGACAGACTCCGGCCCGGCCGAGGTCGCCATCGTCAATTATCATTGACTGCGCTCCATATAACGTCATACGTTACAGACATGAAGCCCCCCATCACCCCCGGCGAAATCTTGCTGGAAGAGTACTTGAATCCCATGGGAATCTCCCAAAACGCCATGGCCCGCGCCATCGGCGTCCCGCCCCGCGCCATCAACGAAATTGTCCTTGGCAAACGGGCCGTCACCCCCACCATGTCCATTCGTTTCGGCGCCTTTTTTGGCCAGTCGGAATCCTTTTGGCATGGTCTTCAGGTGGAGTGTGATTTTCGGGCTCTCGCCAAGAAACGCCGCCAGCTCACCGCCGGCATCCAGCCCGCACTGAAGCTCGCTCGTGTCTGATCCGGCCTGCTTGCCGTCATGCCAATGATAACTCGTCCGGAGCCTCTTTCCCCACCTTGATTCATGGCCGCAACCGCAACCCTCGACCTCCTCACCTGGGACGTCACCCCAGGCCCGGCCACCGCCCGCGCCTGTTCCCAAGCCGTCCTCGAACAAGTCGCCGCCTGCTGGGACTCCGGCGCTGATCTCGTGCTCCTGCCCGAATTCACCTGGATGATGCTGCAGCCTTGTCTGCCAAAATCCGATGACCCGCTCCGCGCCGTCGCCACCCAGTTTTGGGAACACGAATTCCCCTTCCTGCGCAAAGCCCTCTCCCGCCCGGACAAAGCCGCCGTGCTTGGCACCTGCCCCTTTTGGGACAGCGACACCGGCCAACTTTTCAACCGCGCGCCCATCCTCCGCGGAACCGATCTGCTGTATCAGGACAAGCTACACCTCACACCTTGGGAAAAGGCGTTCTCACCGGGTGCCGCAGTGAATCTCTTCACGTATAAAGATCTCACCTTCGCCGTCCTCATCTGCCTGGACATCGAGGTTCCCGAACTCTCCGTCCTGCTGCGTGGTCGCGGCGTGGATGTCATCCTCTGCCCCAGCGCCACCGAGACCGAACTCGGCGTCGAGCGCGTGGACCGCTGCGCCTCCGCACGCGCCGTCGAACTCGGCTGCCACATCGCCGTCAGCCACCTGCTTGGCAAATCACCGTCCGATCTCATCGATGAAAATGTCGGGCGGCTCGGCATCTATCACCCCTCCCAAGTCCCCTTTTCCAAAGCCCCCCGCTGGCAGGAAAGCCTCATTCAAACCAGCGGCATCCACCGCCTGCGCGCCGTCATCGACCCCGCGCTATTGAACCGCATGCGCAGACGGACCGGGGAAACAAATCCCGCCTTGCTTGGCATCAAGCCTGAATCAAATTATTTGCCGGTCACCCGGCGGTGATCCTCCGTCTTCATCCACACATCAATATCCAATCCTCCCCGCCATGCTCAACGAATTCAAAAAGTTCATCTTCAAAGGCAACGTCATCGATCTCTCCACCGGTGTCATCATCGGCGCCGCGTTCGGTAAAATCGTAACCGCCCTCACCGACGGCATCATCACGCCACTGCTCAACCTGCTCGGTGGCGATCCCAATGTGCCATGGAAAGCCGGCCCTTTCGACCTCGGCATCATCATCAGCGCGGCCATCAGCTTCCTCATCACCGCCGCCGTCATCTTCTTCGTCATCATCAAGCCGGTGAACAAGCTTATGGCATTGACCAGCAAGCCGGAAGCCGCGCCGGAACCCGAAGCCCCACCCGCCGATATCCAACTCCTCACCGAGATCCGGGATTTGTTGAAGAAGTAATATGGGGCGCGGTCATCATGCCCGCGCGAACAGGCATGATGCCTGTTCTCCATGCTTCAATCTCCACGCAAAAAAACGCAAAATTTTTCGTTGACGATCTAAGATAGGCCGGTTAGTTTCGTTGCAACCTTCACAAGTCATGAAATCATACCGGAGAACAAACCTGAAAGCGCATACGACCCCGTGGTCGGCCCGCTCCGGTATTTTGTGCCTCGGTTCAAGCGTCAGCTTTGGACAGCCCAATATGGAGCGTGCGGACCTTGACAAGGAGGTGTGCGGGTAGTTTTTCGATCCAACGTAGATCAATCGTTTTTCGGAAACCCTGCCCGCCCCAAAGCCGGCAGGGTTTCTTTTTTCCACCATCCAACGAAAGGAGTTCATCATCACCCATTAATTCATCATCCCTTCACGGGCGATAAAAACCCCGCCGTCAGCGGCAACTGACGGCGGGGCGGAATCGGCCGCAATACCACTCAGTCCCTTGCGGAGACACCTGTTAGTTCGCAACCGCCGACACGGTTGCTTATAACCAGGGCTTTGTCAAGCCGGCAGTCTGACGACCGCCGGTTGATAGGAAAGTATTGCGCCCGGCTCCATCGCCTCTCACCCAACAGAACCAAGAGGCTTCGCATCAGCAACCGGCTCCGCCGCGCGTGATGCACAGGAGGTGTGCCACAAACACCGAAACATCCGCCGTGAAAACGACCCGCGGGTGCGAGCTTACCAAAGCTGGCAGCGGTGTTTGTTCTTTATTGTCGAAGGCGGCGCGGACGGGCGCACACGCCCCCCCCCGCGCCGCCACCTTCGCGATCATCGTTCAAGAGCAGGATGCCTGAATGCCACTCAGGGGATGCCGGTGCGAATCCGGCTGATCGCACCATTAATAGTAGATCGTCAATGAAAGCAACACGGCGGGCGCCAGCTTGCGCAGCAGAGCCTCCAAAACTTTGCGTGTCCGGGGCGGCACCGGGACGCCGTGCCATTGCTTTTCGATTTTCCACAGCAACCACATCAAATCGCGGGGTCGCCAAATGGGAAGGCAGCGGCCTCATAAGCCGCCCATGAGCGGGTTCGATTCCCGCCCCCGCCACCATCGCAAACCATTTCTTCAACCCACAAGGGCCGCTCGATCAGTCAGGAGGTCATTCGCCTTGCAAGCGAAAGAGCGCGGAGCAAAGCCGCGGCGGTCCACCATTTTCCAAACCCGGGAAGGTTGGGAACCTGCGGAGTTTCATAAGCTCCGCCATCGTGGTTCGACTCCACGTCCCGGAACCATTCGCGCGGCGGTAGTCCGCTAAAGAGGCGAGCCGGTCTGTAAAACCGGCGTTCACCGAACCAGCCGGGAGCGTTACCCGGACGCCGCACCATTTCATTCATCATGTATTGGCCTGTTAGCTCAGCCACGAAGAGCAGCCGCCTGTCGAGCGGAAGGTCGCGGGAGCAAAGCCCGCACAGGCCGCCAATTTCCAAGGGCTCGTAGTGATAAAAGACAGCACGGCCGGTTTGCACCCGGCAGGAGACGGAGCGTTACCGTCCGAGTCCACCATTCTCATTCTCTCATGAGGTAAAGTAGCCTGCCGGCCTGTTAAGCCGATCGTCATGGTGCGAGTCCATGTGAGAGAGCCATTTTTGCCCGCAAGGTGTAACGGATATTCTGCACGCGCCGCTTCTAACGGCTGAGGCTCCAGGTTCGACTCCTGGTGCGGGTACCACTTTCAACGGAGCACGTCCGGCATAGACGAGGAAACGGTCTCGAAAACCGCTGCGCCGCACATCGGCGTCCAGAGTGCGATTCTCTGGTGCTCCGCCATTTCCGCCCGATAGCTCAATAGCAGAGCAGCCGGCTTACATCCGGAAGACCGGGGAGCGTTACCTCGCCGGGCGACCCTTTTTTTCGACTCCCTCCGTAGCTCAAAAGCAGAGCACCCGCCCGATAAGCGGGAGACCGTGGCGCGATACCACGCGGAGGGACCAACGCAGGCTGTGTAGCTGAGACAGATTAGCGCCTCGCTGAAGACGAGGAGAGTCCGGCGCGCTACCGGACGCAGCCACCATTTTCGGAGGGCTGGATTGTATTCCCGCCGACTTTTTCAGGAGAATAGGTGAACAGAAGAGACGGTGAGTTCATTGAAAACGAAAGACCGAAAAGAGTGGGCCGGAATACAATCCGGCCCTCCGCATCCATTCATGCTTCCAAGGTGTAAGAGTTCTGCACACGGCCGTGCGAAGGCCGAGGGTCGAGGTGCAAGTCCTCGTGGGAGCGCCATTTCAAAGTACCCCGCCTTTCCAAGGCGGGAGATTCCCCGTCCGCCTTGGAAAGGCGGGGTACTTTCTTTTCCACTCCTCCGTGGCCGACACAGAAAGGCGCCTGTCTTGTAAACAGGTCCATGTGGGTGCGAAACCCACCGGAGGATCCATTTCACACTCCCTCCATAGTGTAACAGCAGCATTCCTCGTTGTGAACGAGGCGGTGCCGGGGCAGAACCGGCTGGGGGAACCAATTTTCAATCGCGCGCATGGCAAAGCCGACGAGCCGGCGGTCCGCAAAACCGCTTTACCCGGTGCAAGTCCGGGGCGCGCGTCCATTTCATTCGGATACGAGAGAGCCAGCGAACTCGCTTGCCTTGGAAGCAAGAGACGCCCGGGGCGGCACCGGGGTATCCGACCAGTTTGCCAACTGCCTTGTAGCTCAACAGCAGAGCATCCGGCTTTGAACCGGACGGTTGGCGGTGCGACTCCGCCCAAGGCTGCCACTTCCATGCCCATGTAGTCCAATGCAGAGACAACCGCCTCAGAAGCGGTCCAGTGCGGGTGCAAGTCCTGCCATGGGCACCCTTTCATGCTCCCGTAGCTCAATGTAGAGAGCGCCGCGCTTCGAACGCGGAGGTTGCAGGCGAAAATCCTGCCGGGAGTACCAGTTCAGACAAGGAACGTGAACCGGACCAGCGCGCCGGGGCTCTTTGCTAAAGAGATCGTGCCGCCATTGAGCGGCAAGGGGAGCATGTCCTCCGCGTTCCGCCATTTTTCCCAAAGCCCACGAATGCAAAGTCGTCGAGCAGCAGGTCCTTCAAATCTGTCCTAGCGGGTGCGAGTCCCGCCGTGGGTGCCATTTCCAAGCTCATGTAGCCCAATCAGCAGAGGCACGACGTCGAGAGCGTCGCCAGTGCGGGTGCGAATCCTGCCATGAGCACCATTTTTCACGGATTCGATTACTCATCGCGTCTTGATCGAGCCCGAAGCTTAGACAGCGAAGCAGCCGGCTTTTAACCGGCCGAGCAGGGCGCACATCCCTGCGGGCTCACCACTTTTCCACAAACCCCAACCCAAATCCAACCATGAAACTGACCAAAGCACTCAAACTCAAAAACCAAATCGCCGGTGAGGTGTCTTCGCTCAAAGACCGCATCGCCAAGCAGAACTCGCGGGCTGCCGGTGTGCCGTTCGACTATGACAACCATCAAGTCCTGGACGAACTGCGTTCCAAAATTGACAGGCTGGTCGAAGTCAAAGCGGCCATCGCGGCGGCAAACGCCGCGCTTTACCCGCGCATCTTCCGGCTCGCCGAACTCAAGGGCCTCGTTGTCCTGCTCAAAAGCCTCGAGACACGGCACGGTGTGTTCAAGGAAAGCGGCTCCTACATGCAGGCCGCTTATGAGGTGGAATACATCGCCCAGCTCAAAAAAGCCGAACTGGATCAACTCGCCGCCGAACTGGAAGCGGAAATCTCCCAAATCCAGGACGAACTCGACGAGTTCAACCACACTCATCCCGCCACCCTGAGCGAGTAAGAATTTGGGCGCGCGACGTGCCGGAACGATAGGATGGTTGCCAAAGACACGGCGATTAACCCCCGCCTCTCACGTCTGCCAAACGTGGAAAACCGATGCTGATGCCGAATGTCAAACCGCATCATGCAACGGGTCAACCCGCAAACCGCAACGATCAGGACGCAAGCCTCATCAAGCATCCTCCTGACGTGTCCGCATCTGTCACGCGACCCAAACCCCGCCGTGCGAAGGCCGCACGGCGGGGACGCCATTTCGACAATAAGAACAAACACCGCCGCTCACTTTTCAGTTACCATTCCAATCCATATCCATGAACAACCAAGACCTCATCAATCTCGGCGTGCCGCAAGGCGCTTGCCTCAAGATGGCTCATTCCCACATGTGCCGCCTGTTCGCCCGCGGATTCGACCGCCCGCAGGTGGAGGAAGCGATTGCCCAGATCGTGGCGTCTCCCGCGGATTACCTGAAGGATGCTGATGTCGCGGAACTGGCGCGGGAGTTGTTCAAGCCGCCTTTCATTCAACGCGCCGAACTCGCGCCCTGGCGTCAATGGGGTTCCGGTCTCGAGGCCGGTGCGGTGCAGCAGATGGCGAACGCCTGCGCTTTGCCGGTTTCCGTGGCGGGCGCGCTCATGCCGGATGCCCACCAGGGTTACGGCCTGCCCATCGGCGGCGTGCTCGCCACCGAGGATTGCGTCATCCCTTATGCCGTGGGCGTGGACATCGCCTGCCGCATGAGGCTGAGCGTCTATGACCGGAAGGCTAACATCATCGCCGGTCAAAAGGACCGTCTCGCCAACATCCTGGAAAACGAAACCAAGTTCGGCGTGGGCGGCGCGTTCAAGGACAAACGCCAGCACGATGTGATGGACGAGGACTGGGACGTGTCGCCCATCACCCGGCGTTTCAAGGACAAGGCGTGGGCGCAGCTCGGCAGCAGCGGCTCCGGCAACCACTTTGTCGAGTTCGGCGCTTTCGACGTGAACGCGGAGCAGGCGCGCGCGTTGCAGAAATCCGGTTTCGAGATCGCAGCCGGGGAATACCTCGCGCTGCTCTCGCACAGCGGATCGCGTGGCACCGGAGCGCAGGTGTGCCAGCACTACAGCCGGATCGCCATGGAACGGCGTTACGATTTGCCGAAGGAGTTGAAACAACTCGCATGGCTCAGCTTTGACGAAGAAGCCGGCCAGGAATACTGGGCGGCCATGAACCTCATGGGCCGTTACGCCGCCGCGAATCATGCCCTCATCCACAAATACATCGCCAAGAAAGTGGGCGCGCATGTCATCATCGACATCGAGAACCACCACAACTTCGCCTGGAAGGAAACCCACGTCGTGGACGGTCGGGAGCGCGAGGTCGTGGTGCATCGCAAAGGCGCCACGCCCGCCGGCGCGGGCGTGCTGGGCGTGATCCCCGGCTCGATGGCCACGCCCGGTTTCGTGGTGCGCGGCAAAGGCAGCGCCGCGTCCCTGCACAGCGCCTCTCACGGCGCCGGGCGCGTGATGAGCCGCACCAAGGCGCTGCAAAGCTTCACCTGGAGCGCGGTGAAAAAACAACTCGCCGCCGCCGGCGTGGAATTGCTCAGCGCCGGTCTCGATGAAGTGCCCGGTGTTTACAAGGACATCCACGGCGTCATGGACGCGCAGCAGGACTTGGTCGAAGTGCTCGGCCGGTTCAGCCCGCGCATCGTCAAGATGTGTCCGTCGGGAGAAAAACCTGAGGACTGATTTAGGATCTAAGATTTAAGATTTAGGATTTTTATGAACAAGGACGATTTGAAGAAACGGACCAAGGAGTTTGCGCTTCGCGTGATGACATTGGTGGACCATTTGCCCAAGAATGCGAAGGGCCGGGTCTTGGGCGATCAGTTGTTGCGGAGCGCCACGTCGGTCGGCGCGAATTACCGTGCGGCATGCAGGGCGCGTTCGACGGCGGAATTCATTGCCAAACTCGGCACAGTCCTTGAAGAAGCCGACGAAAGCACGTTTTGGATGGAACTGATCGTCGAAGGCGGCCTGCTCCCCGCGAAACGTGTCACCTCCCTGCTCGCCGAGGCGAACGAGTTTACAGCCATCTTCTTCACCGCCCGGCGCACCACCCAGCAGTCAAAGAACAATCCTAAATCCTAAATCCTAAATCCTAATTCCTAATTCCTAATTCCTAAATGCTAAATACCCCCACAGTTCTAGTGCTCAACCGCAACTGGCAGGCCATCCACGTCAAGACGCCCGCCGAGGCGTTTTGCATGATGGCCGGCGGAGCCGCCCGCGGACTCGACGTGCAGGGCGATGACGCCATCGTTCCCGTGACTTGGGATGAATGGCTCGCGCTGCCCGTACGAGAGCAGGATCGCGCCATCGGCACCCCGCGCGGCGTCGTGCGCTGCCCCACCGTCATCGTGTCGGCCAACTACGCCCGCGTACCCATGCGACGCCCCGGCCTGAACCGCCGCGGCCTCTGGGAACGCGACGGCGGCCGCTGCCAGTACACCGGCCGGCAGCTCGCCCCGAACGAAGGCAACATCGACCACGTCGTGCCGCGCTCGCGCGGCGGCAGAACCACCTGGGACAACTGCGTGCTGGCCCACCGCGAGATCAACTCCCGCAAAGCCGACCGCCTGCCCCAGGAGGCCGGCCTGCGCCTGCTCAAACCGCCCGCCCCGCCGAGACCCCTGCCCGCCAGCGCCCTCATCCGCAATCTGCACGGCGTGCGCGATTGGGAGTTTTTCCTGACCGCCCCGGCGTGACTTTTGCGGGTGGAAGCGGCACGGAGCTTATCGCACTGCACCCTGCCCTTTGCACTTCGCCTCCCCGGCTCCGCACCTCCTCCGCCCACGGAAGAATGGGCGGGAATAGAATCCCGCCCTCCGGTGTGCGGGCGCGCATTTCTTGCGTTGCCTGATGGCGGGAGCCGGGGCTATGGGTGCAGGGTTTTCATGACTGATTCGGAGCGCATCGCTTTTTTTCGCCGCCGGTTTCCGGCGGAGGGTTTCTTTCGTGATAAAGAATGGGTGCTTTCCGCGCGGGCGTTTCCGCTGGACGCCTCCGTGATGGAAACGATCCGGCGGCTGGGGCCGGCTCTGCGGCGCTTTCAACTCGCCTGCGACCGGCTTTACCTGGAAGGAACCGCGGGCGGCATTTGGAGTTGGGTGGCGGAGCTGCTGGATCGCGGCAAACCGGCTGAGGTGGTGGCGTTGGGCCGGGCGGCGCGCTGGCGGGAGGCGCTGCCGGGCGTGATCCGGCCCGACCTGCTGCTCACGGCGGACGGTGTCGCCATCGCGGAACTCGACTCGCTGCCGGGCGGCATCGGGCTGACGGCTTGGCTGAACGAGACTTTTGCGGACATGGGAGACGCGGTGGCGGGCGGCCGCGACGGAATGGTGGAGGGATTTCGTCGGGCGTTCCCGGATGAGGATTTCGTGGTGTCCAGGGAATCGGTGGACTATGAGCCGGAGATGCGCTGGCTGGCGGACCGGCTGGGCGACGAGCGGCGGGTGCTGAATCCGTGGTCGCTGGATGTGCGGAAGCTTCGAGGCCGGGCGTTGTATCGTTTTTTCGAGTTGTTCGATCTGGCCAACGTGGAGCAAAGCGCGGAACTCCTGGCGATGGCGCGCGCGGGTGAGTTGCGGCTGACCGCGCCGCCGAAGGCTTTTTTGGAGGAAAAGCTGTGGCTGGCGCTGTTTTGGTCGCCGCGCCTGCGGGACTATTGGGAAGCGTCCCTGGATGAGGATGATGTGGCGCTGCTGGAGCGCGTCATCCCGCGCGGCTGGGTTGTGGATCCCACGCCGCTGCCGCCCTCCGCGGAGATCGCCGGACTGGGCGCGGCGGACTGGGACGAGGTGGCGGCTTTTGGCCGCAAGGAGCGGGAACTGGTGCTGAAAATCAGCGGGTTCTCGGAGCTGGGCTGGGGATCGCGCGGGGTGTTCATCGGGCACGACCTGTCGCAGGCGGAATGGACTGAAGCGTTGCGCGCAGCGCTGGCGGCGGCGGACACGCATCCGCATTTGTTGCAGCGATTTCACGCGGCGAGAGTGGTGGAGCATCCGGCCTGGGATGAAGCGGCGGCGCTTGCGCGCCCCGTGGCGAGCCGGGCGCGGCTGTGTCCGTACTACTTCGCCACCGACGACGATGTGACGCTGGGCGGAGTGCTGGCCACGGTGTGCCCGGCGGACAAAAAACTGCTGCACGGGATGCGGGATGCGATGATGCTGCCGTGCGTGGAGGCGGGGTGAAGGTGCCCGCAATTACGGAAAAATGATCTGCCGGATATCGCGCGCGGAATGTAGCACACGTAGCAACAGAATGCCGTCTTCCGTTTGGCGGTAGTAGAAACAGTATTTGCCAAACGGATAGCTGCGGCAGCCCAAGGCAAGTTCAGGACGGGGGCGGCCCAGGCCGTTGTGAAGGGCGAGATAATCGAACTTCAAGGAAAAGCGATTCAAGAGCCTGTCGGCTTGGAATTCGCTGTCCTGGGCCACATGATCCCAAATATCTTTGAGATCCGACTGCGCTGCGAGGGTAAGATCAACTCGCCGCATTTGGACAGGCGCGCTGGCGTTCGGCAAAGGAGCGATGACGCTCCGCGAGGAACCCATCCACATCGAATCCACGGATGACTTCGCCCCGATCCGCTTGATCGACGGCGAGTTGAATGTCGGCACGGAGAGCGGTGAGCTTGGTTTCTTCCTCGGTTGTGAGGGATGCCTCGATCTGCTCTTTGAATGTCGCGATCATACTGACAAAAAACTCGTCCGTATCATGGTAGGCGCCGGATTCGACCGACTTCTGCACGAAGCGGTTGAGATCGTCCGGAAGTTGAACAGCTACTTGGGGCATGATGATGGGATTGTATCGTGAAATTCGGGATTTGTCGAGAGGCTGAATCCACCCAACGGAAAACAGACGGGCCAGCCGCGAGAGAAGGTTGACGAAAGGCGGATGCGGCGGAAGGCTGGCGCGCTTATGAAAATCGTTGTTGCCGATGCCTTTACCGCGAACCCCGGAGACTTGTCCTGGTCCGAACTGGAGAAGCTGGGGGACTGTGTGTTTCACGACCGCACGCCGGTCGCTGAGATGGCCGCGCGCTGCGCCGGAGCGGAGGTGGTGCTGACGAACAAGGCGGTGCTGAGCGCGGAAGTGATCGCGGCGCTGCCGGAGTTGAAGTACATCGGCGTCTGCGCGACGGGTTACAACGTGGTGGATGTGGCAGCAGCGCGGGAGCGGGGCATCGTGGTGACGAACGTGCCCGCTTACAGCTCGGCCTCGGTGGCGCAGTTGGTGTTCGCCTTGATTTTGGAGCTGACCCACAGCGTCGGGCGGCACGCGCAGAGCGTGGCGGCGGGCGGCTGGCAGGCGTGCCCGGATTTCAGTTATTGGGAGCAGCCGCTGATCGAACTGCAAGGGCGCACGCTCGGCGTGATCGGTTATGGCGGCATCGGCGCTTCTGTGGGCCGCATCGGCGCGGCGTTCGGCATGAACGTGCTGGCCAGCCGGCGCAACTGGGCGCAATCGCCGCCGGACGGCGTGACGCCGGCGACCACGGACGAAATCTTCGCGCAAAGCGACGTCATCTCCCTGCACTGCCCGCTGACCGATGAAACGAAGCATCTGGTCGGCCCGCGCACGCTCGACCTGATGAAACAAAGCGCGCTGCTCATCAACACGGGCCGCGGCCCGCTGGTGGATGAGGCCGCGCTGGCGGAGGCGCTGCGCGCGGGCCGGATCGCCGGGGCCGGGCTGGACGTGCTCTCCGTGGAGCCGCCCGCCGACGGCAACCCGCTGATCGGCGCGCCGAACTGCCTCATCACCCCCCACATCGGCTGGGCTACGCGCGAGGCGCGGTCGCGCCTCATCGCGCAAGTGGTGGAAAATCTGCGCGCTTGGCAGGCAGGCGAGACGGTGAATGTGGTGGGGTAAAAAAACTTTACAGGAGGAAACAGAGAAATCGGAGAGATGAAAAAACCTCTGCTGCCTCTGTTCTCTCCTGTTAAAAAACCACGGAACACAAACAAACTTCCCCTCATTCAACCTCAAGGATCACATTGGCGATCTCCTCCCACAGTTCCTCGATCTCGGCGATTTTGCCGGCTGCTTTGCCAGCTTTGGCGAACCAGTAGTGGGCGTTGCCGATGTCGCCCTCAATGAGGTGGAGCAAGGCATGTATCCAGGAGCCGTGAGGCGTGTGAATTTCCTGGGCGATGTTGTGGGCGTGGTCCCACTCGCCCTTTTTAGCGTGCCAAAGCGCCCGCGCCTCCCGGCTGAGACCGGGAGGCGGAGCAGCGTCGCGGAGGGCGGAGGCTTTGAGTTCGGCGGCGGTCATTGCGGGTGTTCTTCCGGCAGATCCCGGCCCTTGGTCTCAGGCGCGAACGGCAGGATGAGCAGGCCGAGCAGGAAGATGAGGCTCATCCAAGTGCAGGCGTCGCGGAAGGCGTCCAATTTCTCATCCGCCGTGGCGGCATGGGCGGCGAAGATGGCGGTGAGGCTGCCCTGGAGGAAGGGACCTGCGGCGGCGATGAAACGACCGACGTTGTAGCAGAAGCTGGTGCCAGTGCTGCGCAGGCTGGTGGGGAACAGTTCCGGCAGGTAGATGGCATAACCGGCAAAGAGCGAAAGTTGGAAGAAGCCCATGAGCGGGACCATCCAGAAAATGTCGCTGCGGTCGTCCAGGTAACGGAACACGAGAATGGTGCTGGCCATGGCGCAGACGTAAGCGACGGCGAAGACGGGCTTGCGTCCGTAACGGCTGGCGGCCCAGGTGAAGGCCATCATGCCGAAAAAGGAGCCGATGTTCTGCATGATCATGTTGATGCCGGTCCAGATCATTTTCCAGCCGGGCAAAAGGGCCTCCGGCACTTGGTCAGCGATGAGCGCCTTGTTCATCACGTCGTTGATCAGTTCCGGGCTGAAAAAGCCGATGCCCCAGAGGCCGATGACGCCGGAGATGCAGAGCGTCATGCCAACCATGGCGTTTTTGCGCCACTTGGGCTGGCCGAGCAGGGCGTTGTAGCTGCCGAATTTGACGCCGGTGAGCTTGCCCGCCGCGCGGGCTTTGACCCACTTCTCCGGCTCTTTCAGCTTGAGCTGGATGAATACCACCATGAAGGCAGGCAAGGCGCCGACGAGGAACATGGTGCGCCACATTTCGGTTTTGGCTTCCTCGCCGTTTTGGATGGCCTGAATTTGCACCCAGCCGACGATGATGGCGATGGCGGCGGCGGTGATGTTGCCGACAGCGGAAAGAGCCTGAAGCAAACCCAGCGCGTGCGGACGGGCGCGGTCCGGCAGAGAATCCGCCACCAAGGCGACGGCAAGGCCGAACACACCGCCGACACCAAAGCCGGTGATCAAGCGGTAAGCGGCGAAATCCCAGAAGCCGACGGAAAAGGCGGACAAGCCGGTGCAGACGGAGTAGATGAGCACGGTGATCGCCAGCGTCTTCGCACGCCCTATGCGGTCGCCGATGGAGCCAAAGATGAGGCCGCCGATGGCCCATCCGGCGACGAAGAAGGTGGTGGACAGGCCGCCGTAAAACTTCGGGTCCATGCCTTCCTTCAAAAGCGAGTTCATGGCCGCCGGACGCGCCACGAGGAAAAGCTGCTGGTCCAGGCAGTCAAACAACCATGCCAGGGAGGCCATGGTGAAGACAAACCAATGGTATTTGTTGAGGTCTTTCCACCAGGGGCCGGTGACGGTCGGAGAGGATGCGGGTTGGCTCATGGGCGGCTAGGTTGAACGAGGGTGGGAGGGATGACAATCACTAAAAGTCCAAAAATCGAAGTCCGAAATCCGAAGGCTGGGCCATAACCATAAGCAAAGCGGAGCCTCGGTGTTTCAATCTTCGAGTGTCGATTTTCAAATCCTCCCTCAAGCGCGTTCCCCAGCCAAGCGGATGCCGGCGAGGACGGCCATGGAGAGCGCGATCATGAGCAGGGAGACGGCGACGCCCTGCTCCAGCTCGCCGACGGACCAAGCGAGCCAGACGCTAGTAGGTAGCACCTCCGTCTTCATACGCGTGGCCCCGGCGAACACGAGCACGGGGCCGAACTCCCCCAGGCTGCGCGCCCAGGCGATGCTGGCGGCGGCGAACATGCCGCGCCGCGCCGCCGGCAGGGTGACGTGCCAGACGGCCTGCCAGCGCGTGCAGCCGAGCGTCATGGCCACGTCCTCCGGCCTCGCCGACAGGTGGTCGAACACGCCGCGCATGGTGCGAATGGCAAAAGCGGCGGCGACGACGAATTGCGCGAGGACGACGCCGGCGACGGTATAGGTGAAGGGCACGACGGTCTCGATGGCCTGCCCGAAGCGGGTCTGGAAAAAAATGAGCAGGCAAAGCCCGACGACCATCGGCGGCAGCACGATGGGGATGTCCAGCGCGGCGTCGATAAGCGCCTTGCCGCGAAAACGCGGCGCGCGCGCCATCAGATAGCCGATGGGCACGGCGACGACCAGCGAGGCGAGCGCGGCGACGGTGCAGGTGACGAGAGAGAGGCCGGTGGCGTAGCGGATTTCCCGGGAAATGAGCACGCTCCAAACCTCGGCGGGCGTGGTGAAGGTGGCGGTGGCCGCCAGCATGGCTCCCCAAAAGAGCAGGTAAGCCGCGCAAACGAGGCTGAGTGTGATCCAAAAGGCGCGGTGCATGGGGAAATAAAGTAGCACAGCCCGTCCCGGCTGTGTGTGTCGCGGGCATCCTGCCCGCGGCAGCAGTGATTCAGATAGGCTCTTAGCAGCAAGCAGCGCAGGCGACAAGCAAGTTTGGCGGATGGAACAATGCTGGAGTCAAGGCTTTAGCCGCAATGCCATTAAGTTATAATTTCTGTACTTTTGGAAATTATG
>CAZNKC010000121.1:0-15402 GCA_964573315.1 uncultured Verrucomicrobiaceae bacterium | reverse complement strand
CTGAGTCTGGCGCGCCAACTCAAGACCTCGCCTGGCCGGCTGATGATGCCGCTGAGCTTCGCCGGCTTGATCAGCGGCATGATGACACTGGTGGCCACGCCGCCGAACATGGTGTTGGACAGCGCGCTGCGCCACGATGGACAGAGGGGGTTTTCGTTTTTCAGCTTCACGCCCATCGGTCTGCTCGTGCTGGTGCTGGGGGTGGGCTACATACTGGCGACGCGGCGCTGGCTGGCGGGAGGGAGGGAAAGCGGCGAGACCGAGCCGAACCGACGCGGGCTGGCGCAATTGATCGGTGATTATCATTTGGAGAAACGCGGGTTTCGCTTCCGTGTGGGCGCGAATTCGCCGATGCACGGGAAAAAACTCAAGGCCTTCAACCTGCGCCGGGGGCACGGCGCGAATGTGGTGGCGGTGGAAAGGCGGGGGCGGTTTAGTCACGAGGTGCTGCATCCCACGGCCAAGCTGGAAATCCAGGCGGGCGATGTGCTGATGGTGGATTTTTTTCGAGATACGGACGCGGACGCCGCCGCTTTCAGTGAAACGCTGGGGCTTAAAAAGCTGCCTTTGCGCGGACGGTACTTCACCGAGCGCGCGCAGGAGGTGGGCATGGCGGAGGTGATGATTCCGCCCGACTCCTCTTTGACCGGCAAAAGCGTGTTGGAACTCGGCTTCCGCACCCGCCATGGCCTGAGCGTGGCAGGGCTGCGCCGTCAGGGGACGGCCTTTGAGGGCGGCGTGCTGGAGGAAAAATTGAAGATGGGGGACATCCTGCTGGTGACCGGACCGTGGAAGGCGATCCACAGGATACAGTCGAAGCCGCGGGATTTCATCGTGTTGAGCCTGCCGGCGGAAGCCGATGAGGTGGCGCCGGCGATGAAACAGTTCCCGTATGCGGTGGCGGTGCTGGCGCTGATGATCGTGCTGATGGTGACGGGCGCGACGCCGAACGTGATCGCGGCGTTGATCGCATGCTTGCTGATGGGGCTGTTCCGCTGCGTGGACATGGAGAGCGCCTACAAGTCGATCCACTGGCAGAGCCTGATTTTGATCGTGGGCATGATGCCGTTCGCCCATGCGCTGAAGAGCACGGGCGGGGTGGACTTGGCGGTGGAAGGGCTCACGCAGGCGATGCACGGCGCGGGGCCGCGCGTGCTGTTGGCGGGTTTGTTCGCGGTGACGGCGCTGATCGGCATGTTCGTTTCCAACACCGCGACGGCGGTGCTGATGGCGCCGGTCGCGCTGAGCATGGCGGCGCATCTCGGAGTCTCGCCGCTGCCGTTTGCGATGACGGTGGCGATCGCGGCCTCCTCCGCGTTCATGACGCCGGTGTCCTCTCCGGTGAACACGCTGGTGATGGGGCCGGGGCGCTACTCGTTCATGGATTTCGTGAAAGTGGGCGTGCCGTTCACCATCCTGGTGATGCTGGTGACGGTGCTGGTGGTGCCGTGGCTGTTTTCGTAGTTGCCTCATTTGCCGGCCAGACCCGCATGGCAAGGGTGGAATCCCCTTTCTTTTCCGCTGAAGCGGCTTTATTGACGGCTTGATGACCGGCGCGGTTGAATTGGCCGGGCCGTTTATGCAGAAATCAAACCGCATGACCCAATTCAACGACCTGCAACAGATTCGCGAGTTTGTCCAGATCGCCGACTCGGGCAGCATCTCGGGCGCGGCGCGGGTTTTGGGCATTGCCCAGCCGACTTTGAGCCGGCATTTGGCCGCGCTGGAGGCGCAGGCGGGCTCGGCTCTGCTGCGGCGGGACACGCACACGATGAGCCTGACCGAGGCGGGGCATATCCTGCTGGCCGATGCCCGGGAGCTGCTGGCGCTGGTGGACCGCATGGGCAGCCGCTTGCAGGGGGAGCGCGGCCGGTTGCGCGGCAGTTTGCGCATCGTGTCGGTGGTGGACGTGGGGCAGTGGATCGTGTCCCGTGTCTTGTCGCGTTTCCGCAAGCTGCATCCCGGCGTGACGGCGGAACTCCACCTCATCAACCGGCCCACCAAGTTCATCAAGGAGGGGTTCGACTGCGGCATCATCATCGGCGTGCCGACGGACCGGCGGTTGAGCGTGAAGAAGATCGCCGAGTTGCCGCGGCGTTTGATGGCCGCGCCGTCGCTGCTGCGCGCCCACCCGATGCCGCGGCATCCGGATGATCTGGCGGGCCTGCCGTGGCTGGGCGTGCTGCAGCCGCATTTTTATTCGCGCGACCGTCTGGAGTTGCAACGCGCCGGGGAGGTGGTCCGGCTCAAGCTGCCGCCCGTGCTGCTGCTGGACACGGTGACCGCGCTGCGCGAGGCGGCCATTGAAGGCGCGGGATTTACCATGCTGCCGGATTGGATGGTGGGACGGGATCTCGCGGCGGGCCGTTTGGTGCAACTGCTGCCGGACTGGAGTTTGTTTCCGGTGGACCTGCAAATCGTCCATTCCGCTCATGGGCCGCTGCCGCAGCGGGTGAGCCGTTTGCTGGCTTTTCTGGAGGCGGAAATTCCGCGTGAGATCGAGCGGGTGGCGGCGGCGGGGTAGGGGCTGAGTTGACTGGGGCGCATTCAGGCAGAATGCCTGAATGACTGGTCTCAGGCAGGATGCCTGAGCTACATCGTTACGAGGCGAGGACGCAGGCGCGTTCGAAGATGAATTCATCCGGGATCGCGCCGACGTGTTCGACCACCAGATCGGGCTGGTAGGCGAAGTGGCGGAGGTCTCCGCGTTTGGTGCCGCCGCTGAGGACCAGGACACTGCGGTAGCCCATCTGCACGGCGCCGAGGATGTCGGTCTCCATGGTGTCGCCGACCATGATGGTTTCGTCGGTGCGCAGGCCCATCTCTTTGCGCGCGGCGCGCATCATGACCGGGCTGGGCTTGCCGACGGAGAAGGCCTGCACGCCGGTGGCGCGCTCGATCATGGCGACGATGGCGCCGCAACCGGGGCGGATGCCTTGCTCGGTGGGACAGCTTGGGTCGAGATTGGTGGCGATCAGCCGCGCGCCGTTCTGCACCAGCCGCACGCCGCGCTCGATCATCTCGAAACTCATGGTGCGGCCTTCGCCGACGACCACGAAGTCGGCGTGGTCATCGACCACGGTGTAGCCGTTGCGGTGGAGGGCGGCGGCGAGGCCGTTCTCGCCGATGACGTAGGCGGTGCCGCCGGGTTTCTGCGAGGCCAGAAAGCGCGCGGTGGCCATGGCGCAGGTGAAGACTTCGTTTTCGTCCGCCTCGATGCCGAGGCGGTGCAGTTTCAAGGCGACATCGCGGCGGGCGCGCTGCGAGTTGTTGGTGAGGAAGCGGAAGGGGATGTCATGCTCCCGCAACCGGGTGATGAACTCACCCGCGCCGGGGATCAACCGGGAGCCCCGGTAGATCACTCCGTCCATGTCGAGAAGAAAGCCAATGTGTTCCATGCTTTCCCTGCATTAGCCGATACTGTGCCAGCCGGAGGCAACAACTTTGAAAGATTCGGCATAATGGAACGTTGGGGCGCTCGCTCCTTGTGGGGAGAGTACTTTGTGAAAAATTTCACAATCAGGTTGCCGCGGGCTGCGGGGCGTCGTAATCGTGGGGCGAACCCGGCTGTTTGGCTGCTTTCTTTTTCACCCGTCATGGCTCCCGCTCTTGAACCCACGCACGCTGCCTACGATTCGAAGATCGAGGGCAACGTGATTTTCACGAAGCTCGATTCCGCGATCAATTGGATGCGGAAGAATTCGCTGTGGCCAATGCCGATGGGGCTGGCCTGCTGCGCGATCGAGCTGATGGCGACGGGGGCGAGCCGGTTCGACATTTCGCGTTTCGGCATGGAGGTGATGCGTTTCTCGCCGCGGCAGAGCGATGTCATGATTGTGGCGGGCACGGTGACTTACAAGATGGCGCTGGCGGTGAAGCGCATCTGGGACCAGATGCCGGCGCCGAAGTGGTGCATTGCGATGGGGGCTTGCGCGTCCAGCGGCGGGATGTACCGGAGCTACGCGGTGCTGCAGGGGATCGATCGCTTGATCCCGGTGGATGTGTACATTTCCGGCTGTCCGCCGCGGCCCGAGGCGCTGCTGGAGGGGCTGATGCGCCTGCAACGGAAGATCGAGACGGAGAGTTCCTTCATGGAGCAGAAAAAGGAACTGCTGGCGGAATTGGAACTGGCTTGAGAATCTGCAATCTCTCACACACATGACGCACCAGGAAATCATCGAGGATTTGCGCGAACGGTTCGGGGAGAGCCTGACGGGGACGACGGAGTTTCGCGGCGAGCACACGGTGCAGGTGGCGCTGGCTGCCTTGCATGAGGTGATGGCTTTTGCGCGGGACAGGCTGGGGTTCGATTACTTGGTGGATGTGTCCAGCTTGGATCACCTGGACGAGGAACCGCGTTTTGAGATGGTTTATGAGCTTTACGGCTACGGTCACGGTCTGCACCTGCGGGTGAAGGTGAAGGTTTCCGAGGACGAGTCGGTGCCGACGGTGTCCGATCTCTGGCCGACGGCGGATTGGCACGAGCGGGAGGTCTATGACATGATGGGCATCGATTTCGCCGGGCATCCCGATCTGCGCCGCATCCTGATGTGGGAGGGTTATCCGTTCTTTCCGCTGCGCAAGGACTTCCCGTTGGAGGGCCGCCCGAGCGAGATGCCGGACGTGGCCTTCACCGGGGTGGCGCCGCTGGAGGGCGGGCCGTTCGTGACGAGTGCGGGCGGGGAGGATACCATCGCGCGGGAACCGCGGGCGCGACGGGTTTGAATGGGAGGGCCGGGCTCTGTTCCGGCCCATTATTTTGAGGGCGGAGGAGGTGCGGAGCCGGGGGAAGAGGCAAAGGGCAGGGCGCAGGGCCACTGGGGCATCCGTTTTACCCTAAAAACAGAGTTGAGAGTTGATGGTTGAGAGTTGAGAGGCTGGAAATGAGCGGCTTGCGCCGCCAAGGGGACTCACCCTCCGGGTGAATGGAGTTTTCGGCGCAAGCCGCTGATTTTGAACTCTCAACAATCAACTCTCGACTCTCAACTTCCTTTTTCGGTTTACGGCTTGCGGGGAGTCGAATCTGCAAGTGGCGTTATGCTCCGCGCCGCCTCCGCCCGCGAAGAAATGGGCTGGGACAGAGCCCGGCCCTCCGGTTTAGAAGCGCACGACGAAGCCGGCGATCAGGGAGAGGTCGGGGGTCTCGTCGGTGAGACCGAAAGCGGCGCCGAGCTTGATGAGACCCCAATGCGTCGGCGCGTAGTGGGCGGCGATTACGGCTTGGTGCCAGTTTTCCCGGTTGAAACTGCCGAGGGCTTCCACACTGACGGCGAGGTCGTGGTGAAAAGCGTGCCGCAGGCCGGCGGCGTAACCCCAATCCGGCTTCTCCGAGCGCAGGTTGAGATGGACGAGGTTCAAGACGAAGCGGTCGCTGCCGGTGAGATCGGCTTCCAGCATGAGGCGGGCATTCCAGCCTTCGACGCGCCGCTCAATCTCGCGTTCCTCATAGGTGGTGATCTCGCGCGTCGTGGTGGTGGTGCGCACCTGCGCGCTGCCGCGTTGGGGGGCGCTGGCGTGACCGTGACCGGCGTGCTTGGGGCCGGGGGCGGGGCTGGGGGCATCCGGTCCGCCGCCGCCGCCGCCGTTGTTGCCGCCTGAAGGCGCGGCTTTGGCCGGTCCGGCGACCGTGACGGTCTCGGTGCGGCGGATGGTCTCGACGCGTGTGATTGGAACCAAGGTGGAATAGGAGTACGGGTTGACGCTGATCTCGTAGCCGACACGCGCGGCCAAGCGAACGCGGCTGCTCCAGGATTTCGGCAGCAGTTGCGCCTGCAAATACGGCGTGATGCCATAGACCTGCCAGCCGTCTCCGACGTCGGACACAGTGGAACTGGCGCCGATGGCGAGGCCGGGCAGCAGGCCGAGCATCAAGCCCGGCTCGCTGTTGTATAAATCCGTGTCATCCTGGCGAGTCCAGTCGAGGCCGCCGTAGAGCACTCCGGCCCCGGGCGCGGGGATGAAGGCGTCCTGCACCAGCAGAAAGTCGAGCCCGTGGTGAGCGCGCAACGCGGCGGGCGCTGCCGCCAGCAGGAGGACTGGCAGCAGCGTTTTGAGAAGGCGGCGTTGGAGTGGGAGCTGGAGTAAAGGCTTTAGCCGATCACTCCGAATGTTCCTTGTACTCCACCGTTTGAATGATCGCCTGAAGGCTTTACTCCAACGATCATTCCAAACGCTCCAGGGTCGCCTAAAGGCTGGACATCCACGTCCGCCTGGAGGCTTCGCTTCAACGCTGGAATTTTTTTGGGCGGTCACTTGGTGTTTATTTGAGATCCCAACCGCCGGAGAGGATTGGGCTGGTTTTGTCGGCGGCCTGCGGCAGCAGGAAGAAGCCGACGAGGCGCGGGGCGCCGCTGTCATTGACGATCAAGCCTTTCATGACGCCGGGGAGCCGGGTTGTGCCGTCGGTGATCGTGAAGGTGCCGGTGCTGAGCACGCCTTTCTGGGTGAGGGTCACTGTTTTGGCGTTCGACTTGAAGACGGGGCGGTGGATTTGCAGCGACACTTCGCCGGGATTGGCGGAGACCATGCGCGCGCGTTCGCCCGATTTGTCGAGAACCTCAACAGCATCGACGTTCAGGGTCGCCGCCGGGTTGGTGACGCCGCCGTGCTTGAATTCGAGCGAGGCGTTGCCATTGGCATCGGCGGTGAGGCCCAGCGTGTCGAGGACACCGGTTCCGGCCTCGTAGTGCCCGCCGATCACGTCGAGCGCGACCGGCCCGAAGCCTTGTTTGTAGAGCCGGTCTTTGGACTTCTCCGGTTGCGCGCGTTTGAACCAGCTTGCCTCGGAGAGGCGCAGGCTGCCGTTGGCGGCGGCATCTTGCATGTGCAGCACGGCCACCAGCGAGCCGGTCTTTTTGTAGAGCAGGTTGAACACGGTCAGATGCCCGCCTTTCTCCAGCGGGGCGGAGAAGGTGAGGCGGCTGTCGTCGGACAGCAGGAAAGAGCCGCGAGCCGCGCCGCCGCTGGCGCAGACGAAACCGCCGAGGCTGTGGCCCTGCGGAACTTTGTCGTCACCGTCCATATCCGCATCAGGCAGCATGGCGAAGGTGTACGTGCCGAGGAAATCGGCGGCCTCGGCGGCGGTGGCGCGGGCGCGGGCTTCGAAGGGCAGGGTGGTCAGGCCGTCAGAGACGGTGCCGAGGGCGACGCCGTTGCCGAACAATTGGAAGGTCAAAAGGACCGGGGCTTGGCCCGGCCGGGCCAAGTCGATGATGACCTCGGGAACCGTGCCGGTTCCTCCGTAAATCACCCGTCCAGACTTGCGCAGGGTTTGCGTGCCGAGCTTCACCACGGAGGAAAAGCCGCCCAGATTCGTGATGGAGAACTGCACATGACCGCCGAGCTGCTGGTTGAGCAGCGGGGCGCGGCCAAGCGCGCCGGTGAAGGCGGCCACCGTTCCCTCCGGCATTCCGGCGATGCTCAATGTCACCGGCAGCGTATCGCTGCCGGCGGCGTTGCGGGCGGTGAGGGTGACGGGGAAGTCGCCAAACGCGGCAGGGATGCCGCTGATGGTGTTGGTTTTGGCGTTGAATTTCAAGCCGCGCGGCAGGCCGGTGACGCGCAGGCTGCTGCCCGCATTGACGGCTCCAAAAGACCACGAATACACTTGCCCCACCGCGCCGGGAGGAAGCGCGATGCCGGGGTCGAGTTCGGGGGGGCTGATGACGTTGAGAACGGCGGGGGCGCTGTGGAGCCAGCCGGCGGCGTTGCGCGCCTCGGCGGTGTAGGCGCCGGCGTCGTCAGCGGTGGCGGCGGGAATGACGAGCGAATGACCGCGCGCGCCCTGCACCGGCTGGCCGTCTTTGAACCACTGCACCTCCACGTCATCGCCCTTGGTTTTCACGCTCAGCGTGGCGTTGCGTCCCGCCAGCACCGTTTGGCCGCGCGGCTGGCTGGTGATGGCTGGCGGCAGCCACTGGGCGGCGGCGGTGGTCCAGGCGAAGGTGAAGCCCTGGCGGTTCGGGTTGGTGGCAGGGGCGTTGCTGCCGAGCGCGAAGGTGTACTGGCCGGGTTGCAGCGTCCAGGAGCGGGTGATGGTTTCGGCGCTGGAGTTGTCGATGTGGTCGAAGTATTCCAGGCCCGGCGCCCAATCGACGGGGCCGCGGTTGTTGTAGCTGTGATGGTCGCCGCCGTTGTTGTGCCAGCCGCGCCAGAGGGTGAGGGAAGGGAACATGGAGCTGGTGTCCGCCTTGCGGTTGGGTTCTTCGGCGGAAGGCCAGGGCACGTCGGCGTTGCGGCTCATGGTGACGCTGAAGGTGACGGGTTCCTTGACGAGCAGGGCGAGCCAGCGCGAGGTGTGGGTCCAGCCCACGGGCGGCTCGTCTTCATCAAAAAGCGCCTCGTCCTCCCAGCTCCACGCGCCAACATGGTTCGCCACGCTGCCGCTGTCACCTTGGCCCGCGCTCACCATCCAAGCGTAGCCGATGCCGCCGGGGACGGGATCGCCCACGATGACGGCGGGCGCGCTCGTGACGGAGGTGCTGAGTTTGAAACCTTGGCGCAGGAGATTGGTGACCGGGGCGTTGCTGCCGAGCGCGAGCGTGTATTGGCCGCGCGGCAGGCGGTAGGTGCGGGTGATGCTTTCCTGGGTGGAATTGTCCACATGATCGAGATGGCGCAGGTCCGGCGCCCAGGCGACGTTGCCGCGGTTATGATAGGTGTGGTGGGCAGCGCCGGTGGTTTGCCAGCCGCGCCAAAGGGTGAACGAGGGGAACATTGAAGAGGTGTCAGCTTTGCGGTCCGGGTCTTCCGCGCTCGGCCAGGGAACATTGGCGTCGCGTTCCAGGGTGATCGTGAACAGAGCTTCGTCCTCGTCCACATGCAGCGCCAGCCAGCGCGAGGTGTGGGTCCAGCCGACCGGTTGCTGGCCGGGATTGAAAAGGGCGTTGTCCTCCCAGCTCCAGGCGCCGACATGGGCGTGGTATTCGTGATTCGCCCCTGCGCGTGCGACCACGGTGTCCCCGTAACCGGCTCCGCCGGCGGCGGGCACGGGACCGGTGGCGGCGTGATCGCTGGTGGTGAAGGTGATGCTGTAACCCTGGCGCAGCGGATTGGTGGCCGGGGCGTTGCTGCCGAGCGCGAGGGTGTAGTCGCCCTTGGGAAGGAACCAAGTGCGGGTGATGGTTTCCTCGGTGGAGTTATCGGCGTGATCGAGATAGGTTAGGTCTTCGGCCCAACTCACGTTGCCGCGATTGTTGTAGCTGTGGTGGTCGCCGCCGTCGTTGTCCCAGCCGCGCCAGAGGGTGAGGGAGGGGAACATGGAAGACGTGTCGGCTTTGCGATCCGGCTCCTCCAAGCTCGGCCAGGGCACGTTGGCATCGCGGGCCATGGTGATGGTGAGGAGGGTGTCTTGCTGAAGACGCAACGCCACCCAGTTGGAATTGTGCGTCCAGCCGACCGGTGGTTCACCCTCGCCAAAGAGTGAACTGTCCTCCCAACTCCAAGCGCTGACGTGGTCGCTGAAGCCGCCGGCTTGATTGGAGCCGAGCGTGACCTGATGATGATAGTTGATGCCGCCTTCCTTCGGATCACCGGCGACGTGGGTGAAGGCTATCGCGGAGACGGAGCCGGTCAGTCCATAGACCGTGGTGTCGGGGCCAAACTGCCCGGCGTAGTTGGCGCCGCCGACAAAGATCGTGTAATCTCCGGCGGTCAGGTAAAACGAACCGGTGACGGTGCCGTCTGCCTTGCCGTCGCCCATGATGCCGGGCACGCTGCCGTAGAGGCTGGCGTCGCCATCGACAGCGTAGCCTTTAAAGGTGAAGGTGCTGAGGCCGGTCACGGGGTCTTCGAAATCGAAAACCGGGCCGGTCTGGCCGTCGCCTCCCAGCCGCCAAGTGGCCTGGGCGCGGAAAGCGCCTTTTTTGGGCTGCACGCCATCCAGGGTGGCGAGGTGGGCCTGGGTGATGGCGGAGAAATCATGATCCGCGCTGCCGCCCGGAGGGAAGGGCGGCAGGTGTGCCAGCCCTTGATAGACGGAGAAGCCGGGTTTGATGCCGCCGTTCTGCTCGCCGCCGTTGGTGGAGCCGCTGAAGGTGATGGTCACCAACGCGGGCCCTGCGAGAGAGAAACGGTAGGCGCGCAGCATGTGGTTGTCTCCGAAATTGTCATCGGTGCCGTCGGCCCAGCCGTAGTTGCCGGTGACGGTTTGGTTCTCGATCGTCACCGGCGGCGCGTTGGGCACGACGGTTCCGAAGTCGCGGCTGGTGTAGCTGATGTGGGCGGAAGCGCTGGCGGCTCCGAGCAGCAGCATGACGCCGGTGAGGAGGCGGCTGAGGTGTTTGGTTTTCATGGTGGTTAGGTTGTCGTTGGTTTGGTTGATGAAATAGGGTGATAGATCAGCGTGGCGGCAAAAGGCGGACGCTGCCGGAGAGGATGCGGGAGGTTTTCAGCGTGGTGGTTGGCGGCCCCGAGTTTGGCATCTCCGGCAGCAGGAAGAAGCCGTAGCCACGCGGGCCGGAGCCGTCATCGACGACCCTGCCGCGGAAGGCGACGGCGCGTTTGCGCTGCGGATTGCCCGTGACGGTGATGTCGGGATCGAAAAGAGTGAAGCGTCCGGTGAAGGAGCCGGTGGAGGCGGCGGAGAATTTTCTGCCCGCGCCGGTTTGCAGGGTGAGCGTCACTTGCGCCGGGTTGTCGCCCGTGATGGATGCCTTGGCCGGGTGCTTGGCGGGAAACACCAACTCCGCCACGTTCATCCGCGCCTCCGGATCCGGCGCGCCGCCGTGGGTGAAGATCAGTTCCGCGCTTTCGAGGCCGGTGAGCGGCGCGTTCTTGGGCGGCAGGGGATACAAGCCGCCGCGGGCCTGCAATTCCAGCGGGCCGAAGCCGCCCATGTAGGAGCGCGTTTTGCGCGTCTGCGGCTTTTTGAGCCATGTCAGAGCCGAGTCTTCCATCCGGTGCGGCTCGGTGGGGCGCACTCGCAGCAGACCGGCGAGCGAGCCGGTGTTGCGATAGAGGTTGCGCCAGACGCGCAGCCGCCCGCCTTCCAGCAACGGTGACGACAAGCTGAAGCGGGAGCCGTCGGCCAGCCAGAGCGTGCCGCGCGCGGCGCCTTTGGCGTTCAACTTGAAGCCGCCGACGCCATCGCCATGCGGCGCGTCGTCGTCATGATCGGGCGCGGGCAGGGCAAAGGTGTAGTCGCCGGCTGCACCGGGTGTTTCGGCCAGGGCGCGCCAAGCGTCGAAGGTGATGCTCTGGTCGCTGTCGGTGACCGTGATCGTGATTTGTTTGGAGCCGGGGTCGGCGGTTAATTCCAACTCAAGCGGGGGCAACTTCCCGCGCTTGATGGTGAAGGCGGCGGCGGGCGGGCCGTCGTCCTCGATGCGCCAGGCGTTGCGCAGGCGATAGGTTTTGCCGCCGAGGCGCAGGCTGCCGCTGAAGGAGGCGAGCCGGCTGGTGGCCAGCCGCAGCCAGCCGCCGAGGCTGCCGTTGATCGCCTCGTCACGCGGCGCCACGCCTTCGAAGAGACCGGTCGCGTTTTCCGGGAACGGTTTGACTTTCAACGGCATGACCACCGCGGGACCGCTGGAACCGGCGGAATTGTGGGCGGTGACGCGCAGATCGAAGTCGCCGCTGACGGTGGGTTTGCCGGTGATCTGGACGCCGCCGGTGAGCGACAAGCCCTTGGGCAGTCCGCCCACGGTGAAGCGGGTGGGGTTGTTTTGGGCGGTCAGCGTGAATTGATAGGGCTGGCCGACGGTGGCTTCGGTGATGTCGAGCGGGGTGACCACGGGCGGAATGATGACGGTCAGCGTTGCGGGGTCGCTGGCCGCACTGCCGGCGCCGTTGGATACGACTACGGAATAAACGCCGGCGTCGATGCTCTGCGCCTTGGGAAAAGACAATGTACGGTTGGTAGCTCCGATAACCGGCTGGCTGCCGCGCCGCCATTGATAGGTTAGGTTGGAACCCGTTGCCGTGACGGAAAGCGAGGTGTTTTTGTTTTGATCCACCGTGCGCGACACCGGTTGCGAGGTGATGAGCGGGGCGGGATAGATCTCTACCTTGGCGGTGCGGCTGGTGGCTTGGCCGAGGGTGTTTTGCACGACCACATGATAGTTCCCGGCATCGGTCGTCGAGGCGATGGGACGTTGGAGTTGCGGCCCGGTTTCCTCGGGCAGGAGTTGGTTGTTGCGGAACCATTGATATTGCAGCGGCTCGCCGAGAGCGGCGACGGTTAGCAGCAGCTCGCCACCAGGAGGCACGGCTTTGTCGGCGGGTTCGCTTGTGATTTTTGGACTGCCGTTGTAGGCGCGGTGGTCGGGGTCGTCGCCGTCTAGCACGCCGTCGCCGTCGAGGTCGCCGCCGAGTCGGTCGCCTTGGCCGGGCAGTACGCCCATGAAGGCGAGGCTGTCGCCGGTTTGCAATCCGGCCAGCAGCGCCGAGCGCGTGAGTTGGCCGTCAGCGGCGCGGTCGGCGCGGTATTGGCCGGTGGCGCGGTCATACAGCCAGACACGCTGCTGGCCTTGCCAGAGGCCGCGCGCCACCAAATCGCAGTCGGGCGGGCTGGCACTGGCGCGCGCCTCCAGCAGGGCGAGTTCTGTAAGCACGCCGGATTGTTCTCGGTTGGCGTCGGTGACGTGCGTGGTGAAGCCGACGGTGAGGCCGGTGCCGGTGTCGAAGCACATCATGAAGGCGGCCACGTCGCGCAACTCCTGCAGTGTGCTCAACTGGTCGAGCACATAAGCATGACCGATGGGCAAGGTGAAGCCGGCGCCGTCGTGCAGCAGGCCGAAGCCGCTGAGCGATTCCGCCTCGGGCCGCGGATCATAAAACAAGCGTTGATAGATCGTGCGCAGCGGCGGGTTTTTCAGCGGCTGGGAGGAACCCACTTCCTGCGGCAGGTCGATGTTGCTGTCGGAGCCGGTGGGCAGTGTGTGGCAGGTGATGCAGTGGGATTTGATGTGGTTGTTGAAAAGATCGCGGCCGGTGACGGGATTGCCGCCGTCGAAATTCGCCGGCAGGCTGCGGTCGAGGTTGCGGTTCGGATTGGGATGATGGCGCAGCGTCATGAGGTAGGCCGTGAGCGCGGCCATGTCCTCGGCGTTGATTTCCTCGCCGCCCATGAGGTTGGGGAAGGTGGGATTGAAATCGGCGATGGTGGCGCGGTCGCCACGCCAATGGAAGGGCGCGCCGTCCTGCATGCCGCGCAGGGTTTGCGTGGTCATCGGGCCTTTCATCGGGTGCATGACGCGCGGGCGCGGCGTGGTGTCGTGAATGGAGAGGTTCCGTCCGATGACGGTGAGCAACTCGCCGCCGGGATTGCCCAAGTCCCAAGCGATGCCGTCGCGGTCGGCGTCGAGGTGGCAGATGCCGCAGGACACGGCGCCGTTGCCGCTGAGGCGGGCGTCGAAGAGTGGGCCGCGGCCGTGTTTGACTTGAGGCGGCAGGGGATCGTGCGCGCTCAGTTCCACTTCGGCGATGACCTCCGGTGTGGCCGCCAGGGTGTCGATGACGCTGACGGTTTCGGCGAGTTTGTTGAGTACGTAGAGGCGGCCGTTGGTTGGGTGGAGGGCCAGTCCGCGCGGGCCGCGCATGACGCCGCTGCCACCGCCGCCGGGGCGTACGTCCACGCGCGTGATGACCGCGCCGGAGGCGGCGTCGATGCGGGCGACGCGGTCGCTGGCGAAGGCGGCGGTCCAGAGGGCGGCGCCGTCCGGCTCGAAAAGCAGGGCGGCGGGCTGCGCGAGCGCGCTGGCTTGGGCGGCGGGGTTGGGCAGCAGGTCGTAGTCGATGCCGGGGTTCAAATCGTGGGCCGTGACCGTGGCGGTAGTGAGATTGATGGCGCTGAGGCGGCTGAGGGCGAAGCGGGCGTTGAGGACGGGTTCGAAGCGGATGAGGTTGAGCGCCTCGGTGTTGGCGGCCCAGAGTTCATCCTCGCCAGGGCGCAGGGCGAGCGCGAAGAGATTGGTGCCTGCGCCGCCGAGATAACGGACGACGGCGTGGCTGGCGGTGTCGATTTCCACCACGTCATGGTCGAGCACGGTGTAAGGGATGCGCGGATCGGCGACGGGCACGATGAGGCCGGTCTGCGGGGCAGGGGGCAGCGCGGGGTTGTCGGGGGCGGGCGGTGGTGGCGCGTCCTGTTTGTTTAGGATGGTGGTGCCGTTGCCGGAGTGGAGGAAGGCGGCGAAGACGCTGCTGCCGTCTGCGCTGACGGCCAGCGCGGTGGGGTAGAGGCCCTGCACCGGCACTTGCGCCAGCAGGTCGCGTGTGGCGGTGTCATAAATCCAGATTTCGTTGTCGCGCGCGCAGGTGACGAAGGCTTTGCCGTTGGCGAAGACCACGTCCGCCGGTTCGTCTCCGGCGCGCAGCACGGCGGTCACCGCGCCGGTTGTGATGGACACGATATAAATGGAGTCCGATACCTCGCATACGACCCAGGCTTCGTCATCGGTGCGGGCGCTCACGCTGACCGGCTCCAGGCCGGCGGGGATCTCCGCCAGCCGCACGGGCGCGGGGCCGGTGGTGTCGAAGACGGAGAGCGAGGCGGCTTCGGCATGAACGGCAAGCAGGCGCGCGCCGTCCGGCGTGAGCGCCAGCGGATGCGTGAGCCGGGCCTCAAAACCGGCGTAGGGCTGCTGCGCCAGGAGCGCGGCGGCGGAGATTAAAAACAGAGACAACTGTCGGATAAACATAACATAACCTTGGGTTGGGGATGTCCGCCGGTGCTGGCGGACCGGCTGCTGCTGCCGGTTGCGTCGCGCGCAACGTCTTGCCCATGCAGGGCGCCGGTCCTTGCGGCCCGGAGAGGAGGACAAGATGAGCGCGGAGCCCGCTCGCCAGTGCGTGCGGCCGTCGTCAACGAAACGGGAGCTTCATAACACCCGGTGTCAGCGACCGGTGCGGGCGGGGCGCAAGGGCATTATCCGCCCTTGCCGCATCAAGCCGCCGGCAGCCTTGGCGGCGGAGCCTCCGGCGCGGTCGTGCGCGCCAGGGCTTTCAGGTCATGCCACGCCAGCGTCAGCCTGGACGCGGCGGGCGGGTAAATGCGAAGCGGCTCGAAGCTGCACAGCTCAGCCTTGCTCTTGGCGATGCTTTTGCCGCCGGCAGGAGCGGCGGGGTCGTGATCTTCCTGGCTGCTTTTTTGCACGGCCTTGCACAAGGCGCAGGGGTGGTCGCCGTCGAAAGTCTTGCTCAGCCCGGTGGTGACGGAACCCGATTCGACCGAATAACTCACCGCCATGCCCAGCCATGCCACGCCTTGCAAAACCATCCACTGTCCGCCGATGGAAACCATCAGGGCGGAGAGGATCAACAGACGGGCGTGCTTCATGAAAGCGCCATTTTTAGCGCGCGGGCCGCGATGCGCAAGCGGTTCTTGCGGGGCAGGGCGCCAGGGCTTCGCGCATGGAGCGCACGCAGCCTGCCTGCCTTTGGCATGGTCCCGCGTGCTCTTTT
>CAZNKC010000120.1:1436-15438 GCA_964573315.1 uncultured Verrucomicrobiaceae bacterium | reverse complement strand
TGCCGAGCGTCCGCTCCTGCCCGTTCGTCAAACCGTCGCCATCGAAGTCCTCGGAATCCAAGTTGGCCACGAAGGGGTCCATGCCGCGGTCGGCCTCGAAGCCGTTGAGCCAGCCGTCGTCGTCGTCGTCGTCGTCGCGCGGGCGGAGATCAAGCACCGTCTCGCCGAAGCGGCCGAGGTGCGAAAGATGGCTGGGATCGAAGGGATTGCTGGCGGTGACCAGGATGCGGGCCTCGGTGGCGCCGGCGGGCAAAGTCAGCGGCGCGGTGAAGCCGTGCTGGCCGCTCTGCGAGGATGCCGTGCCCGCAAAACCGAAGAAGATGGTGCCCGCGCCCATCTCGACTTCCTTGGTGAACTCGAAGGTGATGGTCTGGCCGGGCACGATTTTGGTTCCGGCTTCGGGCTTGAGGTTCGTCACGGTGGCGGTGTCGAAAGTGAAGGCTTTTCCCTCCGGTGGCACGGCAACGCCGCCGATGTCACGCCACGCATTGCCCGCCGCATCCGCCACCTGGGGCGAGACACGGACGGTGTAGGTTTCTCCCGGCAGCAAGGGTTCGCCCGGCTCCGCAAAGGTGCCGGACGGCCAAAGCAGCAGGTTCAGGGTGTTGCCGGCGCGGGTGACGCCAAAGACCGGCACCGTACCGTCCGGCCCGGTGAATTCATACAGCGCGGGATTTTGCGCGTCCGGCCCGATGGGTTCGTCGAAGGTCAGCGTCATGGCTTGCGGCGTCCACAGATTGCGCCGCACCGTGCCGTCGGCGGGGCTGACGGTGAGCAGCGTGGGCGGCGTCAAATCCGGGATGGCAAAAATCCGATTCGCACTGCTGCTGTGCCCGGCGGCGTCAGTCGCGGTGACGGTGGCGGTGAAGCTTCCGCCCACCGGCGCGACGGCGGACAAGTCGAAGGTGAAGACTTGGCGCTGGTTCACGTTCGGCGCGCCGGTGACTTCTCGGCTCTGGCTGTCCGTGACGCCGCCGCTCAACACCACCTCCAGCGTGGCCGCGCCGCTGTTGTCGCGCCAATCCACCTCGATGGCGAAGTCGCCGACCGGGGCCACGGCGTTGGCCTCGGGAGCGGCGACGGCGACGACGGGCGGGGAGGCGTCGGAGACTTCGAGTTCGAAGACTTGCTCGCCGGAGGAGACGTTGCTGTTGTCCTTGGCGCTGGCGACGATGCGCACCTTGCCGCCGGGCACGGCGGTGGGCGGCACCACGCCCTGGAGCACGATGGGGTCGCCGGTGCTGGTTTTCAAACTCACCGCCGCCGCGCCGGTGGCGGCGGCGCGCAGGTCGGCGATGCCGCTGTCGTCGGTGGCCTCGACGCGGACGCTGAAGGCGGAGCCGCTGGGCAGCGGGCCGTTGGGCGGGTTGATGCGGACGAACTGGACTTCCGGCGGCGTGTTCGGCTGCACGGCCACGGTCAACTCGGCCAGCGGGCCTTCGTTGCCGAAGCGGTCGATGGCGATGCCGCGGAAGACGATGGTTCCGGTCTCCGGCAGAGTGAAGGAGATTTCCAACACGTCCTCCGCCGAGGCGCCGGCGTTGACGGCGTTCGCGCTGAGGCGGTAGCGCGCGCCGGTCTCCGGCGCGGCGAGCACGGCCTCCAGCACGATGGTGGAGCCGCTGACCGGCGACAGGCTGTCTTTGATGCGCAGTTCGGCGATCTCCGGCCCCAGGGTGTCGAGGGTTGCGAAGGCGGTGACAAAGGGCTGGCCCAGCGCGGCATTGCCGGCCATGTCCTGCACGCCGCTCACGGTGGCGGTGAAGCCGGCGTTCACCGGCAGCGGCGCGCTGGGTACGAAAGTGAGCACCAAGTTGTTCACGCCGAGCGTGGTTTGCCCGGCGATGACGCCGGACGGGCCGGTGAGCGTGAGCGTTGCGCCGGGCTGGATGGGCTCGTCAAAACTCAGCCGCACCACGGTGAGCGGGTTCACCTGCTCCGCGCCATCCTCCGGCGTGAAGCTGAGCAACTCCGGCGGGCGCTGGTCGCGGGTGGTGAAGGTGGCGGCGAACAGCGTCAGCAGCGGACGATCCACAAGGTCGCGCGGGCCGGTGTTCGTCACTTGGCCGAGCGCGTTTTTCAATTCTCCGTCCACGACCACGATTTGATAGGTTTTTTCGCTGTCGAGCGGAGCCAGCGGAGTGAGCACGACCTTGTCCGGTGCCGGCTGAGTGAGCGTCACCGGCACCGCCGCGCCGCCCGCGGCGGGACGGATGAAGACGCCGGTGGGGTTGACGCTGGCGGCTTTCAACGGCTCGCTGAAGGTGACGGTAATGCTTTCGTTGATGTCCACGCCGTCGGCGGTGTCCTCCGGCGTGGTGGCGACCACAGAGGGGAAGGTTTCGTCCAAAATAAGATCGCCGAGGTCATCCACCTCGCCGTTGGCGGCGATGTCGCCCGCAGCCAGTGCCAAGCCGCCATTGGCCGGGAACACGGCGCGCAGCGTCCACGGCCCCTGCGGCACGGGCGAGATGTCGAACACGCCATCGGCATCAACCACCTGCAAGATCGCGCCCTGCAAGCCGCTGTGGGAGGGAAACTCCACCACCACTTCCGCGCCCGGCGCGAGGCTCGTGCCGTTCTCGCGCAGGATGCGTCCGGTGACGGAGCCGCTGGCGGTGAGCACCAAATCGCGCTGCGTGGTCTGCCCGGCGGTCACGGTTTCAATCGTCTCCACGGCGGCGAGACCGAGCCGGGTGGCACGCAATGTCACGGGCAGACCGACGGGGAGGTTGTCGAAAAGGAAAACTCCGTCCGGCCCGACGATCAAGGTCTCGGTAATCGGCGTGACCATGTCCTCGCCGACGGGCGGGCCTTCCGGCGGGGCAATGAAAGCCGCTTTGATGTGCAGCCGCACCTCCGCCCCGGCCGCCGGGGTCACGCCGTCGGCCTCGAACACCACGCCATCCACCGCTCCGACGCCGCGCAGGGTCAGCGCCACCTCCGCCACTTGGCCGCGGTCGGAGAGGATCACCCGCTGCAACGGCGAGCGATTCCGCGTGTCGCCCGCCATGGTGGAGGCGGCCTGCACGTTGTAGGTTCCCAGCGGCTGCCCGGGGAAGAGCGCCAAGCCTTCCGCGCCGGCGTCGCGGGTGACGCGGCCATTGCCGAAATGAATCACCACCCGCGCGTTGGCGGCGGGCGTCACGCCGTCCTCCTCGAACACTTGCGCCACGATGGACGCGCGCGGCTCCAGCGGCACATCCACCTGAATCTCCGCCGCGCCCGGCGGCATCACCGCGCGGACGAAACCGCGGTCCCCGGTGAGCAGGCCGCTCGGCAGCCGCGTCACCACTTCCACACCGAAGCCGCCCGGCGCCACGCCCGCCACGCTGTAAGCGCCATCCGGCCCGCTTGTCACCTTGAACACGCGCGTCAGCGCAAAGGGATCATCCACGGTGAGCGTGACTTCCGCGTTCGGCACGGTGCCGGTGCCTTCGGCGTTCAAGATCAAACCGGAGACCACACCCAGCGTCGCCTCGACGAGGCGCACGTCTTGGGTCTCGCCGTTGGTGGTGAGATTGACCGTGGTGTTGCCGCCGCGGCCGGTCACCGGGTTCACGGCGGTCAGCACATGCGCGCCCAGCGGCACATCGGCAAAACTGAACCGCCCGTCCGTGTCCGTGGGCGCGTAGGCGAAATGGCCGAGCCGCACGTTGGCGGAAGGCACCGGGGTCACGCCGTCGCTTTCCACGAAGATGCCGGTGATCGTCGCGGTCGAGGCCAGCGTCACCGTGACGCCGGCGCTGCCACCGAGCGGCACGAGCGCGCCCGCGCGCCCGGCCACGCGCGTCAGGCCGATGGTGGCGCTGGCGTTGACGCCGTAAGGCCCTTGGAACAGGTTGGAGAATACGACGCGGCCGTCGCCATCAGCCGTGCCGCTGACGGTGTCGTTGGGGAACTGGCCTCCCGCCGCCTCCACCTCAGCGCCCGCCGCCGGGCTGCCGTCGGCGCGTTTCACCAACACCTCCAGCTCGCCCCGGCCCAGCAGGGTGAGCGAGATCAAATTGTCCTGCGCGGCTTTGACATGAATCGAGGCCCGCGCCTGGCCGCCGGTGGCCGGATCGAAGGCGGTGACGGTGTAGCTGGTGTTGCCGCGCAGCGAGAACAACGCCGTGCCGGTGGTGAAGCGCCCTTCCCCGTCGGTGCGCACGATGCGCGGATCATCCGTGCCGGTGTTGGCCGTGATGCTCACCTCCACGTCCTCGCCGGCGGGCGAGCCGTCGGGCAGCAGCACCTCGCCGGTGAGGCTGCCGTTGATTTCCTGCACCGGCGGGAATTGCAGCAGGATGTCCGTGGCGTCCGGATCCAGCGAGGTGGTGCGGCCCGAGGTGGAGATGACCACCGGGAAAAACGGACTGGCCGCCTGCAAGCCCCAGTCGCCGATGAATGCCTGGCCGTTGAAAGTGAACGTGCCCAGCGCCGGATCGCTGTTCAACTCCGCGCGTGTGATGAAGGTGGGATAACCGACGCCGTTGGGTCCGACCCCGGTCAGCCGCACGCGCGCGCCGATGGGCACGCCCTGGCCGTTTTTCACCGTGCCGCTGATGAGCGAGGGACCGAGATAGGTGATGTCCGCCACCTCGGTCTCGCCGTCGAAATCCAGCCGCACGTTTTTCTTGAAGCCGAACACGTTCGGATTGAACGGCGCGCCGCCGGTGAGCAGGGGATTGTTGACGCCGGAGAAGGCCGAGAAGGCCGCGCCGATGATCGCCGCCACCTCTTCCTCGCTGGCGTTCTTGAGCTTCGCCGCCGCGCCCTCGCCGTCGAACGGCTCCTCCGCCGGCGGCGAAGGCGCGCTCACGTCGTAGGCGCCTTGAATCGGGCCGGACAACGCCAAGCCGGGAAACTCGTAATGCCCCTGCGCGTCCGCCTTCACCCATAAAAAGAACGGCAGATCGGCGAACGGAAACGGCAGCGCCACATTGACGTTCGGCACCGGCTGGCCGGCGTCGTCGCGCACCGTGCCGATGATGCGCCCCACCGCGTCGAAACGGATGACGGCGAAGTTTTCCCCGGCCTGCACATTCAGGCGCGTGCTGCCCAGCCGGGTGAGCTGCTTGCGCGGATCGGGATGCCCGGGCACCGCCACGAACCCGGCGCTGATCTGGCCGTTGCCGGTCGGCACGCCCGGCAAGGTGAAGCGACCCAAGGCGTCCGTGGTCACCAGCCGGTCGCCGCCGCCCACGATGGCGCCCTCCACCGGATCACCGTTGGCGAACTGCACCACGCCCTCCACCACCGCGCGCGATTGCAGCACGATGTTCGCCGTCATCGTCACATCCGGCGTCGCGGTGAGCGGGCCGCGCGTGCCTTTGCGCTTGCCGTCCAGCGACATCGCCAGCGCCGTGTAGAATCCCACGGGCACGCGCTCGATGCGCCAGTAACCCGCCTCATTCGCCGTGGTCTGGCCGAACGCCGAAAAATTGCCGCCCGACGCAAACTGCCCCACATAGACCGGCGCGCCCGCCACCGGCGAGCCGTCCGTCTCCGTGACCCGCCCCTGCCAGTCCGCATACGCCGGCGGCGTCGCGCCCAGGCTGATAATCATTTCCACCGTGCCGCCCGTGCTGCCGAGGAGGCCGGAGACCGTGCGCGTCAGCCCGGTGCTGGTGAAGGCCTCGATGCTGAACGGCCCCAGCGGCACGCCTTGAAAAGCGAAGCGTCCGGCGGCATCCGTGTGAATGCCGCGCCCCAGCTCGCGCGAGTTAACATCGGGGAACAAATTCACCGCCGCACCCGCCACCGGCGTCTCCCCGTCCGCCAGTACCACTTGCCCGATCACCGTGCCGCGGCCGCGAAAGCGCAGCGCATAAACCGACTCGCTTGCGAAACGATCCGGCCCCGCGTTGTCGCTCACCAGCGCGCGATCCAGACCCTCGGCCTTGGCGATGGCCGCCGGCATCCCGCCCGTCGCGAACTCGGCCAGCAGCGTGTTTTGATGCTGCGGCATGGCTGCCAGCTCGGTCAGTTTTTGCGCGTCCACCTCGCCCTTCACCGAGCCTTGCAGGATGAGCGCGATGGCTTCCTCCGACAACCCGGAGGTGTCGGTGGTGGAGATCGTGTAGGGGATGCCGCCGATGACGAAGTCGAAATCAAAGCCGCCGTTTTCGTCGGTGCGCACCTGCGCCATGCGGCGCGTCCAAGGGACGCAGCCGAACAGGCCCTCCACGGAGTCGTCATAAGTCAGCGTCACCGGCACGTTCGCGGCAAAGGAGCCGTCGGCGCGGATGACGCGGCCCTTCACGGTCACGCCCTCGAACAGGCGCGAGATCACCGGCATGGGAACGGGCGCCATCGCGTTGCCGCGCGCGTCCGTCACCTCGCCCGTCACGGTCAGCGTGCGCGGGATCAGCGCGCCCACCGGGCCGCGCATGGTGATGAGCGCGACGCGTCCGCCCGGCTGCATTTTTACAAAAGCCGCCTCGTTGCCGTTCTCCAAGCGATAGGCTTCCGGCACATTCGCCGTGTCCTGCGTCATCGGCTTGCTGAACAGCACGGCCAGGATGTTGGCGTAGTTTTTGATCAACACCGTCTCGTCGCGGTCGTTGGTCGTGGTGGGATTCGGGCAGGGTTTGGTGGGGCGCGCCACATGCACCTCCGGATCCTGCATCACCACCAGCACCTCCGGCGGCAACTCGGTGAAGTCGGTGCCCGTGGCCGCCACGCTGCGCTCCGCCACGCCGTCGCCGTTTTCATCCACCTGCGCCAGCTCGCCACCCGCGTTCGGATCGAAAAGCACCACCGCTCCGGCGGGCAGGTCGTCGATGCGCCACAACAACTCGCGCGCGGTGCCGTCGTCGCGGATGATCTGCACGCTGAACTGCGCCTCGCCCGCCACCGCCTCCAGCACTTTCCACTTCACCACGCCCGGCTGCGCCGCCGCCAGCCAGTCGCCGTCCGCGCCGGCATACACCGCCGTCTTCGCCGCCGCGCTGCGCAGCCCGTCCGCGCTCTTTTCCCCCAACTGATAACTCACGTCCACCCCGCCGCGATCCGAGGCCGCCAGCAGCCAGGACTCGCCGCGCCCGGCCAGATCCGCGCCGCGATCCACCAGCCGCGTCACCGCGTGATCCGGCTGCGCGTCCGCCTCCTCCATCGCCAGCATCAGCGCCTCCCGCCATTCCCGGCCCGCGTCCGTCTCGCGCAGGATTTGATCCCAGCCCGCGTCAAAATCGCGCGCGCCCTGCCAGTCCAGCAGCAAGTCCGGCAGCACGCGCGCCAGCGGCTCGCCGTAGCGCAGGCGTTGCGCGGCCTCCAGCAGCTCCATGATGCGCGTCCCCTCGCCCTTGCGCTCAATGCTGCCGTCGTCCTTCATGATCGTGCGGGTCTGCACCAGCCGCTTCGACACCTTCAACACGCCCGGCGGCAGTTGCCCCGCCGTGTTCGTGCTCAGCGCCTGCCCCAGCACCCGCTGCGCCGCCGCCAGCACGCCCGGCGGCAGGGTGTCAATGAAGTCCGGCAGCAGCAGCGTGTCCGGGTTCAGCGCCACCCCGCGCTCATCGACCCCGGTTTTCAAACGGAAGCGTCCGATCAACGAATCGTCGCTGGTGGTCAGGTTGGAAAAGGTAATGGCCCCGGTCTTCTGCGCGCGAATGCGGAAGCTGGCCGATTTGGTCTCGCCGGGAGCGATCGTGCCCAGCTCCACCCGGCTGGCGCTTTCCAGGACGCCGCCGCTGATGTTGTTCGCGTTCAATTCCACGCTCACCAAGTTGGCCACCGTGGAGGAAGTGTTGAGAATCGTCACCAGCGCCTCATACGGCTCGCCGGAGCGCACCGTGCGCGGATGGGTGAAGGCCATGCTGAACTTCGGGTTGCGCACCAGGATGCTGCCCGCCGCCTTGCCGGTGATATCGACCGTGCCCGCCGCCAGCCCGTCCAGCTTCGCCTTGAGCGCCAGCTCCATGACATGCAGCCCCTCTTGCAGGCCCTCCACCAGCAGCTCGCCCTGGCCGGTCTGGCCCGGTTGCAGGCGGTCGATGTCGTCGGCGGTGCCCGGTTTGCCATCCGGCCCCGCCTGCCGCACCGGCACGATGGGCCGCGCCTCCCCGTCCACCCGCGCGAAACGCAACGGATCGTCTCCCGGCGCTTCATAGGTGCCGCGCACGAGGTCCGGCCCGGCCGGCAGAATCAACTCCGCCGTCAGCGAATGCACGCTCAGCCCGCTGCCCGCCGGCGCCGCGTTCTCGGTGAAAATCATCACGCTGAAAAACTGGTTCAAAAAGCCGATGTTCCCCGGAATCACCATCAGCGCCGGGATCGGCGGGATGGACAAGGCCAGATCACCCTCGTCCCCGCCGCTGCCGAACTGCATGTTGATTCCCTTCACCTGGATGTCCGGCATCACCCGCTCCAACTCCGGCGGCAACCCCACCGTCTGGCTGATCTCGTTGTTGAACGCCTCCACCTGCGCCAGCCGCTCCTCCAGTTCCGCCGCCGGAATGATTTCCGTGGTCTGCTTGAAACTCGGCGCGATCACCGGGAACTTCACCGGGAACGTGACTCCATCCACCACAAACCCCACCTCGAACTCCACCGCGCGGAAATTCGTGTCATCGATGGTGATGCCGCGTTGTTCGATCTCCTCCAGCGACAAGGGCCGCGACGTCACGCGCGACACCAGCAACTCCTCGAACACCCGCACCGGCACCGTGTTCGGCGTGCCTTCCAGCAGTGTGTCACCGCCCGCCGACACCAGCCGGATGCCGTCCAGCGAGTAGTCGCCCACCAGATTGAGCGGCGGCAGCATCAGCGCCTGATTCGGCAGCCCCACCAGCCGCCGCGCCGGAAACGACGGCCCGCGCAGCACCGCCTCCACAAACGCCCCGGCGGGAATGTCCCCCGCAATCGCAATCCCCACCGACCCCGGAATCCCCTTCGGCACCGACAGCACCGCCGGCGTCACCTGCATGATCTGGCCGGTGATTTTGTAGTCGAGCGTGGTGAGCGGCGCGGTCTGGGCGGGGAGCGGGGAGAGGGGGAGAAGGAGGGAAAGGAAAGCGGCGAGCACGATCCATGGACTGCGGCAGCCCGCTGCCGCTTTCCGGCGTCCAGCCCTGCTGGACGCCAACGCGCCACCGACACGGGACGTGCGGTTGAATGAAAAATGCCGCCCGCAAACCAAAGCGGCTTCCCCGCCCCGGCAGCAAAGCTGCCCGCCGCCCCCCAAAGCGGCAGCAGGGCTGCGCGCAGTCCAAAGGCTCCGCGCCGCCTCCGTCCGCGGAAAAATGGGCGGGAATCCAATCCCGCCCTCTGGGGATGTGGCTTGGGCGGCAGGCTGCCCCCGGCTCGAAAAGAGCCGCTTCAAAGAGAGTCGCCATGAGTTCGGTTTCATCATGTTTATTTCTTCCACTGATGCCAGCTCTCGCCGAAGCCCACCGGCTGGAGTCCATGATCCATTTGGTGTTTCATCAAAATCTTCTCGGCGGTCTGAATATCCTGCGTCGTCTGCCACTTGGGCGTGTCGTAGGCCTCAATGCCGCCGCTCTTGGAACTCTTGAAGGTAAAGCTGTCGCCGGGATGGCCCACTTTGGAGAGGAATCCATCATCGATGTATTTCGCTTGATGCTTGAGTTCACCCGTCCGGACGGCTCCGTCAGCCGCATCCGAGAGCTTCATGGTTGATGCGGTGAATTTTTTCGAATGCGTGGGTGAATAAACATGCACGATGCCGGTATGCGCGCCGTGCTGGAACGGCGGCCAAGCCGGTTTGCCCAGCTTGCTCTTGAGATTCAACACCTCCCTGTTGATCTCGCCAAAGAGCTTCATGCTCTCGGCATGGGTCGCCATGCGGCCATTGATTTCCAGGTGCAGCGCATCCAGATCGGATGCGATTTCACGCTTCCTGCCTGTCCCGGCTTCGGTGAACCGAATCGCCGCGTCCTTGCCGGTTTTGTCAGAAACCACGCTCGGTTTGGCTTGAACGCCTTGCTCCGCCAGCTTGCGCCGGGCGTTCGCCTTTTCCCCAAAAGCGCGAATGGAGAGGCGGACTTCCTCGCCTTGGTCGAGCCGGCGGCCAAGCACGTTGACGATGGCTTGCATCTCAATGTCCGTCAGACCCCGTTTCGTGGCGAAGGCCTTGCCCGCGCCACTCGCGGCGTCCACACTGCGCGCCTTGCGAAAGATATCCCATATCCGCAATCCGGTGGGATCACGCAGCGAAACCGGGTTGTTTCTCAGTCCCGCGTAGAGGTTCACGCTGTCCTCGTACTGCTCGGGATCGCGTTGGAGGAAGTGGCCGGCGCTTGGGTCGTAGTGCCGCGCCCGCATGTAGGTCAACCCGGCGTCGTAATCGAACCATTGGCCCTGCCAAAGCCAGGGGTTGCCGATCTGGCTGCGCGGCACAGCGGCGGGCGCGGTGGCGCCGGACGCGACGCTGCCGCTGGCGAGCAACGGCCCGGCGGTGAAGGTGAAACTGATGTCCTCACCGGCGGCGGGATTGTTCCAGGCATCCACCAGTGTGCCGGGCAGCACGCGCAGGGTCACGCTGCCGGAGAGCGCGCCCGCCGGGGTGAGGCGGAAGGCGCTGCCGAAGGGCTGGCCGGGAAGGTTTTCCTCAAACACCACCTGCGGCGCCTGCTCGTTGCCGCCGACGAGCAGGCGGAAGGCTTGCGAGGACGCGTTGGCGTTGTTGGGCGCGAGCTCGACGCCGGCGGGCGCGTCCAGAGGCGGCAGCACCGGCTCGGACATCACGACGAGCAAATCGTCGCCGTCCCGGCGCACCTCGGCGACGCGCGGCGCGGCTTCGTCACGCACGGTGATGACGGGCTGGCCCCAGGCGTCGTAACGCATGCGCTCGATGATCTGGCCGGCCTCATTCGCCACCGCCGCGACGGACAACACTTGATCCCACAAATAATGCACGCGCAAAAACGTGCCGTCGCCCTGGAGCAAGTCCGCGGCCACGGGCGGATCGTCGAGCGCGTAGTAATAACGCGCCACCAAGGTGCTGCCGGATGTCAGGTCATACTCCTCCAGCAAACGGCCCTCATGCCAGACCAGGGCGCGCTCGCCGGGCGCGGGGCCGCCGGTGACTTTGCGATGATGCAGCAGCTTGTCGGGCCGGTACTGGTTCTCGATGAGCACGCCATCGCCGCGCTGGATGCGGATGAGGTTGGAATGGGCGTTGTAAGTTAGATCGGCGATGACCACCTGCGGCGCGCCGGCTACGGGCCGCGCGAGCAACTGCGTGCGCGCGGTATTGCCCAGCGCATCGGGCGCGCCGCGATTGAAACCATCCACGGTGTTCGGGAACAGGAAGCTGTCATGGCCGCCGAAAGTGGCCGCGAAATGCGGCGCGGCCAGCGCAGAGGGCGCGCCGGTTTGCGGCGGCAGGTTGTCAGGATTGGCGAGGACGCCACCCTGCAACAGGTCCAGCCCGCCGCTGTCATAGCCGAACGCGCGCGCCACCCAGCCGGGCGCGAAACCCGCTCCGCCATCAAGTCCCACGGGATTGCCGCGGTTCGCGCCCTGGAACACCGGGCGCGCGCCGTATTCGGCGCGGACGAGGCGGTTGGCGTTGTCATAGGAGAACAGGTCGGCGCGGCCGCCGCCGGCGATGGCTTGGCGGGCGGTCACATTGTCCGTGGCGTCGTACGTAAAACGCAAGTCCTCCAGCAGCGTGTTGCCCGGGCCGGTGAAGCGCCGAGCGAGCAGGCGGCGGCGGGCATCGTAGAGGTTGGTCTCGGTGATGTTCGCGCCGTGCCGGACTATGGCGGGCTGGTCGGCGCCGGCAAAAGCGGTGGCTTCCCACACCGCCGCGCCGCCGACCTCCACCTTGCTGAGCCGGCCGCTGTTCTGCCGGGTTTCGGTCACGGTGACGCCGGAGGGATAGACCAGCGTCAGCCGCGCGCCGTCGGCGCGGATGGTGCTGCTGATGGTGTAAGGTCCGCCCGGCTCGGTGTAGGTGCTGGAGGTGAGCGGGCCGAGCTTGTCATAGGTGTGGGCGAGGCTGTGCTGGCCGCTGCTGCCATAAGCGGCGCTGCGCAGGCGGTTCATGGCGTCGTACGTCGCATTTTGCAGGCGGTAGCTGCCGCCGCTGTAAGTGGTGTTCAGTGACAGAGGCCGCCCCTGCAAATCGTAGCTCGCCGTGATGCTGCCGCCGGGGATGGTGATGCTGGTGGGCAGGTTGCGGCCATCCGGATTGTTGAAGCTGGTGCTGCTGCCGTCGCGCCACGTCGTGCCGGTGGGCCGCAGCGTGCCGTCGGCGTAGGCCGTGGTGTTGCCCGCGCCGCCGCGGTCCCGCACCGAGGCCGGCTGGCGGTTTGCATTGTAGGTGTAGGCGAAGCGGATTTGCTCCGGCTTGTCCAGGGACAACAACTCGCCCAGGCGCGAGTAGGATTTGGTGATGCTGTTGCCGCGCCCGTCGGTCACGCTGCGCGGCAGGCCGTCGTGGCGCAGGGAGCCGGACTCCAGAAGGGTTCCCAACGGGTCGGAAGTACGCGTCAAGTAGTCAAGCTCGTCATACGCCATGTCCACGGTGTAGGTGACGCCGTCCTCAGCGGTTTCGACGCGGGTGACGTTGCCGTTGGCGTCCGGCGTGAGCGCGACGCTGCGCAGGGAGCTGGACTGCGACACCAGCCTGCCCGCGGCGTCGTGGGTGGAGGTGAAGGTGTCCACCGGCCCGGTGGCGGTCACCGTGCGGCCGCCGTTGGCGGTGTAGGAGGTGGTGATGAGGGCATTCGCCTGCGTGCCCTTGGCCTCCACCGAAAGCGGCCGCCCGAGTTCGTCCACGTCCGCCACCACCGTTTCGGAAACCACGCCGCCCACCGGGCCGCTGACCGTTCGGGATTTCAATTCGCCGCTGCCGAAATAGGTGAGCTGAGTCACTTCGTCGCCGCCCGCGCCGGTCTTGTTGCGGAGGAAAAAGGGCCGGTCATGGCCGTCATAAACAAGTTCCTGCACGACGTCCTCGCCTTTCTTGAGCGAGGTCAGGTTGCCGTGCAGATCGCGGCCATACTCTTCCTTGTAAGCGCCGATCTCCAGCTTTTTCACCTGGCCGAGGTGGTCGTATTCGAACGTGCGCGTCTCGCCGCCGGGCAATGTCATGGTTTTGACCCGGAACACATTGTCCGGCGTGAACGTGGTTGCCAGATCGGCGCCGCCGCCCGCGGTTTCCACGCCGCGCAGGGTGACTTTGTTGAGGAAGTTGATCTGCGAATACTCGCGCTCCTCGATGAACGGCGCGCCGTCGCCTAGCGAGCGGGAGGCAAAAATCAAGTTGCCGTTCTCATCGTATCCGAAGCGCTCATCGCGGCTGCCGCGCGTCAAGCGGGTGCGCTGGAGCCGCGCGTCGTATTCCATGGTGATGCCCGCGCCGCGCGGCAGGGTGATGGAAGTGGGCGCGCCGAGCTTGGCGGCGATGCTGCCGTCGTAGCCGAAGCCGGTGGCAATCACGCCGCCAATCGTGGCGCTGGTGATGTATCCGGTGCCGCTGTCATAAGCGATGCCGGTGGTGATGCCTTCCACCGTGGTTTCCGAGATCACCTGTCCGAAGTCGTTGCGAGTGATGCTGTACGTGCCGGCCTTGGCATACTGCGTGGTCTGCACGTCGCGTCCATCGCCGCGCAGGGTGAGGGTGAACGTGTTGCCGTCGAAGTCCTTCTGTTGCCCGGCGGGCAGATTGTAGCGGTGGTCGTAGGCCGCCTCGGAAACCAGCGTCTCGCCGCCGCGCGGGCCGGGAGCGCGCGTGGTCTTGATCACATTGGCGCGGGCGCGGAACGGCGCGCTGTCCGGCTCATATTCGTAAGTGACCGAGTTGCCTTCCGGAAACACGATGGACGCCACCAAGCCGCGCTCATTGTGCGTGGTCTGATGCGTGGCCGGAGCCGCGTCCGGCCCGCTCATGGTGACGCTGGCGGGATAGCCGTTGGCATCGAAGCTCGTCGAGACGCTGGAGCCGTCGGCATGTCCTGTAGTCGTCGCGCCGTCCGCCACGTTGGCGGCGCTGCGATTCGGCGGCACGGCGATGCTGACCGCTCCGCTGGCCCCGCTGGCGCCATTG
>CAZNKC010000120.1:0-1426 GCA_964573315.1 uncultured Verrucomicrobiaceae bacterium | reverse complement strand
GCCATTGGCCACCGATTCATTGCGCGCGTTGGCGGCGGTCGTCGCCACCGTCAGCGGCGTACCCGCGCCGCCGCCGCCAGCGCCGCCGTGGGCGCCGGTGCCCGCGATTACGCCGACGTAGGCGTGCGTCTGCGGGTGGATTTGATAGGTCGTCCGCTGCCGCCCGGAGAAGCCGTTGTTCTCACCCGCGACCTCGACGCCAAGGCGGCGCACGAGCATCCCGTTGTCGTCGTACTCGAAATCCACGCGCCGCCCGGCGAAGTCGAGCAGGGTGCAGATTTTGTTGGCGTGATTGTCCCGCGCCGCAGCCTTGTCCACGGCGGAGTCGAAGCGGTTCCCGCCGCCGCTTTTCCTGAAGTAACCGATGCGGATCGAGCGTCCGTCGGTGACTGACGCATCGCGGATGCGAATCAACTCGCCGTCTTCGTTGTAGTCGAGCAGGTGATGGTTGTCCGGGTAACGATCCTCCACCTTGACCAGCCGCCCGTCTTTGCGGTAGCGGAACAGCGCGCCGTCCGGCGTGAGCCGCGCCATCTCGCCGCTGGGGAAGCGATACATGAGATCGAAGATGCCTTTTTGCTCCGCGGCGGGAAGATAGAAATCGCCACCCGCGCCGAGCCAGCCGATTTGGTTCAGCAAGGGGTCGTTGTCCACGCCGGTGGGCGCGGTCTTGCCTTTGTTTTCAAACAGAATGGCGTTGCCCGCGCCGTCGCTGAGGATGATGTCGAGCGATGCCGCGACGAGGTCCTTGCCCGTGCCGCCTTTTTCGGTGATGGGCACGCGCTGTCCCGGCGGAACGAGTTCGGGTTTCAATTCGATGGCACGCTGGTTGTAATTGAAATCCCAGCCGCGCCCGAAGCCGCTGCTGACCAAGGCATGGTTGGTGGCGGTGCGCTCAAAGACGATCGGCATCCTGCGGCTGGGCAGTTCCATATCCGCCGTGGTGTGGCGGAACTCGCCGCTGGCGGCGTCGATGACGCCGAAGGTGCCCGGCACGGCAAACCCACCGCCGATGGGCGGCGGCGTGCTGCCGGGGATGAAGCCGCCGGGCAGCGTCGAGGCCAGCGCCGCCACCTTGGGACGATACCTGCCGGCAAAGCCATCCAACTCCGTCGCGTAATCGGCCATCGGCCCCGTGGCGGTGATGTCAATCGTGGCCCGCACCTGGGCTTCGCTCCAGAGAATGACGCGGAGCCGCTCGTTGCGCAACGCGTTCAACTCGGACGGCGTCGCCTTTTCGCGAATCATCACCACCGGATCGCTCAGATACAAATTGTAAGCGGGGTCGGTGAAGTCGTCGGACAAACGGTAGGCGGTGAGCGGGGGGACGGGGGCGTCCACTGCCGCCTGCGCGGCTTGGCCGATGGCATGCATGCCCGCCGATTCCCCGGCCCGTACCGGCGGGAAATCCTTGCCCTGGTTCACC
>CAZNKC010000119.1:0-15478 GCA_964573315.1 uncultured Verrucomicrobiaceae bacterium | reverse complement strand
GGGGTGCTTTTCCGCCCTGCACTTTGCGCTCTGCTCATCATTGTGTGAATTTTCGGATTTCGGATTCCGGATTTTCGAGAACATTGTCCTCCCACCATGACCTCCGGCCCTCTTTCCCAAAAACTCTTCGCCACCGCCAAACAATTCATCCCCGGCGGCGTCAACAGTCCCGTGCGCGCCTTCCGCAACGTCGGCGGCGAGCCTTTCTTCGTCCGCCGCGCCAAGGGCGCCCGCATTCAGGACGTGGATGGCCGGGACATGATCGATTACGTCGGCACCTGGGGCCCGGCCATCCTCGGCCACGCGCCGCAGGTGGTGCTGGAGGCCATTCACAATGCCGCCAAGGAAGGCGTCAGCTTCGGCATCCCGAACCCTTACGAAGTGGACATGGCGCGCACGATCTGCGAATGGGTGCCTTCCATCGAAAAAGTCCGCATGGTCAACAGCGGCACGGAGGCCACCATGTCCGCCATCCGGCTGGCGCGCGGCTTCACCGGGCGGGATGTTATCGTGAAATTCGAGGGCTGCTACCACGGCCACGTTGATTCCCTGCTCGTCGCCGCTGGCAGCGGCGCTCTCACGCACGGCCGGCCGGACAGCGCCGGGGTGCCGCGCGCCTTCGCGGAACTGACGGCCATCCTGCCGTTCAACGATCCCGCCGCGCTGGAGAAACTGTTTGAAAAGCGCGGCGGCGAGATCGCGGCGGTCATCGTCGAACCTTATCCGGCGAACGCGGGCCTCATCCTGCCGCGGCCCGGTTTTCTCCAACAGCTCCGCGACCTCACCGCGCGCCACGGCGCGCTGCTGATCTTTGACGAGGTGATGACCGGCTTCCGGCTGGCCAAGGGCGGCGTGCAGGAGATCGAGGGCATCACGCCCGACCTCACCTGCCTGGGCAAAGTCATCGGCGGCGGGCTGCCGGTGGGCGCGTTCGGCGGGCGGGCGGACATCATGGACCAGCTCGCCCCGGACGGCCCCGTTTATCAGGCCGGCACTCTCTCCGGCAATCCGGTGGCCATGGCCGCCGGCTTGGCGCAGCTCAGGGAGATGGAAAAACAAAAAGGCTACGACCGGCTGGAGGAGCTGGGGCAGATCATGGAAACCGCCGTGCTCGACGTCCTGCGCGCCAAGGGTCTCGGTTATCGCTGGTACCGGCGCGGCAGCATGTTCTGCCTTTTCTTCACGGAAAAAGAAGTCCACAGCCTCCAGGACGCCAAAACCGCCGACCTCGACGCCTTCCGCCGCTTCTTCCAGTTCTGCCTGGACAAGGGCGTGTACTTCGCGCCCTCACAGTTCGAAACCGGGTTCATCTCGCTGGCGCACACGCGGGAGGATCTGGAGCAGACCGCGGAGACCGTGGCCGCCGCGCTGGCGACGCTGTGAGTTTCCGGTTCAGCGGGGAAGTGCATGCACGAGAAATGGAGGGCTTGAGCCGGGGGTGCGGCTCCTTGGACTGCGGCAACCCTGTTGCCGCTTTGGCGGGATGGCAGCCCTGCTGCCGGGGGTGGACTCCCGCCAACACGAACGGCTTCCCCCCGCACGCCTTGCCAGCAGGGCTGGCTGCGGGAAAGCGGCAGCAGGGCTGCGCGCAGTCCAAAGTCTTCGTCCTGCTCCGCTTGCTCTGCTCTCAACTTGAAAGAGGCGCTCACCCACTTCCCGGATGAGCCAAGCCTCCTCAAGCGTAGGAGCTTTCCACCCGCTGCGCCACGTCGCGATAGCCGTAGTCCGCGTTGTAGATTTCCTTGAGCGACTCGAGATAGCCGTCGCGGTCGCCGAGTTTCTCGCAGACCATCGCCAGTTCGTAGAGCACTTCCTTTTTGGTGGCGTCCATGATCGGCAGCTCCTTGAGCGCATCCGCGAACGCGCTCTTCGCCAAGTCGTTCATGTTCTTGCGCTCGAAGCAGCGGCCAAGCATGAGCATGGCCTTGGTGCGGATGTGGGGGTTGGACTTCGCCTGCTGCAGTTCCGGGATGGCTTCCGTGAACATGCCGGCTTGGAAGTAGGCTTGGCCGAGGTCGTAGCGGAGTTGTTTGTCGGTCGGGTTGCGCTCGACGCGGGCCTTGGCTTCGTTGATGACCACCGCGCCGCGCTCCCGCCGGATATCGGTGATGCGCGCGCGTTTTTCCTCGATGTCCGGCGCGTCCGGGTCGGTCTCGATCTCCGCTTCCATGCGGGCGATCTCGCGATCCTTGATGACATCGCGGATCAGTTCGGTCTTGCGCTGCAAGGCCACGTCGCCGGTGTTCAGGGTCAGCGCGTAGTCGTAGAACGCCTTCGCGTTTTCGAGGTCGTCGAGCCGCTCGTAGAGGTCGGCCATGCGCTTGACGTAGTTGATGTTGGTCTGGTCCTGGTTGTATTGGTCGATGGTCTTGGCCAGCAGCGCCTCCATCTGCTCGCGGGTCATGCCCTGCTTGTTGCTCATCTCCAGCTCGGCGGCTTCGTCGGCGTTTTTCATCGCCTTGCGGAAGTCGCCGTCCTGGCCCCAGCCCTGGCGGATGATGGACATGCGGGCGGCGGCGTCTTTTTCGCCCTTGATGGCCGCCATGTCGCGCGGATCGACCTTGAGGATGGAGCGGTAGGTGTCGCCGGCTTTTTCCGGCTCCTCATGCGCCATGTAGTGATCCGCCAGCTTGTGCATGATCTTGGTGTTCTGCGGATGGCCCTGCTTGATGGTCTCAAGCGCGAAGGAGGCCAGATGCGGGAAATGCATGCGCATGGCCAGATCGTAGAGCTGCTGGTTGGCGCTCATGCTGAAGGGATCGTTTTGGAAGACGTTCTCTTCCAGGTCGGCGATCTGCTCGATCGGGTCTTTTTTGGAGCCGCCCTTGAACAAACCGCCGGTGCTGAAGCCGAAAAGCTTCTTGCCGGCCTCCTTCGACCTCTCGCCCTCGGCGCGGCGCAGCAGGCGGCGGCCATCCAGGAAGCCCGGCTCCGCTTTCACGATGGGCAGCGTCAGGTTCACGACATAACCCCAGTTGCGCTGCTCGAAGGACAGCAGGGCTTTTTTCCAGAGGTTTTGAAACTTCGGGTCGAGTTCGGTTTCTTGTACGATCATAATGCTTGGGAGGGGGTTCCGTGATAATCGGAGTACGGCCTGGGGTCAAGCGCCGGGTGGCGGCGGGGTTTCGGCAGCGGAGCCGGTGTCCGGAGCATCCGGCTCCGGCTCGTCCGGCGCGGCGGCTTTCTGGCCGCCCGTCACCCGTTCCATCAATTCCCGCAACTCTACCCGCACCCCTTCGGAGAACCCTTTCGCACTGAATCCGTGCTCGAAGAGCACCATCCAGCAGAAAGTGGCCGCCAGGAAGGCGAGGAACCACAGGACTTTTGACAGAATGCGCATGATTTTGGCTAACAGAGACACTAATGACAAAAGCGCGCGTCCGTCCAGCCTGGATTTGATCTTTTGCAAATCCCGTGAAAAAACGCGCTGGAAACGGGGCATCGGGCGTGTCGCGGCCCGATTCCTCCTTGACCCCGCCGCCCACGGGTTAAATGGTGGCGACCCGACCCCTACCCACCACCATGATCAAACTCACCGGCATCGCAGACGAAGCGGGCGCGTCCATGGACGTGCAAATCAAGGCTCACCAGGAACTCGGCTGGGACAGCATCGAATCCCGGATCATCGAGGTCGATGGCGTCAAGGGCAACCTCCACGAGGTGCCGGAGGCCGCTTTTGACAAAGCCTGCGAAATCCTCGCCGCCGCCAACATGGGCGTGTGCGGCTTCGGCTCCATCATCGCCAACTGGGCGCACAAAATCGAGGACGATTTTTCCATCACCGAGGCCGAGATCGCCCGCGCCATCCCGCGCATGCAGAAGCTCGGCTCCAAGCTCATCCGCGTCATGAGCTACGCCATCCGCAAGGACGAAAACGGCAACGACCTGCCGGACCAGTTTGAAGAGGAGCGCTTCCGCCGGATGCGGGAGATCAACAAGCGCTTCGCCGACGCCGGCCTCACCGTGGTCCATGAAAACTGCATGAACTACGGCGGCATGAGCGTCAGCCACGCGCTCAAGCTGCTGGAAAACGTGCCCGGCCTCAAGTGGGTGTATGACACCGGCAACCCCGTCTTCAACCAGGACCGAGACTACCCCGGCAAGATGCAGGACTCCTGGGCTTTTTATCAAGCCGTGCGCCCGCACATCGTCCACGTCCACGTCAAGGACGGCCGCTGGAACCCCGCCAAAAACGACGCCGACTACACCTACCCCGGCGAGGGCGAGGGCCAGACGGAGCGCATCATGAAGGATCTCGTGGACAGCGGTTACGAAGGCTACATCAGCATCGAGCCCCACGTCGCCGTCGTCTTCCACGGCGCCGGCGCGGCGGATGACCTCGACCCCGAGACGAAGGCGAAGGAGCAGTACGACAGCTACGTGCGCTACGGTCGCGAGCTGGAAGCCATGCTCAAAAAGCTCGGCGCGCCGCTGGCGTGACCGGGAAGGAGCACGGGCGCCCTCGCCCGTCGCAAGAGACGCCCCCGCCTCTTGCCCGTTCCCCCACGCGCAGCGTCACTCTTTTATCGAGTGGCTGCGCCAGCCATGACGGGTTGCAGGCGAGGGCGCCTGCAACAGCGGGCGAGGGCGCCCGCGCTCCGTGTCCAAGGCGGCTCGCCCCACGGTTCCTATTCCACCACCATCTCGCCCTTCATCACGAGCCAGTGGCCGGGGAAGGTGCAGATGTAGGGATAGCTGCCGGGCGTCTTGGGCGCGTGGAACCGCAGGATCTCGCTTTCGCCTTGGTTTAGGAGCTTGGTCTTGTGCAGGATTTTCGGCGAGTCGGGAATGAAATGCCGCGCCATGCCATCGGTCAGCTTGGCCATTTCGTTGCCGGCGAGGCCGACTTCATCGGCGGCGCCGGGCTGGACGATGAGGAGGTTGTGCGGGGTGACGTCGGGGTTTTCAAAGACCAGCTTCACCGGCATGCCGGCCTTGACCTGGAACTCGCGCACGTCGAAGAGCAGGCGCTCGGGGATGGCCTTGATGACGACGGTTTTCAGGCCGGGCTGTTGGTCGAAGGGATCGGGTTTTTCGGCCTGTTTCCGTTTTGCCATGACCGCGGATTTCTTCGGCTCGCTGTCTTGGAGAAATTTTTCCAGTTCGGGATGCTTGCTCATGAAGTCGGCGTTGCCCTTCCAAAGCGGCTGCAGCGTGTGGCTGTCCAGCGCGGTGCGCAGCGCGTAGGTGAGGTAGCTGTCCATCGGATGCTTCAACAGGTCGAGCGCGGCCTCCAGCGCCTCTGGCGTGCCGATGTAACTGGCGGCGATGGCGGCTTCGAGGCGGACGAGGCCGCTGGGGTCGTTGGTGGCGATGCGGAGGCCAGCATTTCGAGTGGACAGTCGCTGTGACTTCGTGCCATCCCATGAATCATGATGCCACTCGCCATTGAGCCAACGAAGGCCACGAGCCACAGACGCTCTTATTCTTGGATCTTTGTTTTCGCTGAGTGAACGGGTCAGCCGGGGATGGGCGATCGCGTCAATGCTGCGACCATACTCAGAGGCTGTCAAAAAACGATAGAGCCATAACTTTTCGACTGCGGCGTGGTTCTCGTTCGATGCGCCCGCGGTTTTCCACCCATCAAGCGCCGAGAGGATTTTCTCCGCATCCTTCTCCCTCAACTCCACCTTCGCCCGATACCTTGTCCGGTAGTTCTCGTTCTTCAACAGTTCCAGCAGTTCGGGAATGCCCGCCCCGGCGATCTTCGGGGCTTCCTCCAGCGGCCTGTCTTTGGCGGTGATGCGCCAGATGCGGCCGGACTTTTTGTCACGCCGGGTGTCGCGCAGGGAGTATTGCATGTGACCTTTGACGGGGTTGTACCAGTCAGCGACGTACATCGCGCCGTCGGGGCCTTGCTGGATATCGACGGGGATGAAGCTGAGGTCGGTGGACTGGAAGACGATGCCGGCTTTCTTTTCCTCGAAGTGCGTGTCGTGCTCCACCCACTCGTGCAGTTCCACCTCGTTGGTGGGCTTGTAGCGGACGCGCATGAAGTGGCTCTTGCGTAGTTCATCGGGCCAATGGCTGCTGCTGAGAAATTCCTGGCCGCAGGTGCCGCTGTAGGCGGGGAAGTAACTGCCGGCTGGGACGTGAATCTGCGGATAAGGCGCGTTCAACGCATGGACAGCGCTGGCGAAGACGGGATGGCTGCCGACGTGGAAACCCCAGTCATCGAAAGTGATGCCCCAGGGGTTCGTGCTCATGTAACCGCCGAAGGCGAGCAGCCTGCCGGTGGCGGGCGTGTAGCGGAAGAAGCTGCTCTCGCGGGCGCGCACGGGGCCGTAGGGGGTCTCGACTTGGCTGTGGTGGAAGATGCTCTCGCGAAAGATGAGATCGCCCTCCGGACTCCAGACGAAATCGTGCAGCGAGTGGTGGCTGTCCTCGGTGCCGAAGCCGGTGAGGATTTTTTCGCGATGGTCGGCCTTGCCGTCGCCATCGGTGTCTTTGAGGAAGGTCAAATGCGGCTGGTCGGAGACAAAGACGCCGCCGTTGCCGAACTCGAAGCTGAGCGGGATGTGCAGCTTGTCGGCCCATACCTCGCAAGTGTCCGCTTTGCCGTCGCCGTCGGTGTCCTCCAGGATGAGAATCCGGTCCTGCGGTTCCTCGCCGGGCACGATCTGCGGGTAAGTGGTGCTGGTGCTGACCCAGAGGCGGCCGCGCGCATCGAAGCGGATGGCGATGGGTTTTTTGAAGAGATCGGGAAAGTCCTCCTCGCTGGCGAAGCAGTTCACCTCGAAACGCGGATCGATCTTGAAGGCGGCGAGTTCGTCCGCCGGGGAATGCCATTCATTGACGGGGCGGTCGCCGGTGATGATGGGGAGGGCGGGCGTGTTGGAGTCGTCTGCCGATTGGACTGATCCGGCGGATCCGACCGATCCCCAGATGGCTTGATCCCGGTTCTCCACCATCCGCTTCAGCTTCTCCAGTTCTCCGGGAAAATTCACCACGCCATACGGCTCCGCCCGGCCGCCTTTGATGTAGTAGTAGTTCAGCGGGCGGTAGTATTGGAAAAATTTGCTCTCCTTTTCGACATCGGCGGCGCGGACGGCTTCGTTGAGCGCGGGGGCGGTTTCCTGGAACAGCTCGCGGAAAAGGGTTTCGGCGAAGGCGGCGTAACCATGTTCGTTGAGGTGGACGCCGTTGATGGTGTGGCCACGATTGGCAGTCGTGGCCTCGGCGGGCGACGATTGCCAATCGCCGCTACGGACATCCGCGAAACCCACGCCTTCCGCCTCGGCGACCTTTTTCATCGCCTCGGTGTAAAGCGCGATTTGCGTGTTCAAATGCTCATGCGGCTTCCCGGCGGGCGTGGGAGACACCAGCACGATCCGCGGCGCGCTCGCGCCGTTGTAGTGGTGGCTCTTCAACTCGATCAAAAACGCCCGCAGCAGCGTCTCGAACTCCGCCAGCCCGGCCTCGCCTTTGAACGACTCGTTGAACCCGAACGCCGCCAAAATGACATCCGCGCGGTGCTCGGCGAGGTGCTGGCTGAGGTCGCCAAACCCGTCCGGACGGGGCCGCAGCGCCACTTCGTCCGCGCTCCAGGCCAGATTGCGCACCATCAGCTTGTGCTCCGGGAAACGCTGGTGCAGCAGGGCCTCGAACTGGCCGTCATCGCGCATCCGGTCGAAAAGCGAGTTTCCAATCAGGCAGACACGCGTGCCGGGCGGCAAGTCCAGCGGAAGCTGGGCGGCGGCGAGGGTGGCGGAGAGCAGGAGCAGGACGAGGGAACGCATGGAATGACTAGAACGGCGGGAAATAGATATCACATTCATGTCTTTGACACCCGGAGGCGGCTCGCTCTAAATACCCTCCCCCGACAACCGCCCCACTCTCTCCCCAAATCATGATCTCCCTGCAAAAATTCTTCGGCAAGACCGATGTCTTTTACGATTTGCTGGAGCGAAGCGCCGAGGAGGCGCGGCACAGCGTGCAGGCGCTCAAGACACTCTTTGACAGCTCCTTCACCCCGGACAGCCTGGAGGCGTTCAAGGAGGTGCGCCGCAAGGACAAGATGATCACCGAGCAGATCAACGAGGCGCTGTGCAAGACCTTCGTGACCGAACTGGAGCGCGAGGACATCGAGCAACTCTCGAACGCGCTGTACAAAATCCCGAAGACGGTGGAAAAAATCGCCGAACGCTACGTGATCTGCGCGGACCGGGTGAGCGGAGCGGAATTCGCCCGCCACATGGGCATGATCGAAACGGCGGCGGACACCGTGGTGGCGATGGTGAAGGAGTTGCGCAAGAAACTGCACCTGGAGCGCATGAAGGAGATGAACGCCAAACTCCAGCAGGTGGAGGGGGAGGCGGACAAGCTCATCATGGAACTGCTGCGGGATCTCTACCACGGCGGCCATGACACGCTGCGCGTCATCATGCTGCGCGATCTCTACGACCTGCTGGAAAAGGTGGTGGACCGTTGCCGCGACGCCGGCAACGTGCTGTCGCAGATCGTCCTGAAGTACACCTGACCGGCCCCGCGCGACTCATGACGACCGCTTTGATCCTGTTGTTCGTGGTTCTGTTCGTGGTGCTCGCCTTCGAGTACATCAACGGCTTCCACGACGCCGCCAACGCCATCGCCACCGTGGTTTCCACCAAGGTGCTCACGCCGCGCCAGGCGCTGGCGCTGGCCGCCAGCATGAACCTCGTGGGCGCCTTCTGCGGCCAGGCGGTGGCCAAGACCATCCACAGCGGCATCGTCGATGACACGGTGATGGCGGTGACCACGATGACGGTGTTTTGTGCCATGCTCAGCGGCATTTTGTGGAACCTGCTGACGTGGTGGTTCGGCATGCCGTCCAGCTCCAGCCACGCGCTCATCGGCGGCTTGATCGGCGCCTCGCTGGCCAGCGCGAACAGCAACTGGAGCGTGCTGGTCTGGTCGCGCGAGAAGATCGACGCCAAGACGGGCCAAGTCGTGATGGACGGCATTTACCACAAGGTCGTCATTCCCATGGTCACCTCCCCGCTGCTGGGTTTCGCCATCGGGTTCACCGTCATGGGGCTGCTGTTCTGGCTGATCCGCAACTGGCGTCCGCACACGGTGAACTCGGTCTTCGGCAAGCTGCAAATCGTCAGCGCGGGTTACATGGGCTTCGGCCACGGACTGGCGGACGCGCAAAAGACGATGGGCATCATGATGTTGACCCTGCACGGCGCGACCATGGCCGGCAGCCTCGACGGCCTGCCGGGCTGGCTGGGCTTTCTAAAAATACCGGACAAATCCGCCGACATGCCGGCCTGGATCATCGCCACCTGCGCCCTGGTGATGGCGGCTGGCACCTACGCCGGCGGCTGGCGCATCATCAAGACGCTGGGTCACAAGATGGTGAAAATGAAACCCGTGCATGGCTTCGCCGCCGAGACGACAGCGGCGACGATCCTGGCGGTGACAGGCCAGATGGGGATGCCGGTGAGCACCACGCACACCATCACCACCAGCATCATGGGCGTGGGCGCGGCCAAACGCTGGAACGCCATCCAATGGAGCCTCGTGGAGCGCATCCTATGGGCCTGGGTGATGACCATTCCCGTCACGGCGCTTCTTGGATACGGCATCCGCGTGCTGATGCGGTGGTTCGAGTGAGCGGCCCGTCTATCTACTATCAACCATCAAACAAAGTGAAATAGACACCGCCCAGCGGTTGTTTTTAAAGCTGCCATGCGTCTTCACACCCTGCCATTCCTGTTGTCCGGCGTTTTCGCCGTCTTTTTGACCGCCCAAGCGGACACCTCCGCCAAAAAAGCCGCGCCGCGTCCGCCCAATCCCGCCTACGCGCCGATTGAGGATGTGGCGGGCTTGCCGCGCGTGTTGCTCATCGGGGATTCCATTTCCATCGGTTACACGCTCGCCGTCCGGGATTTGCTCCAGGGCAAGGCCAACGTCCACCGCCCCCCCACCAACTGCGGGCCGACCTCGCGCGGCGTCGAGAGTCTCGATAGCTGGCTGGGGGACTCGAAGTGGGACGTGATCCATTTCAACTTCGGCCTGCACGATCTCGTGTACTTCGGGCCGGACGGCAAGCGGGTGACGGACCCGAAGACCCCCGGCAGCCGTCACCAAGTGCCGCTGCCGGAGTATGAAAAAAACCTCACGAAGATCGTGGAACGCCTCAAGGCCACCGGCGCCAAGGTGATCTGGTGCAACACCACCCCGGTTCCCGAAGGCACCGGCGGCCGCATCGCGGACGAGGCCATTCAGTTCAACGCCGTCGCCGCCAAAGTGATGGAGGCCGCCGGCGTGCCCACCAACGACCTGCACAGCCACGCCAAAGCGAAACTGGCGGAGGTACAACTGCCGGCCAACGTCCACTTCTCTCCGGAAGGCTCCAAATACCTTGCAGAAAAAGTGGCGGCGGAGATCGAGAAGGCGCTGCAATAACCCCATCGTCTCACCCGCTTTCATGACATCCCGTTTTTTTCGCAAACTCGTCCTGGCATCCCTGGCGCTCGGCGTCTTGCCGCTGGCAGCCGCCGAACCGGAAAAAATCCCCCTCTGGCCGCAAGGCGCGCCGGGCGCCAAGGGGGACACGGACGCGGATCAGCCATTCCTCTTGTGCTGGCCCGCACCCGCGAAGACGGCGAACGGCGCGGCCTTTGTGGTCTGCCCCGGCGGCGGTTACGGCGGGCTGGCGGCGGATCATGAGGGGACGCAGGTGGCGCGCTGGCTCAACGGCCTCGGCGTCTCCGCCTATGTGCTGCATTACCGGCTCGGCACCAATGGCTATCACTACCCCGCGCAGCTCCTGGACGTGCAGCGTGCCATCCGCTGGGTGCGCGCGAAGTCGGCGGAGCACGGGCGCGACCCGGACCGCATCGGCATCATCGGGTTTTCCGCGGGCGGCCATCTCACCTCGATGGCGGCCACCTTGTTCGATGAAAAACCGGCGGGCATGACGCGGGATGACATCGATCAAGTGAGCGCACGCCCCGACGTGGCCGTGCCGGTTTATCCCGTCATCTCGATGAGCGACGCCTCGGCGCATCAAGGCTCGCGCAAAAACCTGCTGGGGCCGGACCACAGCGACGAACTGGCGCGCCAGCTTAGCACCCAACTACGTGTCACCGAAAAAACGCCGCCGGTCTTCCTGTTTCAAACCGACCAAGATGCCACCGTGCCGGCGGAAAACGCGGTGGCGTTTTATCTGGCCTGCCGCCAGCACGGTGTGCCGGCGGAACTGCATATCTATGAGTCGGGGCCGCACGGCGTCGGCCTCTCGCAAGGCGATCCGGTACTGGGCACCTGGGCCGGGCACTTGCGCGACTGGCTGCGCAACCGCGGCTTTTTCAAACCAAGCGAGCGCGCCGCCGTGCAGGGCACGGTGACGATCAACGGCGCGCCGGTGAGCTGGGGTTTCGTGGTGTTTCGTCCGCGCGACGAAGCCGCGCCCGTGGCCAGCGCGCGGGTGCGAAACGGTCGCTTCAAGCTGGACGCCGCCAACGGTCCGGTGCTGGGAGAAAATCTCATCACCGTAAGCCTCTCCGCCGCCGACGTGCCGGGCGCTGAATCCGCCGACGGCACGCTGACGGTGTCCAAGCCAGCGCCCAGCCACACCAGCGACTGGGTGACAACCGTGACGGCGGAGGGCGGGGATTTGAAATTGGAGGTGGTGCTGCCATGAAAATCTGCTCCGCCCTGTTGGCTGCCGCTTTGCTGCCACTCTGCGCAGGGGCGGAGGAGCGCCGGCCTAACATTGTCTGGATCGTCGCGGAGAACGCCAAGCACGAGTTCGGCTGCTACGGCGAGCGGCTCGTTTCCACCCCCAACGTGGACCGGCTGGCAGCGGAAGGAGTGCGCTACACGCGCGCCTTTTCCACCGCGCCGGTGTGCGCGGCGAGCCGTTCCGCTTTCATGACCGGCTTTTACCAGACCACCACGGACACGCATCCCATGCGCTCCCATCGCAGCGATGACTTCCGCCTGCCGGAGGGCGCGCGACCCGTCATGCACCGGCTGCGCGACGCCGGTTACCTGACGGCGAACATCAAGGAGATCGAGGACGAAGTGGTGGGCACCGGCAAGCTCGACCTCAACTTCGTCAACGAAGGCCCTATTTATGAAACGGACGACTGGAGCGCGCTGAAAGACCGGCAGCCTTTCTTCGCCGTCGTCAACATGCCGGAGGCGGAGTATGACATCTACGACCGCGAGAGCTGGAAAAAAGACCGGGTGAAATGGGTGGGCGAGGATGACCCGCGCCTGCCCGCCCTGGCCACGCCCGAGAACGTCACCCCGCCGCCTTACTATCCAGACCATCCCGTGGTGCGGGAGGAATGGGCGCGCTATCTGAACACCACCTCGCTGATGGACACGCATGTGGGACGGGTGATCGCGCAGTTGGAAAAGGAGGGCACGCTGGAGGACACCGTCATTTTGTTCTTTGCCGACAACGGCCGCATGGAGCCGCGCGGCATTCATTGGTGTTATGACAGCGGGTTGCATGTGCCGATGATCATCCGCTGGCCGGCCAACTTTCCGCCGCCGCCGCAAACCGGGCCGGGCACGGTCAACGAGGAGGTGGTGAGCGTGCTCGATATGGCCGCCACCACGCTGGCCATTGCCGGCCTGCCCCGCCCCGCCGGCATGCCGAGCCGCAATCTGCTCGGCGCTCAGGCCGACCCGCCGCGCACCTACGCCTTCAGCGCGCGCGACCGGATCGACGAGACGCTTGCGCGGGTGCGCAGCGTGCGTGACAAACGCTGGCGCTACATCCGCAACTTCCCGCCGCACGCCACACTGACCACGCTGAACCGCTACAAGGAGAAATGCTTTCTCATCCTGCCGCTGATGCGTCAACTGCACGCCGAGGGCAAATTGGAGGGGCCGGCCCTGGAACTGATGCGGCGGCGCGCGCCGGACGAGGAGCTTTACGATCTCGATGCCGATCCACATGAAGTCCGCAACTTGGCCGCCTCCGGGGAATCTGAACCTCGCGAGGCTCTGGCCCGCCTGCGTGCCGCGCTCGATACCTGGATGAGCGAGACCGGCGACCGCGGCCACCTCCCCGAGCCGCCGGAGGTGGTGGCGCCCTTCACGCGCGAGATGCATGACTGGTTCGGCACGCCGGAGTGGGCGAGGTGAGGTTGGATGGGGCCACCGGGATTGCGCTGGCTTGAGGGCTTCGGCGCGAGCGTATCTCAATGGACAAAAACCGTCCATCAATCCGTCATCGTGGATAAAATTGAGCCATGTCGCGTGCTTGGCGGATGGCGCCTGAAACCGCTAACATCCGTCACTGATGAAATCCCAACCTCTCATGGCATCTTCACGTCGTTCGCTGTTTCCCCTTCTTGTTTGCGCCGCCTGTTCTGGACTGGCCTCCGCCCAAGTGGTCGAGCGTGAGCCGGTCATTGTGACCGCGACGCTGGCGGAGGCGGCGCTGGTGGAGCTGCCTTACTCGGCGGCTCATGTGAGCGCGGAACGCATCCAGGAATTGCAGGCCGCCAATTTCCCGGACGCGCTGGCGCAGCAGCCGGGCATCATGATCCAGCAGACCGGCCACGGCATGGGCACGCCTTTCATCCGCGGTTTCACCGGCTTCCGCAACCTCGCCCTGATCGACGGCGTGCGGCTGAACAATTCCGTGTTTCGCGACGGGCCGAACCAGTACTGGAGCACCATCGACCCATGGAGCGTGGACGGCATCGACATCGTGAAAGGCCAGGGCTCCGTGTTGTTCGGCAGCGATGCCGTGGGCGGCGTGGTCAACGCGTTGACCAAAGGGCCGGTCTATCGCGCGCCGTCCGCCAAAGGTGAGGCTGCGGGCGTCTATGCCACCGGCATGCTCGGCGCGCGCTACGCCACCGCGGAGCGGAGCTGGCGTGGACGGCTGGAGGGCAGCGTCAGCGAGTGGGAAAAGTACGGCCTGCACGTCGGCATCACCGGCGGCACCTTTGGCGACATCCAGGCCGGCGGTCTCGGCAGGCTGCCCAACACGGGTTATGACGAGCTGGGCATCGACCTCAAGCTGGAGCTGTTTTTGGAGCCGGAAACCAAGCTCACCCTGGCGCACAATCAATACCATCAGGCGGACGTGTGGCGCACGCACCGCACCATCCACGCAGTGCCTTTTGCCGGCTCCGAGATCGGCGACGAGTTGGAGCATATCTTCGACCAGGATCGCTACCTAACCTATCTGCGGTTGGAATCGGACCGTGCGGACGGCTGGCTGAACCACTATGACGTGACGCTTTCCCACCACCGGCAGAGCGAGGAACGCTACCGGCGGCGCTCGGGCGGGCGTCATGACTGGGAGGGATTCGACGTCGATACCTGGGGTCTCGCCGCCAACCTGCGCAGCGAGACCGCGATCGGCACGCTGTCCTACGGCGCGAGCTATTATCTCGATCTGGTCGAGACCTCCCGCGTGAGCCGCAGCGGCGGCGAGACCACGACCGCCGGCCAGGGACCGGTGGCGGATGACGCGCGCTATCATTTGCTGGGCGTGTATTTGCAGGATCAAATCCAGGTGTCGGACTCGGTGGAGCTGATCCTCGGCGGCCGCTACACCTATGCCAAGGCGGACGCGGGCAAGGTGGTCGATCCGGTATCCGGCCGGTTGTACTCCACGAGCGAGGACTGGCACGACGTGAGCGGCAGCGCGCGCGTGATGTGGGCCGTGGACGAGGCGAAAAAGCTGCGTCTCTTCGCCGGTGTGTCGCAGGCGTTCCGCGCGCCGAACCTCTCCGACGTAAGCCGCTTCGACGTGGCGCGCTCCGATGAATTGGAAATCCCCGCGCCGGGGCTGGACCCCGAGCGTTTCATCAACAGCGAAGCCGGCGTGCGCTGGAGCAGCGAAAAGGTGACGGCAAGCGTGGCCTATTTTTACACCCACATCGACAACCTCATCGTGCGCACGCCCACGGGCCGTCTGCGCGACGAGCAAGTGGAAGTGACCCGGCTCAACGGCGGCTCCGGTTTCGTCCAGGGCATCGAAGGCGCGGCGAGCGTGACGCTTTGGGACAACTGGACGCTGTTCGGCAACATCACCTGGCAGGAGGGCGACGTGGAAGGCTATCCCACCTCCAGCACCCGCAAGGAGAAGGAGTTCATCAGCCGCTTGATGCCGATCACCGGACTGGCCGGCCTGCGCTGGGACAGCCCGGAACGCCGCTGGTGGGTGGAAGGCACCGTGCAGATCGTCGATGACGCCACCCGCCTCAGCGCCGGCGACCGCTCCGACACCCAACGCATCCCGCCCGGCGGCACGCCCGGCTACACCGTGGCGACGTTGCGCGGCGGCTGGAAGGCCACGGACGCGCTGACGCTGACCGCCGGGGTGGAAAACTTCACCGACGAAGCCTACCGCATCCACGGCTCCGGCGTGAACCAGCCCGGCGTGAACTTCGTGTTCGGCGCGCAGGTTCGGTTTTGAGGCAGGCCGTGGTTTCAGACCAGCCCCAAACAAGCGAACGTTGTTCTATCTTCAGCGTGAATCGCACGTTGCTGGCGCGGAGTTGACACGCTG
>CAZNKC010000118.1:0-15734 GCA_964573315.1 uncultured Verrucomicrobiaceae bacterium | reverse complement strand
GGAGCGCGAGGACTTGAAGGAGGAAATGATGACGGCGGCGCACAGTTGGTTTGTTGGCGAAATGTTTGAGGAATGGCGGCGCGAGGATGATGAGCGGTTGAATGGCGCTCAGGGCCACCTCCTTGTGCGCCATGCGCAAAGCGAGGGCAACATCGGTTTGCCGAGCGACACGCCCGGCGGGATTCCGCTCACCGCGCAAGGCCGCGAGCAGGCGGCAGCGTTTGCGGCTGCGATTGAGAGGCCGCCGGATCGCATCGTGGTTTCCCCCTACATTCGCACCCATCAAACCGCCGCGCCGTTGCGGGAAAGATTCCCCAGCGTGCTGGTGGAGACCTGGGCGGTGCAGGAGTTCACTTATCTGAACCCCGGCAAGTATGCGGGCACCACGGAGGTGGAGCGCAGTGGTGATTCCAAGGCGTATTGGCAGGCATGTGATCCTTTTCACGACGATGGCGGCGGTGCGGAATCTTTTGCGGGGTTTATCGCCCGGGTGGATGAGACTTTGGCGAGGTTGCGCGCCAGTCGCGGGCAGCAATGCTTGGTCTTCACCCACGGCTACTTCATGCTTGCCGCGGAGCTGCGCCTGTCCGCGCCGGAAGTCCCGGTTGACGCCGCTCTGATGCAATGTTTCCGCGATCTGCGCCGGAAGAAAGTGCCGGGCAATTGTGATTGGCGAGAAGTGAGTTGGCAGGGGGAATAAAAATCGCGGATGAGGAGCGCTGCGCCAGGATGAAAAATCCGGGGGTTTTCAGGGGCGGCACCCTGCATTTGTCCGAATTCCCATGTAAAGTGGACGACACTGATGAAACCATTCCGAGTTATTGTTCCTGAGCCTTTGGCGTTTTCGCCCCCGGACGAAAAAACGGAGACGGAGAGCTGTCACGCCACGCGCGCGGAAGCCGAGAGGCGCTGCCGGGAAATCGTCATGGAGGAACTGCAACGCTGTTTCGATGAAACCCAGTCCTGGACGAAGGCGTTGACCGAATACCGCGACTCGGGAAGGGAAGCTTATGTGCAATCGGAGGGAGAGGCGGTGGCGTTTTTCTCGGATTTTGCCCGCGACTGGGTGTCGGAGCGGCTGGTGGAGGACTGGCCGGCGCTGATGGATCGGATCGCTGACACGAAACCGGAAACGCCGCGCGGGTGGTTCCGCTGGCTGCATCATAGCTTCCTGTCGCGCAACCAGGCGGGGGTGAAACTGGCGATCTCCGAGGAGTGGCGAGCGGTGGAGCGAGTGACGGTCTCCAAGCCGGAAAGGCTGGATGACCTGCTCATGTTGAATATCGAAGCGCACGCCTGGGAAATCGGCTGGCTCGGACTGCGCCGGCTGGCGGAGTCGTGCTGGGGGAGGCTCTCGGCTCGGTCGAAGGGTCTGCTGCTGGCCGGCTATTCCAATCTGCGTAAGGCGAGCGAGTGGATCCGTTCCCGGTTGCCGGAAGCGGAGCTATCGGCGGAGAGCGTGCTGGAGTTGGCGTGCAACGCGGTCTGGCATCGGGATTTTGATCTCTTCCAAGCCGCGATGGAGCGGGGACATTTGTCTGATGAGGTTGAGCGCATTGAGCCGTTCGACTGGGGACCGAGCCGGGAATGCCGCTTCGCCGGGAATGTCGTCAGGCTCAGCGACCGGGTTGTGGACATGGCGCTGGAAGCCAGTGTGCTGCGCGGTTGGGCGGAGGGGGCGCGGCTGGCGTTGCGGCTCGGCGCGAACCCGGATTTGCATATGTGGGCGTTGGAGCGGAGTTACAGCGAGCATCACTCGGCGCTGAGCTATGCCATCAAAGCAGGGAGCACGGATGTCGTGGAAGCGTTGCTCGGCGCGGGTGCGGGTCCCTCCAACGAATCGGACAGCCAGTCGCTTTGCCTGGCGATCATGGGCCGCAACGACGCGTTGGCCGCGCGGTTGATCGAAAGTGGAGTGGGGTTTGAGCGCGGCGACAAGCCGGACTGGCTCGCAGCCTCGCGGCCCGGAGACAACATCGAGCGGGAACGCTCCATATTTTTCAACTGCCACCGTGAGGACATCGAGCAGGCGCGACGGCTGGGAGAAGGGCTGCCGCTGCTTCACGCTTCGGAAGCGGCCTGGTTCTATCGCGGCAACAGCCAGGGTGGCCGCTACAGGACGATACTTTCCCATTTTCTCTATCACGACGACTCTGAACGGCTGCGCTGGTATGTGGACAAGGGGCTGCCGCTCAAGCTGACACTGCCCGATTTCGCGACGCTGCTTTCCTGGGGCGCTTACGATTGTTTGCGCTGGATGATGAGCCGGTGGAACGTCCCGCCCCGCGTGATGTGGCGCATCCGGCGCGAACTGCCGGACTTCGGCACGGGGCGCAGGCTGTGGCGGGTGCGGCCGGACGCGCGGCGCGCGGGCATTCTGCCGGACTTCGATCCCGGCGACCAGGAGCCGCTGGAGCTGCCTGACGGTGGGCGGCTTTGGGTGGACTTGAGCGGACTGGCAGGAGGCGATCACCAACTTGGCCCCGCCACGCCCGGCACGCTGTGGGTGCGGACGTGCAAAGTGACCGCGCGGCGGCGCGCGGATCGCGTGGTGCTGCTCGAGGCGCGGCAGACATGGGAATTGTTGCCCGAACCCGGCAATGACTACCAACTGCGCGACATGTTGCCTGTGGTGAAGGAAGTGGACGGCGTGTTTCTCGCCACCGGTCTGAGCATGGGCAAAGTCTGGTGGCAGGACTATCCGGCCGGGGGCGATGCCAAGGACTGGATCGAACAATGGAGCGAAGGCGCGACGTGGGAGCGCCTTCGTCCCCGGGTCATCGAACGGCTGCACGCCCAGCGCGCGGCTAATGTCGAACTGCCAGCGCCCGTGCTCAGTGATGGCGAACCAAGCCTTACCCAAGCGAGTTCTGGTCCTTCTTGCGGCGGTTGAAGGACGGCGCCATCGGTGTGACGGAGGAAAGCTGCGAGGCGCATCCGGACATGCTGGATATTTATGGGGTTTGGGAATCGCAAAACAAACCCGGCAAAACTTTCCAGCCCGACCCGCGCTTGCTGGAGTGGCCGCTGTGGCCGCAAGTGCCGGTGGAACTGCGTCCGTATTTTTATTTCGACGATCTCTTTGGCGTTCCTTCGGTGATTTTCGAGTCCCGCAACCACTACGAAAAAGAGATGATCCACCAAGCGGTGCAATGGAAGAACAGCCTCTTTGTTCGCGCTTTGGAGGAGGAGCTGTGACGGGGCGGGAGCCTACTATTTGGTGGCGGATTCTGCCGCTGTTTTGGATGATCTCTGCACGGAGCGCGCGTGAGCCTGCCTTATCCGAGTGCGGCCTCTATGAGCCGTCTGTGCCCTGTGTCTTGCCCCAACGCTTGTCGGCGTAGATTTTTCCCTCCTTGCTTTTCTGATCTTTTTTCCTGCCCTCGATATACAGAATCAGATCGTGCCATAGAACGGTGAAGTTCCCTTGATACAAGCGCCCCGTTTGATCGAGGATGGGAATGCCTTTGAGAAATTCGGGCGTATCCGGGCTGGTGCTGTCGAGTGGCGTGGTCTGGTTACGCCAAGTGTTGATGAAATAGTCCGTGTCAGTTTCGGGGGGTGAATCTTTCAGCAGGAATTCTCTGACAAACTCCGCGAACTTTTCATTTTGCGTTGGGGTGGCTTGGCCGGGGATGGCTTGTTCTTCCGGGGTCACGTCGTTTCGGAAAAACAGGATGGCGGCCTCATTCCAGGTGACGGAATCCCGGTCCGTCCAGTATTCGGCGAAGCGGTCTTTGTTCACTTGGGGCTGGCCTTTTTCGTCTTGCCCGGTCCAGTAGCGTTCCGTTTGCTCATCAAACCGGCTTTTGTCTTCGGACGGTTTCGGGGTGAGAAACACGATGAGGATGCGGCGGACGTTGTTTTGTTTTTCGTTCTGCTCAGCGTAGGGGGGAGTGGAACGCCAGAGATTGACAGCTTCATAATTCTCCTGAAAATCGGGGCGATCTTGCCAGACTTGACGCATGTCGTGAGCGGAGCGCCAGAGCATGAAGGCGGCATGGGTGAGGCCGTTGGCATTGTGCCAAGCTTGCTGCCATGAGGCTTCATTGAGAACATGCTCTGGGTTTTCCGGCAGGGAGTGAATGAGGTCTGTGAGCCTGTCAGGCTGGCTTTGGCCGATGAGGGCGGCGATTTGGGCGAGCTCCCAAGTGGAAGGGAATTGTGCTGGAGGCAGGGGCGTGAATGGCGCTACGTCAATCTCGGACGCAGGAGCCGGTGGTGGTTCGGGCGGCGGGGCGAAGTCCAGGATGTTTTTGAAAACCCTGGCGGTATTTTTGATTTGCTTGCGGTTTTCCTTGAGAGCTTCGGAGAGATGGTCTTGGCCTGTGATTTCGAGAAGATCAGGGGCAATTTCCAGCAGCAGTTTTTGAGCGGATTCTTGCTTAGCTTTTTTGATTTGCTCGTCTGTTTGTTGCGAGGAAGGTTGCGGGCCTTCTTTCAGGGCCTTGTTGATGGCTTTCAGCAATGCTTTGGCGTGTTTTTCAATTTTCACGCGGGGATTGGTTTTTTCGCCGGGTTCCGCCTGCGGCGCCTGCTGTGGCGCGGGGGCCGTTGGCTTTTTGGCGGCTGATTTTTTCGGGATCATATTCTTTTGGCAGGGCGGAAAGAGTCAAGAAATGTCAAGGTCGTGCGCGTGTACCCGTGGTGGGGAAATGTTTGGAATTGTTCAGAAATGTTCAGGCTCGCACGCGGTGGCGCGTCGGGGGAATGGGGCCTTGTTTTGAGGCAACAGGGTGGCTTGACGTGCGTTCCTTGACCGATGCTCCGATAACATATAAGAAATACAGCTCCACAATCAAGATAGTCTCGTCAGGAAGGATCTACGGATCATTTCTTTGAAATAGGCACTGAGGATCCTAGGCTCATATGATCCTTTCAGTTCGACGCCTACTTCAATGTTTTTCGTTTGCGCGGCTTGGGTGAAATTGGCCGACGTGATGAAGCAGCGCTCCTCGTCCGCGATGACGAATTTGCTGTGCATGGACGCCCGGTCGCCGGCTTTGAGATGGAGCGCATCGGGAAAATAATAGACGTTGGGGCGGACATTCCACGGCCAGTGCTTGGAAAAAAGATCGCCTTTGAACGATTCGACGATCTCTGCGGAAATCGTTGTGTCGCCGTATTTTCTCGGAATATTGAGGATCACCGTCACATCTAAAGCGGGGTTTTCCGTCATGGCTGCGTGAATAGGAGCAAGAATTTGTTCTCCCTGATATAAGGCGAAAGTGGCGAGCATGAGTTCTTTCTTCGCGTATTGGACAACCTCGATGAATCGTGATCCTGTCTTGAGAATTTCCGTGGGAGGAACCATTGGCCCGGTCACGACCAATGATTGCGCCAACGCAAGATTATCTGAAGTGGTTCGTGTTTGCGCGACCGCCTCAATGATGGCGGCGACTGCCACTGAGGAAAGATCCCGATTTATCACATAAGCCTCCAAGGAACCCGCCTGCTCCGGCGAAAGCCCTTGTTGGCGAAGCCCATCCGCGCTGACTCCGTATTTGAGTGGTCCTTGCAGTAAAGCGGCATGAAGTCGCTCAAGCTGAATGCGGGTCAGATGGACAAAAGGGTTCATGCGAAGGCCAGAGGGAAGAATTCACAGCCAAGTCCCTCTAAAGTGGGAATGACCAAAGCACGGTCAAGGTATTGATTCATCTGCTCGCAACAGGTCTCTGGCAGGTGAGTGCAGCAGTGGCAGGCGCTGCCGAGAAGCCAATGGCTCGGGTTGTTTTGATCCGGCTTTGCGTGGGAGCAGACAGGATCCGCCGAGCAGATCGCAGAGCTTTCGAGAGTGGCGTGGAAGAGTCCCCTGATGCTTTTCGCTGCCTCGACCAGCCCACCCAAAGTACCTTCAGCGTCCGGAGTTCCGGTGTAAAGGAGGATGCCGTAGTGACCCAGCGCAGGATTGCAGTAGATGCGTTCTTTGATCGAGCTGGTGGGATAGCCGCATTCCAGGGAAATCCGCTGGATGAGAAGGTGGGAGAACGTGTGCAACAGGTAATAGGCCCCCCCGAAGAAATGGTTGGAGTCCCGGCCCTTGGAATCCGCATACAAGGCATAGCCGGCTCGCAGGATTTCCGCCCGTTCCTGCACGGCGGGCCTCCCGATCCATTCATGGATTCGCCCGGAATTGAAATGGAGGAAAAACCCTTCCCCGCGGTTCTCGAACGCGGGGATGATGTTGATTTTGTCTTTCGCAAGCGGAGCCGGAGTGATGTCGAGTTCCATGTCCAGTTCGCCATCGAGGCGCCTGCCGGGAGCTTCGAAGCGGGTGAAGCCGACTTGTGCGGTGACTTCCCGCAGCCGGTCCACCAGGACGATTTGTTGAAGACAATCCGCCAGCAATGGGTCGTCTTTCCAAAGTTCGGGAGGCAAATGGCGGATGAGGAAATCTCCATCATGCTGATCCTGTGCGATCGAATCCACCGGGCCGGTGAAAGCCGCGAATTCCAGCGTCTTCGCGCTCACGTCCTGTTGCGGTGTAGCGGAGCGAAGGGCCTGCAACGCTTCGAATACCTCTTCGTCGGAACGATCGCCCAAGCTCGCATGAAGCGCGCTGTTTAACTTTCGTGCCATCGTGAGGATTTCGACGCTGGTGACGATTTGCAGATCGTTCTCGAATTTCCGCAAGACCGCGGCCAAGGCGGATGACCTCTCGGGAATGGAGATCACGGAATAAAGCTGAGGGAAATAGGCGTTGCTCGCGCTGCGCACGAGAAGACGGGAAGGCTGACCGCAGTTTTCCCTGCTGAGCGGCCCCAGCCACGGGCGGCGGCCGTTGCAACTCAGCAGAGAATTCTGATCCCTCTGTGCCGCCGCGAGCGTGCGGCTCGCTCCGCAATCGCAACTGACGAAGATGTCGGAGAGCGCGCCGGAGTTCCCCCGCTCCACGAAATACAGGCCCTGCATCGCCCTTGGGCAGTTCCGCGAGCTTTTGTGATGCACGAAGCTCAGCCAGTCGATGTCATCCACATGCCCACGCTGGCAGGCCCGAACGAAACGGATTGGCACGACTTTATGTGTCGCGCCCTGGCTGTCGCGGTATTTGCCGTTCTTTTCCAGAAGGTGCTTCCCAACCAGACGCCTGGCCTTCGCGCCGCCGTGGTCTTCGATTTTCTGAACGACATACCATTCAGGGAATTTCCATCCCGTCACAACGGGAGTCAGCCCTTGATATTGCAGCGATTCCCGCATCCTCGGCGGACGACGCAGTTCCACGTCGGGGAGCGTATAATCGAAGGCTTGATTGAGATACTCGGCCACGCGGCGGCTCAGGCGGGGCTCGCGGATCAGATGATCGGCGATCTGATCCTCACGGTAAGTCCAGTAGTCCGGACCGCTGACGATGATCGCGGCGTCCGGCAGGTCCACCATCGCGCCGGTGCCGAAAGTCGTGATAAGCTGGCTGGAACGGAGTTGCTGAATTGACATTTCGGTTACGGGGTGGGTTGGGCGGCGGCGCGAAGCGCTCCGGTGAGACCTTCGTTGAGTTCCTTTACGGAAAGTTCCGTGCTGGTTTCCACATCACGCATCGAGCGGTTGGCACGGAATTTCCGGAATTCCTTGGGCAGGCTTTCCAACGAGGTGTCGAGAAAATCGTGGAGCAAGGCCGTGGCTCCGCTCTGCCGGTCTTCCCGTTGGTATTGGATGCTGGAGTTGTGCTGGTTCTGCCAATCCCGCGCGATGGCCTTCCAATCGTCCACCATGGCCCGGCAGCGATTGAGCACGTAGTGATAGACTTCCTCCGCAGGCATGGAGGGCAGGTCATCCGGCCGATGATCGCGCGCCCGCTCCGCCATGATCTGGCAGAACTGATCGAGCCGGGTGTTGAGCTCCGGTGTCAGGATGCGCTGTGCCCCGAGGGCGGGGGTCATGTTTTCGATGGCGTGGCGAATCATTCCGACCATCGTCGCGCCCAACGCCCGGTCGAGAGCACGGGGAGAAAAGGGCGTGACGCTCGTGGCTTCGACGGATCGATAGAACGATTGGTGATACAACTGGAATTGCTCGAAGTGCGAGCGATCGCGCGGCTTGTGGGGATTCAGCAGGGTGATGACGAGGCCGGGACGGGTCACTTCTCGCCCGACGCGGCTGGTGGCCTGAATGTATTCGGAACTGCCCTTCGGCTGGCCGAGGACGAGCATGAGACCGAGCCGGGTGACATCCAGACCGACGGAAATCATGTTGGTGGCCAGCACCACGTCGCAGCCTTCGCCTGCGGAATGGGGCTTGCCCATCTTCTCCTTGGTTTCCGCAACCTCCTTGGTGGAGACCCGCGAGGTCAATTCGCGGATTTGGCTCATGTCGATGCTCCGGTTCGCGAATAGCCGGTCTTCGGGATCGATGCGTCGGCGATTGGCGAAGCGGTCCAGTTGCATCAGCACCTCATCCTCCACGATGCGCCGGCTGCCGCCCAATTCGCGCAAGCTGTTGAAATAGCCGAGCAGCGTCATGTAGGGATCGGCAGCCGCTTTCGCCTCCGGATCATCGTTCGCATAAAGCGCCTGTGACCGGCTCATGATCGCGAGCGCGACGCGGAGGAAGACTTTTTTCAAGCTGCGCCCCTGCGCGGCGATGCCGAGATAGAGACGTCCGTTGGTTTTGCCGTCTTCCGGTTGGATAGCCACCGTCCGGGCGAAGAACGAGTCCTGCCGATGGATGCCGGGCGAGGGGAAAATGCATGTCGTGTGCCTCCCGAACAAGGCCTGGATCTGGCGATCCGCCCGCCTGACAGTTGCCGTCGAAGCGATGATCTTCGGAGCGCGGACTTTCTGACCGTCGATGGAAAACCGTTCGCAGAGCTTCTCGATCGCCACCTCATAGACACCTGCGATCGTTCCCAGCGGGCCGGAGATGAGGTGAAGTTCATCTTGAATAATCAGATCCGGCCCCGGCAGCACGTCTTCCATTTTCGTGCCCTGCGCGTTGTCCATCGGCCCATAGAAGCCGTTGGCATCGTAGCGGTTCACACGGCCAAGCAGCGCGCCAGCGCGGCCTTCCCAAGGCAAGGCGGCGAACTTGTCCACCGTGGCGATCAGGAAACAGGGCAGCCGCCGGTAGATCGGCTCGTCCACGGTCAGGATGGGCAATCCTGTTCCCTGGGAAAAATCGCACTCGTAGTTGTGGCAAGTCACCTGAAGATTCGTGGGTGCCGCTTCACTCGGCACCATCTTGAAACTCTTGTCATTGAAGCGTTCGCCGCACCACGGGCAGCTTTCCAGAGGAATCGGCGCGGGGTTCGCGCTGCTGTTTTCCCGGAAGTGCTTGGTTTTGATATAGGCCGTTTGATCCTGGCCGGGTCCGGTGTAGCCCCGATGGCCCAGACGGTTCGGCGTTGCGCCCGAACCCACCCACAGTCCGATCTCGAAGGGCCAGTCGCCCAACGCGGCGGGGTTCTTCCGCCGCTCCAATTCCAGCGCGCAGATCAGGGCGGCAGCGCGGCCAAGCTGGTCGAGCGTAAGCAGGCGCAGGGTGTAGCGCATCAGCACGCTCACGCCGGCGTAGCGGATGCCGGGATAGGCATAGCGCCGATGCAAAAGCTGAAAAGCAGCCAAGCCGAGATAGGCTTCGGTCTTGCCGCCGCCGGTGGGAAAGAAGAGCAGTTCCACGAAGCGCCGTTGCTCGTTCTGGGTATCCACCATTCCCGGCAGATTGAGGAGAATGAAAGCAAGCTGGAAAGGCCGCCACTTGATCTGATGGCGCGGGATTTCCCTGAGGCGGCGCGAGGCCGCCTCCGCCATGCAGTGGTTTGCCAGAGTGAAGGCGCGGAAGGCTTCCGCGTTGGTTTCCAGGAGAGCGATGCCCTGTTCGATGCGATCCGCCGCTGCCCGCGCCCCATTCACCAAATCGAAAGCCACGTTCTTCCGCTTTTCCGGCGTCAAAGCCGCCGCTTCCGTCTGCTGGTCATCCAGCCATTGGCGATATTGCTCCACCAACGGCCGCAATGCGCTGCCCAACGCCGCGGGATCGGTGAAAGCGGCCAGCGCATCCATGCCGAATTCCACCTGCGGAATGTCGCTCGCCACCACGCGCTCCACTTCATAGCGGGGGATCCAGCTTGTCTCGACGCTCTCCACTCCCGCCCCCGGACGACTGTCATACGTGACGCTCACCCCGTGACCGGCGGCATAGTCCAGCACGTCCCGGTAATGCAAATCCGCCAAGTCGTGATCCGCGTCCGCATGGTGGGTCGTCGCCAGACCGCGCAAATCGGGTCGCCCCACCAATCCCTGTGGACAAGTCACCCGCAGCTTCGCCTGAAAGGCACAAGTCCGGTAGGAATGGTCCCTGTCCGCCACGCGGTGGTTCACCAGAAACACCGTCACCGCCCGGCAGCCATCGGGCAGTCCCCCGCTTCCCTGCACGGGGCGGGCGATGCAGGACAGCATCAGGCCGCTGGCGTCCGCCGGTTTCACCCGGCTGCCGGGCACTTCAAGCGGCGTGGGCGACGTGGCGTGGAGCGAATCGAGCGGCACTCGCAGCGAAGCCTCTTTTGGCAGCCGTCGATAGCCGTAAAGTTCCTTTGGTTCATCCTTGTCTCCCTTGGCGAGATACTTTTCCTCCGTGTAGTCGCCCCATTCCACCCGCACCTCAATTTCCACGGCCCCGGAGGGAACGATGACCGTCAGGCCCATCGAGGAGGGCAGGAAATTATTTCCCGACGCCGAGCGATCCACTGGCGCGTTGTCGTCGAAGCCACCCGTCACCGGCGCTTCGTCGATTCCGTCCTCCACCGTGTCATCGAGTCTCGTTTCGATATCCGCATCCACCGGCACCAAGAATCCGGTGAGATACCACTGAGTCGGCGAGTCCCCCAGCAACTCCTGGGCGAACGCATGGTCGTTGCGCGGCCCGATCAAATCGAGTTCCAGCGTTTCAGCGAGGTCGGTGCGGGCTTGGCGGGAAGTCATGGGGTTCTTTCTGAACTCCTTGAAAATCGAACGGTTGCCTTTCGATTTTCAAGGATGGACACTCAGGGGTTATGGAAGGGGAAATCGCTTCTTCATTTCGTCCGGCAGCGCTTCGTGCATAGAGCGGATGAGGTTTTGGACCGTCGTGGAAGGGTTGGCGGGGAATGGTTCGCCTTCCTGCTGCTTCGTCAGCAGATCAGCATTCTGCACGGCGCTGGGCACTTGGCAGATAAGCTTGTCGATGAGATCGCCCGCCGCCCCCTTAGCCTTGGAATAGCCTCCCTTTTTCAGCCCGGCCACGCTTTCAAACACGGCGCAAGCCTGCTTGCACGTTTCCATGGGCGGGGCCTTCAGCGCGTAATGGAGAGCGAGCCAGAACTCGAAGCATGGCGTGCTGTGGGCAACCTGAATGCCGTGCTCTTCAGCCAATTTGATCCCGTCTTTCAAACGTCCGTGACGCTCGGCATGCTCGGTATCGAAAACGATCCACGTTTCATCGAAGCTGCCGAGCTGGTTGAAAGGGAGCCTGCCAGCCTCGTCATCAGCAGTCCGTTCCTTCTGAACCGCGAGTGCCTTGTTCACCAAGTTCGCCGGGATTCCTTCACCGCCTGGTTCAACTTGTGTCACATGCGGATGCAGGCTCCAGTGTGCTGACAGGCTCTTGAAATACAGCGGCTCTGTGTTCCGGCCTTCCGTGACAATCAAAATGGCCTTCGGTGGTTTCGTCTGGGCGGCAGGACGCTCGAAGGAAGATTGCATGAACCCTCCGCCAAAGTAGCTTTTCAGTTGTTTGCGGCGGGGCTTACTCATGGTCCGCCCCCACCTCCTCTTCAACAGTTGAATCCTCCGGCGCGAACAGCGATTCCGGCAGATAAGGAATCCCGCCGTAGCGGCCCGACAGATAGCCGCGGACCAGGGATTCACGTTTGGTCGGCGGATTCTTGTATTCGTTCAGGGCATAGAGAATGGAATCGCCCTCGCGCGTTTTCTCCGTGAGCCAGATTTGATCCCGTCGCAGCAGCGTGGTGTCCAGCAGCAACGGGTCATGAGTGGCGAAGATGATCTGGGCGTTCTTCGTATTGATCTTCGGATCCATCACCATCCGGATCAACTCCCGCGTCAGCAGCGGATGCAAGCTGGTTTCCAACTCGTCGAGAAACAGAACTTGACCATTCTCAATGAGATCCAGCCACGGGCCGATCAACTCGAAATAGCGCTTCGTGCCCGAGGATTCCTCATCCATTTCCAGGTAATAGCCTTCTCCTCCGCTTCCCTGATGCCTCATTTCGACGGTCACGAATTCAGAAGGCGCTTTGCCGGCGAGTTCTTGGGGCAGCCTCTTGAAAATACTAGGCGGGACCGGCTTCTTTTTGATGCGCACATCACTGATGCCAAGGTCCGCCCCTTGAAGAAAACGGAGTAATCGGGCGCGGTCGGACTCGAAACGGCGGATGCTCCTTGAAAGCCCCAAATGACTCGCCTCAATGCCCAGATTCAGCACATTCAGCGTTTCCCGGAACCACTCATACACCGGCGCCAGCTTCGGATGATTCAAGTTCGCCGCAGTGGAAAGGAACAGGGAGTTCTGCTTGGTGGACTCCACATCCGATTTGCGCAGCGTGAAATGCTCGGACTCCTCCGGGGTGTAAACCTCCCCCCCCTCCTCCTCATCCCATTGGCGATGATACCAAAGCTGCTCCTTGCCCTTGGGAAAAGCCGAGAGCGACTCCTCCAGCACCCGTTCTTCATTGAAAGCAAACTGATAATGATAGCGAATGCCTTGTGCCACGAAGCGGATGGCATAGAGCGTCGGCTTATTACCTGATTCGGCATCCAGCCGAAAGGGGGAAAAGGGTATCGGACTGCCCAACTCGAAGGCATGGGAGCGGCGCACCAATTGCTGAAGATCAAAAATCGCCCGGATCAGATTGGATTTGCCGGAGGCATTCGCGCCATAAATCGCGGCGCCTCGGAGGAATTTCTCCTTGGTGATTCCCGGAAGTTCTGGGATGAGGACATTGCCCGGCAAAGTGGTGCTGTCGTAATTGCTGGCAGCAAGGTTGAGCCTCACCCAATCACGGAATGAGCGATAGTTGGCAACCTGAAAGTCGAGAAGCATCAGAAAGAACAATGCCCAGGTAAATTCAGGAAATCAACCCATTTTTCGGTAAAAAACACCAAAAATCCAATCAAATCCAGGATTCACAGTTGGGATTCCAGGTTCATTCCGAGCAATCGTCCCTCATCGGTTGAAGCGTCCAAAACAGGCTCCAGCCGCCACGGGGATCTATTCAAATTGTCTGGCGGAGCTTCGGTCGTGGTGATGATGTATTGGAACGAAGGTTCGGCACCGGACAGCTCAGCCAGCTTTTGGACGGTGGTGAAGATTGAGGAGTAGATGCCTCGGGCGAGATCGGATTCGGGGGGCTGTCGTGCAAGAGGAAACGCAGATGATGGCAGTCCCGGTTGGTAAAACCGAAGACCATCGCCGCCAGATCGAAGGCCAGCCATTTGCTGACTTTGAAGGCAGCGCTATCCCGTTTTCCTCCGAAGATTGGGTTTTCCCTGCTTTGATTTTAATTCCTTCAGACATCTTTTCAGCTTGTTGATTTTTCACGCACGAATCGTAAACCGATGTTTCCGGCAAATATGCTCCCAACCTCTGACATGTCCTCCAGCTTACTCTTGGACCCGTCAATATAACTCGATGTAAATGCACCTCCAGCTAGCTTGAAGTGCTCCTTGAATTGTATCAGTCGAGGTTGTCTGTGTGTAGATTGGCCTTCGCTTCCGAAATCCCATGAAGCCAGCATCTTCTCCAGAAGAGTGTTCCATTTGGGATAATCTGCCAGCTCGGCCGTCCACACCAGATCATAGACGTTTCCAATCAAGTCAAACAACCCGCCTCTGCTCCGTCCCGGCAAGAACAGCCCAACCTCTGTAGGCCCCCCTTGCGGGATTCCTGGCACCGGACGAAGAACGGGGTCCTTACCGCTTACAGGCGACACATATTTCAGATGCGCGTGCCTCCCCGGCTGAGGAGGCTCGTCACCCCACGGCCATGCCGTCTCCTGCCGCGCTATTGTGCGCCATTCTTTCACAGTCGGAAGCCGCCAACGGAACCCTGGCGTCTCTGCATTCAATGCATACACGATCTCGCTGAGCTGTTCCGGACTTTGAAGAACATGCGGTTTGATGGGATTTGGCTGATCCGTTCTTTTTTTGCCAAGTAGCTTTTCAACCTGACAAACTGTCAGATGAAATGTCATCACGTCCAAAGTTACACCATATTCAATCCTAGTGATCGCCGGAGGTATAAATATCGCTTCGTGCTGCTCCAGATCCCGCGCCAACACGTTTGCAAGCACTTTTCTAGATTTTAGACTGAAGCGTTCAACTGAATCGAACTCCGTGCGGATGATCCTTTCAGCCTCCTTCTTCCTTTCGTCGTCAAGGTGTGCAAGCACTTTCGGCCAAAACGCCTTTGCCTTTTCGGGGGAGCGACAAAGGCTCCCGATTAAACGGCTGGGATACACGTCCGCGTATGTCCACAGCGCTTTGGCCATTGCTTGGAACCATCGCCATCCGTCCGGCAAACCGGCCAAGGCATTGATTGCTTGCATCCCGTCAGCAGCGCTTTTCCCTTCGCGTCGTCCCCCGCTGAGACCGGCCACCGGATTTTTCGTCTGCACCTCCACCATACTGGCCGTCATTTCTCGGCATATTTCCTCCTCCCTGCCTGACTGATCAGAGCATTCCAAGACTGCCGCTCCAATGCGGATATGTCGTTTGCTATTTAACCATTGTCGGCGCTCCTCAATGAGTAGCGGCTCGCATCCGAACACTTCATCAATCACCTCGCACACTGAATCGAAGCTTGTCACTGCTATCGGCGACATTCCCATTCTTCTCAACTCCGCTTCATGCTTTCGGGCCTGCTCCAGTAAAAGCACCATGAACCCCGAACGTTGCCTCCGATGACTCAATCCGCGCACAATCGCTTTGATGTCGTGATCTTCCATTCCGCATCCGATGAAAAAGGGCCTCCATTCGATGTTTTCCCACCACTTGCGGAGTTTGGGAAAATCGCTATAATACCAAGAATTGTAATCTCCCTCTGCCATTACCCATGTCTCGTCATGTTCAAGTGAACCATGCAGTTTGATAAGTTGTGGGCTTTCGGAATCCGGTTCTATGGCGGCCGCATTGTAACGAACACGGCGGGGCTTCAGCGATTTGCCCGCCAATTCGAACGCCGTTTCAACGCTGTAGTCCAAGTTCAACGTCGCAATTACTCCGACGCCACTCGTTGTAAGCGCTTGCAGTGCGCGAGTGGTTCGTATCTCAGGCTCCGCCAGCAGCGCGCGGATGTTGTCGTAGTATCGCGCAGGAGACGCTGATCGCACCCGTTCCAGTAATTGTGACGCATCTTCCCCTCCCGTTGGTGCAATTCCGCTTATCGATGAAAGTTTGTCGATCAGAGTTTTCCATGCAGGTAAACCTAACGGCAGCGAAAGTCCTGCTCCAATCACCGGGAGCAATTCCCTCTTGTGCTGTGCTGCGAGAATCAGCGGGGCCTTCAAGAGCCTTTCGACTTCATCATTGGAATACTCGGAGGACATCGTATTGTAGTTAACTGCTTCCCTGGGCTGTAGAATTATTTTATTATAACGGGAATTCTGTTTGATTGATCGAACCGGAAAAGGGGTTGGGCTGCGGGGTTTCACGAGCGGTCTTTTTGGCGGCTTTCTTGGCTGGGGTTTTCTTTGCGGCTTTTTTGGCGGCGGGGGTGTGGAGGCCTTGGCGGACTTCTTCGGCGTG
>CAZNKC010000117.1:0-15853 GCA_964573315.1 uncultured Verrucomicrobiaceae bacterium | reverse complement strand
CCCTATCCCTTTTCCTGCCTTCCTGTTTTCCTTATTCACGAATCTAGGATAAAGCGGTTTGTCCGTGGCGCGAGCCGCTGGCTCGCCGGCACACGGAGAAAAAGTGAGCTGCGCGTGGGAAAACCGGGCAAGAGGCAGGGGCGCCTCCTGCGACACGCGAGGGCGTGTGTGGTTCTATGCGCGGCGGCGGCGCAAGACCAAGCCGAGAGCGCCGAGGCTGATGAGCAGGGCGCGGGAGGGTTCGGGGATGGCGTAAACATCGCCGTTGAAGGTGAAATCGTTGACGCTGAACGTGCCGCCTACATTGGTCGCTCCCCAGCCGTAAAGGCGAAACTCGATGCTTTCTGTGATCCCTTGGAAGGCTAAGGCTGACAAATCAATCGTTGTACCGGTTGCGGTAGGGCTTCCCACATCGCCCGCAAACCCGTCCAAACTGGAACGAAAAGCAAAAGACGACGGACCCATGCCGGATGCTTGGCCCGTGTAAACGAAGTTTTCGAAATCAATCGCGTAGCCGGCATTGGGCGTGATGGTGAAAGTGAAGTAGGCAGTGGAATCAAGTGCGACAGTATTCCAACTGGTTGCATTGTAACGGTCGTTGGTATTGGTTCCATTTATTCCGTCTCCACGTCCAATGCCCGACACGGTCACGTTGACATCGACTGTCTGGCCGTCGGCAAAGGGATTGGCTGTGTTCGGATTGGAGCCCGTGATGGGGTTCGTGAAAATGACTGCCGCGCCGGTCTCATGAGAGGCGGCGAGGGAAAACGCTGCAAGCAAGACCAAAAGGAAATGAGAATGCGATCCTCGGATTCCGAGGGCGGGAAGGAAGCACGGTTTCATGGGCCTCATGAGATTGGATGTAGGAGGGAGGGAGACGGGCCTTTTTTCAAATGATGTCGTGACGAGTTTGTTACATGAAACACGCTGGCATCGGCAAGCCCGCTTGACGGAGCGGACGACACGTCCGCCTTATGTCCGTTTTTCAGAAAAATTCCGCATGACACGCCCCGGCTGCCTGCCCTAATCTGAACCCACACCCTGTCTCCCGTGTCATGAAACGCTGCCTTCTCACTCCGTTGTTTGCCGCCGTCTTCCTCGCCCAGTGCAACCGGGCGCCGGAAACTAAAACTCCCACCACCGCCGAACCAGCGCGTCCGGCTGTGGAACTCGTCACCGCGGGTGTCTCCCCGCATTTCCTCGCCGTCGCCTCCCGCCTCGAGGTCGGCGGCGCCGCGTTCTCCTACCTGGAGACGGATGCGTCCACGGACCTGCTCAGCGCCATCATGGAGCAGATCATGGAGGCCATGCCCGCCGAAGACAAGGCGCAGATGCCGCCCAACTTCTCCTTCAAGAAAATCATGGACTTGTTCGGGCTGGGTTCCATCAAAGCCGCGGGCAGCAGTTCCCGCGCCCTGAATGGCGGACGCCATCACGCCCGCTCCTTCGCCTACGCGCCCGGCGGTCGCGGCGGGCTGCTCTCCCTCACCGGAGGGCCGGCGGAAAAACTCCTCACCCGCCAGTTCGCCGCGCAGGACACCGACCTCGCCCTGGAGTTCCCGCTCCGCCTCAAAGACTGGTTCGCCGAAGCCTGGGGGACTCTCATCGAAATGGCGCCGGAAGAACAGCGCCAGATCATCGAAGCCAACGCCTCGGAAAAACTGCCGGTCATCAACCTTTCCGCTCGCGAACTGGCGGAGCAGCTTGACCTGCGCCTCGCCCTGCTCGCCACCCTGCACCCGGAGCAGCCCATCGCTCTGCCCGGCGCGCCCATGCCGCTGCACGGCATCGACGCCGCCCTCGTCATCGAGCGGCTCGGGCCGCTCAAGGACGTAATCAAGGAGCAACTCGGCGTGCTGCCGGGCGGCGCGGACGGCCCTTTTGAGATCAGCGAGCAGGACGGCATCCTCAGCGTCCGGGCGCGCGAGCCGGTGATGCCGCCTCCGACGGACTTCCAGCCTGTGCTGCAGCTTCACGACGCCGAAGATCGCCTCATCGTCGCCACGCGGCCCGCCTATCTCGACGCCCTGCTGGCCGCCGACGGCAAGCTCACCCAGCAGCCGGAGTTTGCGGAAGCTTGGACCGGCCTGCCCGATGAAGGCAACGGCTGCCTGTTTGTCTCCAAGCGTTTCATGACCGCGCTGGTGGATGGCATCAAGCAGGCGGTGCAATCCAAATCCGGACCGGGTGACGAAGCTTTCGGCAAAGCCATCCTCGGCGTTATCGACACCCTGGGCAAGGATCTCACCCATCCGCAGGCTTTCGCTTATGCCAATGAAAAAGACGGCATCCTCGCCGCCGCCAACTCCAGCCTGCCGGCGCAGATGAATTCCATGTCCGGCATCTCGACGCTGGCCATCATCGCCTCGATCGCCGCGCCGGCGTTCAGCGCGACGCAAGACAAAGCCAATCAAATAAAAGCGATAAGCGCCGCCAGACAGGTGGGCATGGCCCTGAAGGCGTATGCGGCGGATAAAGGCGGGCGTTATCCCGCCGAGTTGAGCGAGCTGATCACCGAAGATATAATACAGGACGAGACCCTTTTGTTCTACCAGGACGACCGCTCCGGTGAAAGCCTCCCTTGGCTTTACAACCGGACGCTCACGGACGACTCTCCCGCATCCAGCATCCTGCTGGCCGCACCCGTTCCCCACAGAGCGCCCACCGGCAAACAGACGCGCCTCGTGGCGCTCAATGACCTTTCCGCCTCCATGATCCCGGAGGAAGAGTTTCAACAGCAAAAAGACGACAACCTCCGCTGACGGTGGCGGAGCAGATTCGATTGCCAATCGAATCTGCGGGCGGCGGCGCCGGAAGATCAGGCCGAGGACGCCGAGGCTGATGAGCAACACGCGCGAAGGCTCGGGGATGACGGCGAAGTTATAACGCAGATAGAGGCCGTCCGCGTCCTCGAAGATGTCGAAGTAGGAGCCGAACAGGTAATCGTTGAACGCTTTCCCGCTGCCATCCAGCCAGTTGGAGGGACTTAAAATCTGATCCGTCCAGCCGGTGATGCCGCCTGATCCGGTCATGTCATAAAGCAGCCAAGTCTGGGTGCTGCCCCAGAGCGCATGCTCCCAGTTCACCGAGCTGCCAGGACTGTTGAAGGCCAGGGAGAAGGAGGGGATGGCTGCTGTGAAATCAAGGGTGCCGCCGACATCGATGCCGTCAAAGAGAGCGCCACGATCCGCAAGCGATGCCGTATTGCCGAAGAGTTCCCACTGCACGGAAGAGCCGCCGCCATAAGCGAGATCGCCATGCGTGAGGACGCCGACGGCATCGCCGGGAGCGTGGATGCCGTGAATGGTGGACGGGCCGGTGATGAAGCCGGACCCGCCCAGCTTGGCGCCGCTTTCCACCAGCACGCTGCCCGTGCCGGTGCCGCTGCCGCTGGCGTTGTTGACCAGCAGCACGCCCTCGCTGACCGTGGTGGCGCCGGTGTAGGTGTTGGCGCCGCCCAACTTGAGCACGCCCTCCCCCAGCTTGGCCCAGGAGCCGGTTTTACCGTCGATGTCGGCAATCACGCCGTTGTAAGCAAGCGTGCTGCCGGCTCCGGTCGTGCTGATCGCCGTGCCGGCTGTGTCGCCAACGAAAATATCCCGTCCACTGTTTAGTGTGTAACTCGCATTGGTGATGGTGGCGAAGCTCCCGCCGTCAATGAAGATGTCATTGGCGCTGTTGCCCACGCTGCCGTCGGCGGCAAAGCGCGCCTCCCCTCCAAGGACGGTGACGTCTCCCGTGAAGGTATTGCCGGTATTCCTGATCTCGAAATACCCGGTGACACCCGGATTGGCAGTGAAAGTGATGCCGCCGGCCGTGTTTGAGATGACACCGCTAAAAGCTTGAAAGCCGTTGTTTCCCACGGTCAAAGTCCGGGTGGCATTGCCGAGAGAAACATCGCCCCCAAAAGTCAAATTGGCGCCGCTGTTCGCATGGGCCACATTGTCCGCAAGCTCGCCTAGCTGTACATCGCCGCCAATGATGATGCCGCCGCCATATCTCTCAGCGGCAAGGTTGCGCGAAGCATTGGATGCCACAGTGCCTCCGTTTAGCGTCAGGACATTCGTCGCCCCATTGCCGAACGCATTCCCGCCCGAAACGATGACGACCCCGTCATTGAGGGTAAAGCCGCCGCTGTACATGCCGCCGGCGAAAACAAAAACGCCCGGCCCGTTTTTGATAAATCCAGTTGCCGCGACGGCAACAGTGGTGTTGCTTCCAAAGTCAATCACCGATCCAGAGCCAACGGTGATTGTCCTGACGTTGCTCCCTGTGCCAATGTTGCCACTGACACCGGTCATTGTCACGGTTACATTGTCATGGACCGTGATGTTTCCCACATTGACTGTAGCTCCGAAGCCGTTAAAGGCGTAATTCCCGGAGGTGAAAATGGCATGGTTGCCGGCGGTGTAGGCTGAAGAATAACCCGGGCCGTCTGCTGAATTGTTCCAACGGCTTGTATTCCATGCCCCGGTCGCCGCGGCATCGGTGTAAGACTGCGCCACACCAACCCTAGGCAAAGTCAATCCGTAGAATATTATAATAGTTTGAATGAAATAATTGAGTTGATTTTTCATAAAATGCCTGTGTTTGTCTTATCAAGTAGTCAATTCCGTTTCAAAATGCAAGCATTTTATACTAGGATCACGCTTTTTATCGCTGCTCATTAAATTGCAGGTCGTTGGATTGCGCCTCCCCTCCCCCGGAAAAGCGCCCGGGTTGCAAGGAGGGCAATTTGACGAAATCCTCACTCCATGCCAGGATGGGAGCCATGATGCGCGCTTGTCTCTTTCTTTTCACTGCGATGGCGCTGCCCGGCCGGGAGGCGGCGGGCGGGGTCAAGGGTTGGCCGGCAGAGGTGGAGAAGGTGTCGATCCCCGGAGATGCCGGTGGCCAGGAGCAGCCGGCGTTGTTTTGGAAAGCGCCGGGCGCGGGCAAGGCGCCGCTGCTGGTGGGGCTGCACACTTGGTCCTCCGATTACCGGCAGGCGGGCAGCAGCCTGCCTTACCTGCAATGGTGCCGGCAGGAGGGCTGGCATTTCATTCATCCGAACTTCGGTGGCCCCAACTACACGCCGGGGGCGATGGGCTCGGACGCGGCGGTGGCCGGCGTGGCGCGGGCGGTGGCTTGGGCGCGGCAGCAGGCGGACGTGGACGCGGAGCGGATTTACTTGATCGGCGTGAGCGGCGGCGGGCACATGGCGCTGCTGATGGCGGGCCGGCATCCGGAACTCTGGGCCGGGGTCTCGGCTTGGTGCGGCATCTCGGACATCGCCCAATGGCACGCGGACTGCCGGGCGGCGGCGCGTTTTGGCAGGTATGCGGACGACATCGAAAAAGCACTCGGCGGCGCGCCGGACGCGGACCCGGAAAAAGCGGCGGACGCGCGGCAACGCAGTCCGGTGTCTTGGCTGGCAGGCGCGCGTGGTCTGCCGCTGGACATCCAGGCGGGCGTGCATGACGGCCGCAGCGGCAGCGTGCCTTTTGCGCACAGCCTGCGGGCGTTCAACGCGGTGGCGGGAGCTGCGGCGGCCATGCCGGAGACGGAGATCGCGGCGTTTTACGCGTCCCGCCAACCGCCGGTGGCGGCGACGCCGGACGCGCTCCATGGCCAGTGGCAGCCGGTGTTCCGCCGCGCGCACGAGAACACGCGGGTGACGATCTTCGAGGGCGGGCACGAGATCGTCCACGTCGTGGCGCTGAACTGGCTGGCCCAGCAGCGCCAAGGCAGGCCCGCGGTGTGGGAGATCGCGCAGCCGAAGCCGCTGGAGCTAGACGCGGACGCGGCGCAGTCAGGGAAGTAAAGCGGGGCAAATGCGCGTTCTCTCGCGGCACAAAAGCGCGACCCATCACTCCTCATCCGTCGTCTCCGTCCATACCTGGAAGCCGCTAAACACAAGCGCGGCGGGGTGCGCGGAATCTTGGCGGTTCCAGGCGGCGACAACATCGAGCAGGTTGGCGGGCGCGCCGCCGAGGTCGAGAGGCAGCCCTTCAAACTGGGTGACGCCGTCGATGCGCATATCCCATGTGCCGGCAGCGAGGTTCGTCACGATCTCGAAGCGGTGGGATGATCCGGGGATCAGGACGGGGTCGCACGCCCAAGTCTGCCCGGCGGCATTGACCACTTGGATGGCGCCATCCCGCGCATTGAAAACGAGGGCCAGCAAAGGATCCTCCGCGTGATTGTAAAGCGTCCAGGAGAAGGTGTCCTGGGAAATGCCATTCCCGGGCTGCTCGATCCGCGCGGTAAAGCTGGTGGTGATCAGGGAAGCGTCCGTGATCTCTTCAGGCATGGCTGGACGCCAAAGCTGGACGGCATTTTGATTGCCGGGTTCGCCGCCGCCCAGAGTGGTTTCCTGGCTGAACTCATCATGAAGAAGTTCCTCCTGGGATGCGCCCGATCCCGCGGCTTCATCCGTGGCAGCAGCAGCGTACTCCGAGCCATCCAGCGCGGGTTCCGATGTCTGTGCTGGCGGCAGTGTGATGCCTGCGCTGGTCTCCGTCAGCGATGCGAGGGGAGCGGAGGAGGCTTTCGCCGGGGAAATCCGCAAGCGGTGACGATCCGGGTCACCGACGAATCCGGCCCATTTGGCTATGGCAATGCGGTAGGAGACGCCTTTGATGGCGTTGATCTTGACTTCCCCCCACCAGTTGGAGAAGCCATCTCCGTTGTATCCGTCGTCATAGGCGATGGGAGTGAGCATGGTGAGAGCCTCGCCCAGGTACACGGCGATGACGGTGTCGTTGCCGCTGAATTTGGAGGACATCTCGTAAGTGCCCGTTTTGGGCGCGGTCCACCGCCACCAAGCGGATTTGCTGACAAAAGTGTCGGCGTGCCAAGGCTCGAAGGGTTCCATGGTGAATGCATCGCTGTTCGCAGACTCGTTGGCGGACTCGCCAGTGAGGATTTTGGCATGAGCAAACATGTCGTTGGTGGCTAGGTGTGAGACGACGAGATTCTGCGGGGCGTTCGCGATGCCTCCATAAGAGGTCGCCCGGACGGCGCCTCCCGTCGAACCCTGCGGGACTGTGGCGATGACCTCGCCGGAGACGGTGGTGACGAAGCCGGCGGATTTGCCTCCGATAGCGACGGACCGGGTAAAACCGAGGTTGTCGCCAAGCAAGGCGATTTTCGAGTTGACCTTGGTTTCGGTCGGCACCATCAAGGTGATGGCCGGCTCGGGAACGGGAACCACATCGAGAACGGCGGCGTTGCTGTCAACGGAAGCTGCGTTGTTGGAGACAGTGACGGTGTAGTTGCCGGCTTTGTCGAGGCGGACATTGGTGAGCTTGAGCTTGGCAGCGGTGGAGATTTGGACGCCATCCCTGAACCAGCGATATTTAAATGGCCCGGTGCCGGCAGCTTTGACGGTGAAGGTGGCTGCCTGGCCTTCATAAATGGTCACGTCCACCGGATGAGTGACGATGGAGGGCGGAATCATCACTTTGATGGCGGCGCCCTTGCTTATGGCGGTTCCGACGTCATTGGTGACGATGACACGATAGGTGCCGGAGTCGGCCGGAACGTTCGCCGGGAGGCTCAAGGTGTCCGTGGTCTGGCCGGGGATGTCGCGTTTGTTGCGCTGCCATTGGTAGAGCAGCTCAGGGCTGCCATCCGCGGCCACGTTGGCGGCGATGACGCCGCCCGTGATGGCGAAGGACTTCTGGGGATGTGTCACGATGACAGGCCGGTCTTCGACGATCAAAGTGGCGGCGTCGCTGGTGATGGAACCCAGCGGGTTGGTGACGATCACGTCGTAACTGCCCTGATGCGGATCGTCCAGCTTGGTGAATTTGAGCTTGGATGAGGTGGCTTTGGGGATCTCCACTCCATCCTTCCGCCATTGATAGGTGAGCTTGCGCGTGCCCGCGGCCGCCACCACAAAAGTGATGCTCCCGCGGCGGGCGCCTTTCAAGGATTGCGGCTGCATGGTGATCTCCGGCGGGGAACTCACCGCCAGAGGAGTTTCCTTGCTCACCACCATGCTGACGCGATTGCGGACGATGACCCGGTAACGCCCGTTTTGAAACCAAGTGAGCGGATTCAACTCAAGGATTTGAGAAGTGGCCCCGGGAATGTCCTTGCGGTTCAACTGCCATTGATAGGTCTTGGGTTCGCTGCCGGTGGTCTCGACGGTGAGCGTGGCGCTGTCATCCTTGGCGTAGGGGCCGCCGGCAAACGGCTGCTGAGTGATAGCCAGACGGTCGTCCACGACGACAGCGGTTTCATCGCTGGTAATCTCGCCAAAAGCGTTGGTCACTCTGAGCTTGTATTGGCCCGGAGTGCCGGGGTTCCCGAGGAGTTTAAGGGAGGAAGCTTTGGCGCCCTCAATCAAGACATCGTCCTTGAACCAAGCGAAAGTGAAGGGAGGCGACCCGGCAATCTGCGCGGCGAGCTTTGCGGAGCCGCCGTTGGGAACGGCAAACAGATCCGGCATGGACAGGAACACGGGCGGCGAATCGATCTTGACGGCGGCGGCCCGGGAAACGGCTTTCCCCAGCCTGTTGGAAATTTCGAGTTTGTAAGCGCCGGCGTCGCTCCAGGCCACGTCCGCGATCTCAAGGGTGCCGGACTCCTCATCCGGGATCAATTGGTTGTTTTTAAACCAACGAAAGACAAGCGGAGGGCTGCCTTGGTAGGCGGGGGCGATGGTCAGATTGCCACCGGCGGCAACGACACCGTTCGGCGGCTGGCCGAGAATCCTCGGCTTGAGGAAAACGTCCAGCGTAACCGTATCACTTTCAACCACGCCGGTGTTGTTGATGCAGCGCACTTTGTAACTGGCGATGTGGGAAACCTTGGCTTTGCCGATTTTATACGTGGCCGACTTGGCTCCCGGGATGTCGGTTTCCACGCCGCCAACGATTTTGACCCACTGGTATTTGACCGTCGAGTTGCTAAGCGTGGAGACGCGGAAGGTAACGGGCTTGTCCTCGTCCACGTCGGCGGACTCCGGCTGAGCGAGAATGGTGGCCTCGGCGGGAAGACCGGCAAAGGAACCGCTGAGTTGGTATCTGCCGATGGAGCCGTAACTGGTGAAGCCGGTGGGCGGATTGTTCACGGGATCGCCCTCGCCCTGGGATTTGACCATCAGGAAATACTCTCCCACCGGCAGGTTTTGGCTGATGCTGCTGGTCAGGACGTTGTTTGGACTGGACTCCGCCAGCAGCGTGCCTGAGTTGTCGCGAAGTTCCAGCCGGGTGTTGAGATTGGGTTCGGTGGGATTCGGGGAACAGGTGACGTTGAGCATGCCACCGCCGGTGGTGAACCGGAAGCAGTCCACGTCATCATCTTTGTGGATCAAGCCGCTTTCGTCGATGATTCCGAAAAGGTTGCCGCCCACGGTCTTGGCCAAGCCCGAAGTGTTGCCGACGTCATCCGCCACATAGCCGAAGGTGTTCGCGGGCCGGGCGATCAACGCGAGGTCATCTTCAGGCCGGTTGCCGCGGAAATACTCGCCGCGCGACCACTGGGTGAGCGGGCGGCCAAACGGCGCGCCCATCAGCGGCCCCCAGGCGGTGGGGCCGGCTCCATGACCGCCGTAGTACTCCTCGTATGGAGCGCCATCGAAGGGGATGCGTCCATCATGATCCAAACCCAGGGTATGGCCCAGTTCATGGGAAATGGTCATGGCCATCGTGCGGGTGTTGTTGTCATTGAAAGACCAGCAGGGGATGTTGGTGGAGAAAGTGCTGCCCGCTTTGGAGAAGCTGTCGAGGTAGGCCACGCCGCCCGCCTGCGGAGCGGCGGTTTTGGTGGGAGTGACGATGCAGCGCATTCTTTTCCCCACCGGGGCATTGTTGTAGCGGTTGACGTCGGTGGTGATCGAGACGTTGAACGGACGGAAATCCTCGGAAACCATCTCCCATACCTCCGTGATTTGCGCGGGGCTGATCAGGACGCCGTTGAGAAGAGCGGGCAACGCGATGATGGTGTTGCCGCCTCCCCAATGAGGATCGGTGACCACTTCGCCGTCAAAGTCGAGATACAACACCTCCGTGGCGGCAGGGCGGCTGTCCAGCAAGGGCACGGTCGTATTCGCCAAGGGGCCTTCCTGCGACGCCCCTTGCGGCCGGGGTTCTTGATTCGGATCGACCGGCATGCCGTGGCAGATGACCGACTGGATCGGCTTTTCCTGCAACAGGAGGCGGCCATCCTCCGCCTGCTGCACCAGAAAAGCGCGCCGCTCATCCGGGAGCAGCAGGGTGGCGGAAACCACCCCCTCCTTGATGAAGATGCTGAACTGATGGCCGGGACGGCCAGCAAGCTGCCCGGCAATGCTCAGACGGCCTGTTCCGGTTTCGGTCTCGCGGTAAGTGACTTGGCCGGGAATCCAGCCGCCTTCGGGCGCGGGAAAGCTCACCGGATCGCCTTTTTGCAAAAGCGCCAGTGAAGCGGTGGAGGCCGGGTCGATCAGAGTGGAACTCGTCACATCCAAAACAGCGGAGGGCACCGGCTCTCCGGGCGGGAGGACTTCGGCGATCACCGGCTGGGGAAGCCGCTCCAACAACCTGAAAGCCGGCCCGGCGGGAGCCTCGGTGGCCACGGAGAGAGCTCCCGGCAGGAGCTGCCCCGCTGGCCTGTTTGGCAAACCCGTCCGCGCGGCATCCAACGGCCGAGTCTGTTGCAGCGCGCTGGCGGTTTCTTGGCTGCTGGTGGATAGTCCGCGATCCCCCGCCGCATCCCAAGACAAATAAGCCAGCAACACAACAAGAAGGCTCGAAGCGGCGGCGGCGGCGATGATACGGGAAAAAGAGGCGGACTGGCGTGCAGGCTTCATGGATTCGACAAAGGGGGCGGATTGCGGAAGACCGGGTTTTAACGATCATTGAAAGAAAAGTTTAGCCATTCGACAAGCTTTTTCTCGTCCGTCAGGTGACACACTGATACTTTGAACGTTACGAATTTTATTTAATTTGCATTAGCCCAACTTCCCGGCGGATCCGCTGGATGCCAGGACTTTAACCGGCCGTTTCAAGCGTTCCTTGCGCTCCACCATTTGACTGATCGCCTAAAAAGACTTGGCGGCAACGACCTGCCGCTCCGCGCTCCGCCGCCCGCCCTCCTCTGCGAGAGCAATCTTTTTTTCAACGGATGTGCAAGAGTTGTTTTGGAACGGCGTAATTTCCGCCAGATACGCCTCTCGCGAATCCTCAAATCCCCCCTCCCTATCGTCATGAAAATGCACCCCCATTGCCAAGGCAACCACCTTGACCTGCGCGCCGGCGCCAGCCGCCGGGACTTCCTCTATGTTGGCATGCTTGGCGGGCTTGGCTTGAGCCTGCCGGAATTGCTTCGCCTGGAGGCCGCCGTGGAGGTGGCTCCGGTGGAGACGTTCAAACCGGTCGCGGACTCCATCATCCACATCTACCTGCCGGGCGGCATGGCCCAGCATGAATCCTGGGATCCCAAGCCCTTCGCCGCGCCGGACTATCGCGGACCGTACAGCCCCATCAAGACCAGCGTGCCGGGCGAGTACGTCGGCGCGACCTTCCAGGAAACGGCCAAAATCATGGACCGCCTGACGGTGATCCGCTCGATGACACACGGTGAGGCGGCGCACGAGCGCGGCACCCACAACATGTTCACCGGCTACCGGCCCAGCCCGGCCATCAAATTCCCCAGCTACGGCTCGGTGATCTCCCACGAACTGGGCTCCCGCAACAACCTGCCGCCCTATGTCGTGGTGCCGAACCAAACCATCCCCGAGCAGGGCACCGGCTACATGAGCAGCGCCTTCGGACCGTTCGCCCTGGGCAGCGATCCGGCATCGAGCAGCTTCTCGGTGCGCGACTTGCTGCTGCCGAAGGACATTGATGAAAAACGCTTCGACCGCCGCCGCTCCCTGCTGGGCGCCGTGGACGAGCACTTCCGCACTATGGAAAGCTCGGACGCGATCACCGCCATGGACAGCTTCTACGACGCCGCCTACAGCCTCATCAGCAGCCAGCAGGCGCGCGAAGCCTTCGATCTGAAGCAAGAGCCGGACAAACTGCGCGACGAATACGGGCGCGGCCAGGCCGGGCAGCGCTTCCTGCTGGCGCGTCGCCTGGTGGAAGCCGGCGTGCGCATGGTGTCCGTCACCTACGGCGGCTGGGACCACCACTCCAACATCAAGGGCGCCTTCGACCGCAACGGTCCGGAGTTTGACAAAGCCTTCGCCCGCCTGATCCGCGACCTTGAAGATCGCGGAATGCTGGATCGCACCCTGGTGCTCGTCAGCTCCGAATTCGGCCGCACGCCGAAGATCAACGGCACCAATGGCCGCGACCACTGGCCGCGCGTCTTCTCCGTGGCGATGGCCGGCGGCGGCGTGAAGCGCGGTTACATCCACGGCGCCTCCGACGCCCTCGGCGGCGAGCCCGACCGCGACGCGGTGGGGCCGGAGGATCTCGCCAAGACGATGTACCGCCTGCTCGGCATCAATGGCGAAAAACGCATCGTGGCGGACGGCAGCCGCCCGATCGACATCGTCAACGGCGGCCGCATCATGAGCGAGTGGATCGCCTGACAAAAGTCATCCGCAAACGCAGTTTCGAAGCGGGCCGGTTCGGAAGAGCCGGCCCGTTTTGTCTTTGGGAGGGCGGGACTCTGTTCCCGCCCATTTGTTCGCGGGCGGAGGCGGCGCGGAGCTTGGGGCGATGTCACGCTCCTTGCGCTCTTACTCGTCCTCGATGCGGTTCGAGAACGAGGACGAGTAGGAGGACGATTCTCCCATTCGCCTTCCCGCACTACTATCTCCCCATCACCCCCAATCCCGCACCATCTTCCCGGATGAAGCGGATTTTCCCCCACCACGCCTTGCGCCCCGCGCCATGCCTGCCATTATTCCGCACCCCCGCCCATGTCCCATCCGTTTCTCTCCGCCGATTTTCACATCCGCTGGTCCGCCTTGGCCGCTGAAGCCGTGCAGCCGGACATCCAGACCGCCCTCGACGAAGCGTCGGCGAATCTCGACGCCTATCTCGGCCAGGACCGCGGCCGCATGACCTTCGAGTCCGTGGTGCTCGGCCTCGACGAAACGACACGCAAACTCAACGAAGCCTGGGGCCTCGTACAGCACCTCGACTCTCTGTGCAACTCCCCCGCCCTGCGCGAGGCGCACAACCAAATGCTGCCCGCCGTCAGCTCCTTCTTCGCCAAAATCCCACTCAATACCGACATCTGGGATCTGCTCCTCACCTACAGCAAGACCGAGGAAGCAAAGTCGCTCACCGGCGTGCGCCGCCGCGCGCTGGACGAAACGATGGAGAGCTTCCGCCAGCACGGCGCGGAGCTGCCGCCGGATAAAAAAACCCGCCTGGAGCAGATTGAGGCGGAACTCTCCCAAGCCACGCAAAAGTACTCCGAAAACGTCCTCGACTCCACCAACGCCTGGGAACTCATCATCGACGATCCGGCCAAACTGCAAGGCCTGCCGTCAAGCGCCCTCGACGCCGCGCGCCAGGACGCCGCCAGCAAGGGTCACGGCACACCCGAAGCCCCCAAGTTCCGCCTCAGCCTCAAGGCCCCCTCCATGATCCCCGTCCTCGAATACCTCGACGACGATGCCATCCGCCAGCAAGTTTGGGAAGCGTCCTCCCGCGTCGCCGGCGCAGGCGGTCACGACAACACCAGCCTCGTCTGGCAAATCCTCGCCCTCCGCCACGAGAAAGCCCTGCTGCTGGGCCGCGAGCATTTTGCCGATCAAATCTTGCAGCGGCGCATGGCGCGCACCGGCCAGCGCGCGCTGGATTTCATCGACGACCTCCACGCGCGCGTCCGCCCCGCGTTTGAAAAGGAGACTTTCCGCCTTCAAGAGTTCCGCGCCGACGCCCTGCATCAAGCGCCGGATCTGTTCGAGCCTTGGGAAGTGGCCTACTGGGCGGAGAAGCAGCGCCGCGCCGACTATGACTTCGACCCCGAGGAACTGCGCCCCTGGTTCCCGCTGGACAAAGTGCTCGGCGGCATGTTCCGCCTCGCCGAGATGGTGTTCGACCTCCGCATCGTCGAGCGCGACACCGTTTTCATCCCGCCTGGAGAGAAAAACCCGCCCGCCGTCAGCACCCGGCCCGACCAGCCCGGCGCGGTGGAAGTCTGGCATCCCGAGGTCAAATTCTTCGAGGTCCGCAACGAAAAAGGCACCCACATCGGCTCCTTTTACGCCGACTGGCATCCGCGCGACTCGAAGCGCGGCGGCGCCTGGATGAACTATCTCAAAATGGGCGTGCCGCCCGCGCACGGCGAGGACCGCCGCCTCCACCTCGGCCTCATCTGCGGCAACATGACCCCGCCGCTCGGCGGCCAGCCCGCCCTGCTCACCCACGACGAAGTCTGCACCGTCTTCCACGAGTTCGGCCACCTCCTGCACCAACTCCTCGGCAGCGTGGAAATCCCCGCGCTCAACGGCGTCAACGTCTATTGGGACTTCGTCGAGCTGCCCTCCCAGCTCATGGAAAACTTCTGCTGGGAGCGCGACAGTCTCGACCTCTTCGCCCGCCATCACGAGACCGGCGAGCCGGTGCCGCAGCGCCTGTTCAAAAAACTCACCGCCGCCCGCAACTTCCGCGGCGCCAGCGCCATGATGCGCCAGCTCGCCTTCGGCAAGCTGGACCTGGAAATGCACATGCGCCACGCCACCGATACCGGCGCGGACCTCGACGCCCTGTCCCGCCGCCTGCTGGCCGGCTACCTCATGCCGCTCAAGACCGATCCACCCACCCTGCTGCGCCGTTTCACCCACCTTTTCAGCAGCCCGGAGGGTTACGCCGCCGGCTATTACAGCTACAAATGGGCCGAAGTGCTCGACGCCGACGCCTTCACCCGCTTCCAGGAAGCAGGCGTGCTCGATCCCGGCGTGGGCCGCGAATTTCGCGACAAAATCCTCGCACGCGGCAACTCCGAAGACCCCGCCAAGCTCTTCCGCGGCTTCATGGGCCGCGACCCCGACCCCGCCGCCCTGCTCGTCCGCAGCGGCTTGGTTTGAAATTCCATTCTCCAAGGAGAGGCGGTTTGCAACCGCCTGCCCGGGCACTTCCAAAGCGCCCCTCCTTGACCACCCTTGACCTTCAATGTGACAAATGTGACGAAATCGAAACGTCACTTGACCTAGTCGTGGATTTCTGCGCAACATGCGGCGAAATATCCCAGCGTCCCGCCATGCAAATCCAACTCGACAAAGCACGCAAGCTCATTGACCAGCTTGAAAAAACCCTCAACGAGACCGCCAGCCACACCGCCTCAGCCCGCGATCTGCTCGGCCAGTGGCTCACCAAGGGAGAGGCCACCCTGCGCGCCAAAAGCGCCACCGCCCTCAAGCAGGTCCGCCGCCGCGCCGACCGCTTCACTGAAGCCCTGGCCGATCTGGAGAAAAGCTTCGCCAAATCCCTCGACAAACTCTCCGACCAAGTCGCCGGCAAACCCGCGCCCGCGCTCAAAAAACCGGCCAAGGCCAAAAAGAAGGCTCCCGCCAAAAAAGCCGCCCGCCGCAAGCCCGCCGCCGCAAAAGCCGCTAAAAGCTGAGCCGGCAGAGCAGCTCTCTCGCATTACCTTACCCGCAAGAGCGGGCCACCCGCTGCGGGCTCGGAGGCCCGCGCTCCGGAGTGCGGGCCTCCGAGTCCGCAGCGCGCCACCCTCAAGCCAGCGCCATCTTCAAAACAAGCATAGCGCCAAGCCTGTCTCGCGGAGCCAGACGATACGGTTGCGCTGCTCCGCCCCGCCTCCGCCCGCGAAAGAGTGGGCGGGAATACAATCCCGCCCTCCGGCGTGAATCGCATGTTGCTGGCGCGGAGTTGACACGCTGAAGCGTGAGACCCGGAGCGCATGCGAACTGGAGCGCACGCAGCCTGCCTGCCTTTGGCATGGTCCCGCGTGC
>CAZNKC010000116.1:0-15861 GCA_964573315.1 uncultured Verrucomicrobiaceae bacterium | reverse complement strand
GGCGATCAATGGAACGAAGGCGACGTCTCCTGCTCCGTGGTCCGCCGCGTCATGCTGCCGGACGCCTTCCTCGCCGCCGACGGCTTGTTCGAGACCTTCCTCACCATCCTCAATCAGATGGAAGTGTTCGACGCCGTCATCGAGCAAGAACTGCTGCGCTACCTGCCCTTCCTGCTCACCACCACCGTCATGATGGAAGCCGTCAAAAAAGGCGCCGGGCGCGAGACCGCGCATGAGGCCATCAAAGAGCACGCCGTCGCCACCGTGCGCGACCTCCGCGCCGGACGCGTCAGCCAAAACGATCTCTTCACCCGCCTCGCCGCCGACCCCCGCCTCGGTCTCAGCGCCGCCGGTCTGGAAACCCTCCTCGCCACCCACCGCGCCAACACCGGCGACGCCCCCCAACAAGTGGACACCTTCATCGCCCGCGTCGAAGCCCTCGCCAAACAACATCCCAAAGCAGCCGCCTACCAACCCGGCGTCATCCTGTAACCGCACTTTGTTGGAGTGCAGGCTTCAGCCGATCATCGCGGGCGGGCCGCCACGATTTTCAAGATTCAAGTTTTTCAGTTTCAAGCCTCTTGCAAGCCGTACCCCGCCTCTCCGAGGCGGAATCCTCCCTCACCCGCCTCGGAAAGGCGGGGTGCTTTTTGCCGCGACAGCCTTTTTCTTGACACTTGAAACTTGACCTCTTGACACTCCATCCGTCACATTCCCGGCAAAACCGATCCCTTTTCGCAGTACTAGTGGCCTGACATGACTCTTATCGATTGGATTATCCTGGTGCTTTACGCCGTCTCCACCATGTGGATGGCGTGGTGGGTGAGCCGGAAGCAGGAGAACACGCGGGAGTATTTCATCGGTTCCGGGCGGATGAATCCGCTGCTGATCGGGGTATCCTTGTTCGTGACGCTGCTGAGCACGATCACCTATCTGGCGCTGCCGGGGGAGGTGCTGGGCAAAGGGCCGGTGTACCTGGCCAATTACCTGATCTATCCGCTGGTCTTTCTGACGGTGACCCGCGTGCTGCTGCCGATGTACATGCGCAACCGCGTGACCAGCGCCTACGAGCTGCTGGAGGCCCGGCTGGGGCTTTCCGTGCGGCTGCTGGGCGCGGTGATGTTTCTGCTGCTGCGGCTGCTGTGGATGGGGCTGCTGGTTTTCCTGACGGCCAAGGCGCTGGTGGTGGTGATGGGCGTGGATGACAAATGGGTGCCGTGGGTGGCCGCAGTGACGGGCATGTTCACGGTGGTCTATACCTCGGTGGGCGGCCTGCGCGCGGTGGTCATCACGGACTTGGCGCAGACGCTGCTGATGTTTGGCGGCGCGCTGCTGGTGATCGGCACGGTGACGGTGAAAATGGGCGGCTTCGGCTGGTTCCCCACCGAGTGGCAGGGTGAGGTGTGGGACAAGCAGCCGGTTTTCAGCCTGGACCTTTCCGAGCGGGTGACAGTAGCCGGCTCGATGATCTCCATCTTCCTGTGGATGGTGGCGACTTCGGCGGGGGATCAGATGACGGTGCAGCGCTTCATGGCCACGGAGGACGTGAAGGCGGCGCGGCGCGCGGTGGCGATGCAACTGGGCATGGGCATCGTGGTGGGCCTGACCCTGGGCTTGGTGGGTTTGTCCCTGCTGGGTTACCTGCAAGCGCATCCCGAGGTGCTGCCGGAGGGCAAAAGCCTGCGCGACATGGCGGACAATATCTTCCCCTGGTTCATCGTCAATGGCCTGCCGCCGGGCATCACGGGGCTGGTGGTGGCGGGCGTGTTCGCGGCGGCGATGTCGAGCATCGACTCCGGTGTGAACTCGATCACGGCTGTGGTGACGCGGGACGTGCTGGAACGCTTCGGACGCGCGCCAAAGACCGATGCGGCTCAGGTGCGGTTCTCCCGCTGGCTGGCTTTCGGCATCGGCGTGGCGGTGGTGCTGTTCAGCACGCAGATGGACCGCATCCCGGGCAACTTCATGGAGATCACAAACAAGACGGTGAACCTGCCCACCGTGCCCATCGCACTGCTGTTCGTGTTCGCGCTTTTCTTCCGCAAGACCAGCGCGGCAGGGGCGTGGATCGGCTGCCTGACCAGCTTCGCGGCAGCGGTGCTGGTGGCATTTTCCGGCCCCATCTTCATCACGGATTATGATCCGAAAACCATGCGCGACCCGGTGAGCTTCCAATGGGTGACCTCGGCGGCGCTCATCGCGGGGTTGCTCGGCGGCTGGCTCGGCAGCTTGATCTTTCCGCGGAGGGACGGCAAGGCATGAGGCGTTGGAGTCAAGGGCTTTAGCCGATCATTCCGAATGTCTCTTGAACTCCATCCCGCTCTCACTGATCGCCTAAAGGCTCAACTCCAACATCTCCCCCGACCCATGAGAAAGAGCAAAACACTGGCCCGCATCCGGGGAGGCATGAGGCGTAATCTGTGGCGGGTGATGCTGCTGGCGATGGCATCGGCTCCGGCGCTGACGCAGGCGGCGGACGCGGAGGAACTGCAGACACGTTGCGTGGAGTTGCTGCGCGAGGGTCTGCGCGCGCACGGCACGGCTTTCTGGCCGGCGATGCACGCGGCGGAGGCATTGACACAAGCCGGTCACGGCAACGAAACACGCCGCGAGTTGGCGCCGCTGCTGCCCGCGCTCACCGATGACCAGCAACGCTGCGGCGTGGCGCGGGAACTGGCGCGTGCGGGTGACGCGGAGAAAACCCGGGGGCTGTGGGACATCCTGCAAAGCCCCTCCGATCACGGCCATGTCCACGCGGCAGAAAGCCTGTTCAAAGTCGGCTGGACGGCGGACGCGGACATCACGCCGATGCGGCAGGCGTTCGCGCAGACCACGAACCCGCGCCTGCAAATGATGGCGGCGGCGGCGCTGGCCAAGCACGCCGGGGACGCCGGAGCGCTGGCCTTTCTGCGGCGACGCATGACGGAAGAAAAAGACCCCGCGCTGCTGTTTCTGTTCGCCTGGGGCCTCGGGCAGCTCGGCGCAACGGAGGACGCAGCCTTGATCCGCTCCCGCCTGGACGACGCGCCGGACGCTTGGACGCGCTCCTTCCTGGAACACGCGCTGGCGCGGCTGGGCGACGCGGACGGGCGCGCGGCGGTGTTGCGAAACTTGGCCGCGGACGACGCGCGGGTGCAAACTTACGCCGCCGAGACAGCAGGCGCGGCGGGCATCACCGAGGCGCGGGAGGCGCTGGTTCGATTATTAGACCATCCCAATGATCTCGACACACGCTTGCGCGCCGCGCAAGCTCTGCTCCTTCTTTCCACCACCCCGTTGGAGTAAAGGCCGATCATTCCGAACGTCTCTTGAACTCCACCTCGCTCTCATTGATCGCCTAAAGGCTTAACTCCAACATCTTCACTCCCCAACCCATGAGAAAAAGCAAAACACTGGCCCGCATCCGGGAAGGCAAAGTCGTCCGAACCTGCGTGATGGGGCATTTCATCCCCGCCTACGTCTGCCACGCCGCGCGCGCCGGTTATGATTGCATCTGGGTGGACATGGAGCATCGCGCGCAGACGCTGCGGGAGGTGCAGGCGCTGTTCGCCTTCTCTCATCTCTATGACATCGACATCATGCTGCGACCGCCGAACTTGGAGAAGACACAGCTCTATCGTTACCTCGAAGACGGCTCCGCCGGTCTCATGATCCCGCATGTCTCCACCCCGGAGAAAGCGAAGATGCTCGTCGATGCCGTGAAGTTCCCCCCCATCGGCGACCGCGGCTTGGACAACGCCGGCCTCGACGCGGACTTCCACATTCACGACGCCGACGACTACGTCGCCTGGGCCAACAGCGAGACCTTCCTCACCGTGCAGATCGAGACCCCGGAAGCCGTGCGCAACGCTGAAGCCATCGCCGCCGTGCCGGGCGTGGACATCATCTTCATCGGCCCGGGCGACCTCAGCCTGCGCCTGCGGCAGAGCGGCGAGATGACGCTCGACGACGCCTGGGAAATCGTCGCCGCCGCCTGCAAAAAACACGGCAAAGCCTTCGGCGGCCCCGCCATCGCGCTGGACGAGATGAAGAAACGCCACGCGCTGGGCGCGCAATTCCTGGTGAACAGCAGCGAATTTCACGCCTGGTCCAACGCGCTGAAAAACGACATCAAGGGCTTCGACGAACTGGAGTGACAAGAGCATGAATCTGAAAGGCAAAATCGCATTGGTCACCGGCGCCGCCCAAGGCATCGGCAAAGGCTGCGCGCTGGAGCTGGCGCGCGCGGGCGCGGACATCATCCTCAATGACCGGCCCGGCAGCCCGGTGCTGGCAGACACGGCAGCGGAGCTGCGCGCGCTGGGCGTCACCGTGCATGAGGCGGAGGCGGACGTGTTTTCACGCACGGGCTGCGAGGCGCTGGCCGCCGCAGCGCTGGAAAAAGCGGGCCGCATCGACATCCTCGTGAGCAACCCCGCCTTCGGCCGGCGCGGAAGCTTTCTCACCTACGACCCCGAACTGCTGGACAAGACCTTCGAAGGCACCTTCAAGGCCGGTTTTCATATCAGCCAGCTCGTCGCCCGGCACATGGTGGAGCGCGGCGGCGGCGGCAAGATCGTCTTCATCAGCAGCGTGCATGCGCGCATGCCCTTCGCCCGCAGCGGAGCCTACGGCGCCGCGAAAGCAGCCCTCAACATGCTCACGCAAACTGCCGCCGTCGAGCTTTTCCCGCATCGCATCAACGTCAACGTCATCGAACCCGGCTGGATCGACACCCCGAACGAACACATCACCTACTCCGATGAAGTCCTGGCCGCCGAAGGCAAAAAGCTGCCCTGGGGCCGCCTAGGCACTCCGGAAGACATCGGCAAAGCCGCCGCCTTCCTGTGCTCGGATCAAGCCGACTACATCACCGGCGTCATCCTGCCTGTCGATGGCGGCTTCCGGCTGAAGCATCTGAGGCTGGAGGATTTGCCGGAGGAGGCATAGAGCCGTCTCTCACCGAAGCCGGGACTTGGCGGTTTCGTGCTGGCGCAGCGGCTCGGCTGGCAGCGCGTCTGCGGGAGTTGGGAATCGATCCGGACGCGGTTTGACGCCGCGTTCCAAGGAATGAGACTTGCCAAGTCTCAGCACACCATCCAGCCGGGACCGGGCATTCTACCTGCGCTACTTGCAGGCTGAAAGCTGGGGCTACTTTTTCGCCGGCACCGTCCAGTAGAGCGAGGCGCTGTGGCTGGTGATGCCGAAGGGCACGCCGTTGTAGAAGCCGGGCAGATCCTCGGAGTAACGGGCGACGGCGAGCAGGTACGGCCCGGGCTTGGAGAGGTCGGTCACGCGCACGTAGCCTTCCGCGTCCGCGGTGAGTGTTTGCTTGTCTTTGGCCGGGGCATAGAGGCCGAGTTCGACGCCGCCGAGCGGTTTGCCGCGGAAATAGACGCGGGCCTCGCCGGGGTTGCCGGTGGGCACGATGTCCATGGTCAGCGCGGGCGTGCCGGCGCCAGCGCCTTCCGGCTGCCAGCGGCAGTAGAAGATCGGGGCGCGGGCGGGCTTGTCCTCGTGCAGTTTGCGCACGGTGAAATGCAATTGCGCGAAAACGGGCTTGGCTTGGCTGGCGGTGGCGCCGCCGAGCAGGAAGTGGTCTTCCTTTTTAGCGACATCGAAGAGCACGGCCTGCCCTTCGGCGTCGAGCGCGCTGCCAGTGGCGAGGTTGAAGGAATCGAGATGGCCTGGGGAGGTTTCGAAGTCCTCGCCCCATTCGGCGAAGCGGACACAAAGCTGGCCGTCCGGCAGGTCTTCGATCCAGACGGAATGTGCTTGGGCGACAGCAGGCAGCAGGCAGAGGGCGGCGGCGGCGAACAGGGGGGCGATGAATCGGTTCATGGTGTGTGGGTCGGGGTTTGGGGAGATTTAGATTTTCCCTTTGAGCTGGGGCAGCAGGCCGTTGGCGAAGGCTTCCTTGGCGTAGCCGTCCGGGTCCGCGTTCCAGGTACGCAGATGTCCCGGCTTGGAGAAGTAAATTTTCACGCCTTTGTACTCGGTGGAGGGAGACGAGGGGCCGATGAGGCGCTTCGTGCTGAAGGGGCAAAAGCGCTGCTCCAGCAGCTTGACGCCGCCGGACACTTTCACATCCTGCACGGCGGGCACGCTTTTCATGTCCTGAAACAAGGCCACGTAATAGTCCGGATCCTGCTTGAATTGCTTCACGCAGGGGCTGCAACAAAAGTAGATGTCCTTGCCCTGATAAGCGACCTTGGCCTCCTCAGCCGCTTCATCCTCGGTCATGATGGGACAGATTTTGTTGGCGGGTTCCGCCGCGCGCAAGCCGACGGCGAGGACGAGCAGCGCCAGCGGCGCGATGGCGGGCCGGAAAAAGGAATGGGAGATTTGGAGCATGGTCGAAGGGTGTTTGGAATAAGGAGTCGAACAAGCCACGGCACGAGCAGGAAAACTTCTGGCCTCTTGATCCATTTTGACGCTGGCTTGCGCATGACGCTTGTTGGAGTTAAGCCTTTAGGCGATCATTCGAGCGATGGGTGCGCAGGAGTCGCTCGGAATGATCGGCTAAAGCCTTTACTCCAGCCTCGACTCCAGCTTTGATTCCCGCCTTTACTCCAGCACTGCATTTTTTCCCGGCTGGGAGTTGCTATTTGATCGAATTGATTCAGGCTTCGGCCCTACGGCAGGCCGTTGCTGAAGGCTGGAGCTTGGCGCGTGTGTGCCGGACTCGGCGGCTCACCGGTTTGGCCTTTGAAATGTCCGTACTCGCCTTTGACCACTACCCTGTCCAGTGCCCGAACTTGTTGAGCAGAATCACTTTCCCGCCGCCCTCCTGCTGGGGGTGATCGTTCTGCCTTTCCTGCTGGCTCCTCTGGTTCTGCTTGTGGGCAAAAAACTGGGCTCCCTCACCGGGTTGCTGGCCCTGCTCGCGCCTCTGGCTTCCATGGCGCTGCTTACCGTCCTGATCCGGGATCATTGGACGGGCGGGACGGTGGCCACTGCGGTGATCGAGTGGGTGCCCTTCCTGGGGATCAATCTGTCGCTGGTGCTGGACGGGGTCTCGATTTTCTACGGCTATGTCATCCTGGGGGTGGGGGTGCTGGTTTGCGGGTATGCCGCTTTTTACTTCGAGCGCGGCGCGCAAAACCTGGGGCCTTTTTTCGCCTACCTGCTGCTCTTCATGACTTCGATGCTCGGGGCGGTCTTTGCGGACAACCTGATTTCCCTCTTCGTTTTCTGGGAGTTGACGGGGGTGGCGTCCTTTCTGTTGATCGGCTTTTCCTATGAGAAAAGGATCGCCCGCCTGGGGGCGCGCCGGGCGCTGCTGGTCACGTTTTCCACCGGGCTTTGCCTGCTCGCGGGCTTTATCCTGCTGGCCCAGCAAGCGGGCACTTACGAGCTGAGCCAGATCGCGGCGCGCGGCGGGGAGGTGATGGAGGGGGCGGGATGGCTGGCTCCGGTGATGATGGGGCTCATCATGCTGGGCGCTTTCGGCAAGTCGGCGCAGTTCCCTTTTCAATTCTGGCTGCCGGGAGCCATGGCGGCGCCCACGCCGGTCAGCGCCTACCTGCACTCGGCCACCATGGTGAAGCTCGGCGTCTTCCTGAGCGCCCGCATGTTCCCGATCTTCCGCGACCTCGACCTGTGGCTGCCGCTGGTGGCGGGGACGGGTTTTTTCACCATGCTGCTCGGCGCCTTTCTCGCCCTGCGCTCGAACGATCTGAAGGAAATCCTGGCTTACTCGACGGTCAGCCAGTTGGGATTTTTGATCGGGTTCTACGGCCTGGGTGGCGGCGAGGGGTTGCGGCTCGACCTGCTGCACGTCGTCAGCCATGTGTTTTACAAAGGGGCGCTGTTCATGGTGGCGGGCATCGTCGATCATGCGGCGGGCACGCGCGACGTGAGGCATCTCGGAGGGCTGGCGCGGCGTCTGCCGCTTACGGCGCTGTCGGCGCTGATCGCGGCGGCGGCGCTCGCGGGCCTGCCTCCGACCACGGGCTTCATCAGCAAGGAACTGATGCTGGCGGGGCTGGGCGATCTGTGGACGGAAAAAGGCGCGCTGGCCTTGTTCTTCTACGCCGCCCTGCTGCTCTCGACGGTGATGACGGTGGCTTTTGCTCTGCGCTTTTTCCTGGGTGTGTTTGGCGGGAAAGAGCCTGCGGACGCGCATTTCCATTCACCGGGTTTCATGATTCAGCTCCCGCCGCTGCTGCTGGCGGGGGCGGCTCTTGGCTTTGGTCTTTTTCCCGGAGTGCTGGGCGAGTGGCTGGATCATCTCAAGGTGCCCGGAGTGCAGGAGAGCGCGGCGGTCAAGGTCTCGCTCTGGCACGGAATCAACCGCGAACTGCTGCTGAGCGCCGCAGCCACCCTCAGCGGCATCGTGCTTTATCTCTGGGCGAACAAGCTGGAGTGGCGCTGGGCGCGCATTCCGTTTTTCCTGCGGTTCGACAAGGCGTTTGACCGCTCGGTCGATACCCTCGGTTATATCGCCAAACGCATCACGCTGGCGCTGCGCGCGGACTGGCCGCCCGCCTACCTGCCCATCGTGATTTTCACCCTGCTGGCTTTTGTGCTGGGGGCTTTTGCCACCCACCTGGAGGCGTTCGACAATCTCGGCGAGCGGGAATGGCGGATCGACCCCTGGCGCTCGCTTATCGGCGTGATGGTCTGCATCGGTCTGGTGGGCGTGCTCAAGCTGCGGCGCTGGACGGCGCAGCTCGTGGCCTTGTCGGTGTCGGGCTTTTTTCTGACCTTTTACTTCGTGCTCTACAAGGCTCCCGATCTGGCCATGACGCAGATTCTGGTGGAGTCCGCCTCGGTGGTGCTGGTGCTGGTGCTCATCGCCCGTTTTTCGACGGGGTCGCGGGCGGGCACGCGTTTTGAGTTCCGCTGGAATGTGAAGCAGGTTTCGAGGGTGCTTCTCTCCCTCGGCATGGGCGCCATGGCCACCCTGCTGGTCATCTTTGCCGATCTGAACCGCCATCCTGATCCGGTCGGTTATCAAATGCTGGCCTTGTCGAAGCCTCTCGCGGAAGGCAACAACGGAGTGAACACCATCCTCGTGGATTTCCGGGCTTTTGACACCATGGGCGAGATCACGGTGCTGCTCATCGCCACGCTCGCCGGGCTGGGACTGATGGTGCATTACAAAAGGGACAGGAAAAGCCGCTCGGCCTTTGCCGCGCCCGGCTTTCTGTTAGGCAAAAGAAAGGAGAAAGTGAATGAATAAAAACACGGATTCCTTTTTGCTCCAGACCATGATCCAGCTCGTCTTCCTGCTGGTCAACATCGTGTCGGCCTATCTGCTGTTCCGCGGGCACCAGTTGCCGGGCGGAGGCTTCATCGCCGGGCTGATGACGGGCATTTCCTTCATCCTCCTCGGCATGGCGAAGGGCTGGCGGGTGCTGCGGGACGAACTGCCGGTGGACCCCATGCGCCTGGCGACGGCGGGCGTGGCGCTGGCCTTGCTCAGCGGATTGCTGCCATTGCTGGCCGGCCGGGAATTCCTCACGCAGTATAACTGGCATTGGAAGGATTTTCCCATGATAGGCGAACTCCATGTGGGAACGCCGCTGATATTTGATGCGGGCGTGTTTCTGCTGGTCAGTGGCATGACGGTGAAATTGGTCACCGTCCTGGTGCGCTCCACCGGCAGGCTGCCGCCCTTCACGGCGGGCGAGGAGGGGCTGTATGCCTCGGTCATGGAGGAGCCGATCGAAGACAAGGCAAGGAGAAAGGAGGAACCCGATGGCTTATGACACCGCTTTGCTGGTGGGGGTGATGTTCACCGTCGCGACCTACCTGCTGCTGCAAAAAAACTTCATCCGCATCCTGTTCGGGTTCATCATTTTCTCGAACGCGGGCAACCTGTTCATCCTGTCCATTTCCGGCGCTCCGGGCAGCCGCAAGCCGCCTATCATCGAGGGAGACCAGCCGATCACGGCCTACGTCGATCCGCTGCCGCAGGCGCTGGTGCTCACCGCCATCGTGATCGGACTGGGACTGACGGTGTACCTCATCATGCTGCTCTACCGCATCATTCTCGACTCCAAAACCATCGACACGGAAAAATTGTTCCAACCGGAACCTGACGATGAATAGCCTGGTCATAGCCCCCTTCGCGCTCCCCATCGCGACCGCGCTGCTCTGCCTTTTCGTGGGGCGGGTGGGCGTGTGGCGGCGCTGGGTGGTGGGCATCTCCGCCTTCATCCAGCTCGGAGTGGCCTTCGTTCTCGCCACGCAGGCCGTGGGCCAGTCCCCGCTGGTCGTCGTGATGGGCGGCTGGACCGCTCCGCTGGGGGTGGCGCTGGTGGTCGATGGGCTGGCCGCGCTGATGCTTTGCCTTTCCGCCCTGGTGGCCTTCGTGTGCATCCTGTTCAGCTACCTCGAACTCCAGGTGGAGGTGGAGCAGCCCATGCGGCTGCCGCTCATGCAGTTGCTCGTGGCGGGGATCAACCTCACCTTCATGACCGGCGACCTGTTCAATCTCTTCGTCGCCTTCGAGATCATGCTGGTGGCCTCCTACGCTCTGCTCACGCTGGAGGCGAACGACCGCCACATCAAGGAAGCCTTCCCCTATCTGGCGGTGAACATCTTCGCCAGCGGCATCTTCCTGATCTCGGCGGGCCTCGCCTACGCCGTCTTTGGCACGCTGAACCTCGCGCAGATCTCCGAACGGGCGGCGGCGATGGAGGGGCAATTCTCCGTGCTGCTGGTCATGCTGCTGCTGATGGTGGTCTTCGGCATCAAGGCCGGGGTGTTCCCGCTCTACTACTGGCTGCCCAACAGCTACCCCATCCTGCCTTACTCGCTGTCGGCGCTGTATTGCGGCATGTTGACCAAGGTTGGGGTCTATGTGCTGCTGCGCATGCTCTGCACCGTGTTCCCCCACAGTCTCGACCGCGTTCACATCGTGCTGGCGCTGCTCGCCGGAGCCACCATGGTGATGGCCGCGCTGGGGGCCATATCGCGAAACTTCATCCGCGGCATCCTCTCCTTCCAGCACGTCAGCCAGATCGGCTACATGATCCTCGCCATCGGCCTGTTCACACCCATGGCCATCACCGCCTGCGTGTATTACGTGATCCACCACATCATCGTGAAATCCTCGCTCTTCCTCATCGGCGGCATCGCCTTTTTCCGCAGCGGCTCGGATCATCTGGAGCGCATGGGTTCCCTGTGGAAACTCAGCCCCCTGCTCGGCTGCCTCTTTCTCCTGCAGGCCTTTTCTCTCTCCGGCATCCCGCCGCTCAGCGGTTTCTGGGGGAAATACGTCGTCATCTCCGAGAGCCTCGGCGAAGGGCATTACTGGCTGGCCGTCGCCGCCCTGCTCGCCTCCCTGCTGACCATGGTGAGCATGATGAAAATCTGGCTGAAAGCCTTCTGGGCCAAAGCCAGGGTCGAACAAGCCCCCACCATCTCCAGGCACGCGCTGCACGGCATGACCCTGATCGTCGCCATCATGGTGTTTTTCTCCCTGTGCATCGGTTTTAACGCCGAGTTTTTTCTGAAGATCGCGCAATCGGCGGCGAACGGCCTGATGGATCAGTCCATCTACCGCGAAAGCGTCTTGAAAACCCTGGGGAAAGGAGGCGCCGAATGAAGGCTGTGTCCATGCACCTGCTGGTGACTGTCGTATGGACCTTCCTGTACGGGCAGACGACCCTCGCGGGATTTTTCATCGGAGCCGTCGCCAGCTTTTTCATGCTGTGGGCGCTGGAAGGCGTGTTGCATTGCGAAGGCTACATCCGGCGCGTACGGGCGCTCATCTCATTCGCCCTGCATTTCGTGTGCAGCATGGTGAAGAGCAATTTCGAAATGGGCATCCTCAGCCTCACCCCCGGCATCGGAAAAAGAGCCGGCAGCTTCACCCGATACGATGTGAACGACCTCAGCCCCCTGGAAACCGTCCTGCTCGCGCAGTTCATCAACCTCACGCCCGGCACCACCGTCGCCGACCGCAGCGACGATGGTTATTTCATCCTGCACTCCTTCCCGCAAATCGACGAAGAACGCCTCCGGGAAAAAATCGACAAAACCCTCAAGTGCCGGCTCCTCGCCTTCACCCGATGACGCAACACCCTTCACGCCATGATTGAGACAACGGTCAGCATCTGTTTTGTGATCCTCGGGACCGCGGCCCTGCTCGCCCTCTGGCGCGTCGTGTTCGGGCCGCGCATTCTGGATCGCGTCGTGGCCTATGACACGGTCGCCATCTGCATCGTCGGCATGATGGTGCTGCTCTCCGTGCGCTGGCACACCGGGCACCTGATCGAGATCATGCTCATCTTCTCGCTGCTCGGGTTCATGGGCAGCATCGCCTTTGTCACCTACCTGAACACCGTCATCCCGCGCCAACGCCAATCCACGGAAGACTGGCTGCGCAAAAAATCAGCCAAAAAAGAAAAGGAACCCGATCATGATTAACGAAGTCATCATCTGCGTGCTCCTGCTGACCGGCTCCACCCTGATGCTGCTGGCCAGCATCGGCGTCGTGCGTTTCCCCGACACCCTTTGCCGGGCGCACGCCCTCACCAAGGCCACCACCTTCGCCAGCAGCCTGCTGCTCATCGCCCTCTGGATCGCGCTGGGCGAAGAGATTGTCGGCCTCAAAATCCTGCTGGTGATTTTCTTCTGCATGCTGACCATCCCCCTCTCCAGCCAGCTCGTCGCCTCGCTCTATTACCGCCTGCTCTATCCCATCGATCAAAAAGCCGGAAAAAACGCGGGTGACGTTCACGCGATGCGGGAGAAAGTCGATGCGCCACCCGGACAGCAAGACCCGGGTTCCGATCCGCCGGCCGGGTGATTTGACCGTCAATCATTCAGCCGGCAATGCCGGGCGGCTTTTTCTTGCCAAGCTGGGAAAGGGATGGATTTTGACGCGGAATGATTCATCATGAGGCCATGAACGCAGCGACCTTGACCCAGGATTTGTTCTCGTTGCCCGTCGCCGAGCGGGTGGCTCTGGCAGACAGGCTGTATGCCAGCGTGCCGGAAGACTGGCAAAAAGCAGCCGATCAGGCATGGCTGGATGAGGCGTCCAGACGTTCGGCGGAAATGGATGCCGATCCGAGCCAGGAACTTTCGCACGAGGCTTTCATGGCCGGGCTCAAAATTCATGGTGGCCACCGATGAAGCTGAGCTACCACCGGCGGGTTCAGACCGAGGTCGATGAAGCGGTGGAGTGGTATGAGGAACAGAGCACCGGCTTGGGGGATGATTTCTTTGCCAAACTGAAGGAGGCCTTGGCGCAGATCGAAGCACGACCCGAAGGTTTCGGCTTTTGGTTGGCCTCCCAATCCATCCGCCGGGTGAAATTGAAGCGATTTCCATACGACGTGCTCTATGAGATACGCCCTGGAAAAGTCCGCGTCTTGTGTGTGCGGCACGAAAAGAAGCATCCGAGGTATGGGGTCGGGAGATTATAAACCCAAATCCGCGCCATCGTGCTACCGTTGCATATGAGTGGCGTGTTTGCCTTGGCGGATGATGCGATAGCCAAGCCCCTCAAGCACACGCACGGCGTCACGCTGGCCGATTCCCGGAAGTTTTGGCATGGCTGCGTCTCAAACGAAAACTTCCTCACGCTCCACGCTCAACACGTCCTCTCCAACTTCCAATTCTTCGCGCCGGGCATCAAGGTATTCGCTGATGGCGATGCGAATATTGGCAAGAGCCTCGTCGCGCGTCTCTCCTTGAGAGCAGCAACCGGGAAGGCTGTCGCACCACACGGCCCAGCCTTCATCGCTTTGGACGAGGGTGACATTGTATTTCATGGCATGTAAAATGGGGTATCATGGGGCGATTGCAAGCTGCTGCTTAACCTCAATCAAAGCCTCCATCAGACGCCGCCGAAGCCTGCCCTCATGATGGTCCCGATTGCGCGGCGCTTGCGCAAAGATTCCCGGCCCGGTCAACCTGCTTATTGACTTTCCGATGCTGGCGGCAAAGGCTTGGCGGTGATGCCGCCGCTTTTTTCGTTCAATCACTTGCCTTACGCTCGCCACTGATGACGACTTCGCCGCAAAATACCCCCGCCTCTCAAGCAGACACGCCGGTCTGGCACGAGATGGAGGTCGGACAAGTGCTGGCGGCGCTGGAGAGTTCTCCCCAAGGACTGGACGCCGCCGAAGCCGCCGCCCGGCTCGTCAAGCATGGTCGCAACGAGTTGCCGCCGCCGCCCCGCCAGTCGCCGCTGCTGCGTTTCCTGGCGCAGTTCAACAACGCGTTGATTCTTTTTCTACTGAGCGCGGCTGTGGTGGCGGCGCTGCTGGGGCATTGGGTGGACGCGGTGGTGATCGTCGGCGTGGTCTTGGTCAATGCCATCGTCGGCTTCACCCAGGAGGGACGCGCCGAGCAGGCTCTCAATGCCTTGCGCTCGATCCTCGCGCCCTCGGCGCGCGTGCTGCGCGGCGGCCAGCGCCAGACGATCGCCGTGGGGGAACTGGCGCCGGGCGATGTCGTTTTGATCGAGGCCGGCGACCGCGTGCCCGCCGATCTGCGCCTGCTGCGCGCCCGCGGGCTGTTGGTGGACGAAGCGTTGCTCACGGGCGAATCCATCGCCGCGGAGAAAAACGCCGCGCCTGTCGCCGGTGACGTGCCGCTGGGGGACCGGCGCTCGCTCGTTTATTCAGGCACGCTTGTCGCCGCCGGGCAGGCCACCGGCGTGGTCGTCGCCAGCGGCGTCCACACGGAGATCGGCCGCATCAGCGCCATGCTGGCCGCCGTGGAGATGCTGACCACGCCGTTGCTGCGGCAGATCGGCCAGTTCGGGCGGCGCTTCACGGCTTTCTCCATCGCCGCCGCCGCACTGCTTTTTGTGTTTGCGGTTTTTCTGCGCGACTATGACTGGCTCGACGCCCTGATGGTTGTCGTTGCCCTCGCCGTCAGCGCCGTGCCCGAAGGGCTGCCCGCCGTCATCACCATCACTCTCGCCATCGGCGTGCAGCGCATGGCCGCGCGTCACGCCATCATCCGCCGCCTGCCCGCGGTGGAGACCCTGGGCGCCACCAGCGTGATTTGCTCGGACAAAACCGGCACGCTCACGCGCAATGAAATGACCGCGCGCCGCCTCGTCACCACTTCCGGCGAGATCACCGTCACCGGCTCCGGTTACGCGCCGGAGGGCGAGCTGTCCGCCGCGCCGGACGCCACCGCCCAGCGGCTGCTGCTCACCGGCCTGCTGTGCAATGACGCGCATTTGCTCGAAGCGGACGATGGCCACTGGCGCGTCGATGGCGACCCGATGGAGGGCGCGTTGCTGGCCCTGGCGCGAAAGACCAGGCTCGATCCCGCCGCTTTGCGCGAGCATCACACCCGTCTGGATGAAATCCCCTTCGACGCCCAGCATCGTTTCATGGCGACACTGCACCGTTCACCCGAGACCGGCGTGGAATTGTTTGTGAAAGGAGCGCCCGAGCGCCTGCTCGCCATGAGCAGCGGCCAGCTCAATGATTCCGGCGGTGTCGTCGCGCTGGACGCGGACTATTGGCATGCCGCCATCGAGCGCGCCGCCTCGGCTGGCGAGCGTGTGCTCGGTTTCGCCGCGCGCCGGATCGAGCCGCCGGTGGAACGCGTTGGGTTCGACGATGCGCGGGATCTTGTTTTCATCGGGCTCATCGGCTTCATCGATCCGCCGCGCGACGAAGCGGTGGCCGCCGTCGCCGACTGCCGTTCCGCCGGCATCTCGGTGAAAATGATCACCGGCGATCACGCCGCCACCGCCGCCGCCATCGCGCGCCAGCTTGGATTGGCCGAGCAGCCGGAGGTCGTCACCGGGCAGGATCTCGACGCGGTCAGCGACGAGGAACTGCCCGCGCTGGCGGCGCGCGCCACCGTCTTCGCCCGCACCAGCCCCGAGCACAAGCTGCGCGTGGTGCGCGCCTTGCAATCGCGCGGCTCGGTCGTCGCCATGACCGGCGA
>CAZNKC010000115.1:0-15978 GCA_964573315.1 uncultured Verrucomicrobiaceae bacterium | reverse complement strand
GTTTTTTCATGGGGGTGGGGGGGTTGGGGAACGCCGGTTTTGCCAAGCGTCTTACCCTTAGGATACGTGAAAGCGGGAATTATTCAGAACTTTTTTCCTTTTTGGCCCGCTCCCGGCCGCGCCCCGTGCTGGACCGTGAGTTTTCTAGCTTGTCATCTCCGCCGCTTTCCGGTATTTCCACAAGGCGGCCGGGCGGTTTGCCTCGCTCCATGAGCGGCATTCCGCCTTTCCTCCCGCCTTCATAACCCCATAAAGCCACCCAAACACATCCCATCAACGCACATGAAAAAAGCCACCCTTCTCTGCGTCATCGCCTTGGCCTCCGTGTCCGGTTCCGTTCTCGCGAACGAGGCCATTGAGACGATCATGAAGAACGCCTTCAAAGGCGACACTAGCCTCTACAACACCGTCGCCAAGGGCAAAGGAACGGATGCCGACGCCAAAAAGCTGGCCGGTTTTGTCAAAACCCTGACCGAAAGCGAGCCGCCGCGCGGCGAAAAAACCTCCTGGGACAAACGCACCGGCGATCTGCTGCGCGCCGTCGAAATGATGGCCCGGGGCAACAAGCAGGCCATGATCCAGGTGCAAAACGCGGGCAACTGCAAGTCCTGCCACAGCGCCCACAAGCCGGAGTGATGCCGACGCTCCGCAACGGAGCCGCGCAAACAAACCAAGCCTCCAGGTTTATCATTGCGCCTGCTCCCGGGCAAAGACTGGGGGCAGGCGATGACCTGCCGCCTCCGCGCCGGGAGACGCGGCGAAGCTGGTGCACGGAGAGGGATTCGAACCCCCGACCATCTGTGTGTAAGACAGACGCTCTACCACTGAGCTATCCGTGCCGCGTGAACCGGAGGCAGCTTGCGGCAAATCGCGCGGGCGGCAAGTCGAAAGACAATCCGGAAAAGAATGCTTTGGCGGCGGGGAGGAAATCAGATATAGGGTGGAGTTTATGCACGATTCCCGCGTTGACCAACTCGCCCGCCAGCTCGTCCAGTACTCCACCCGCGTGAAGCGCGGAGACCGGGTCTGGATCGATTGTTTCGATGTCCCGAACTACGTCGCCGTGGCGCTGATCCGCGCCGTGGTGGAGGCCAAAGGGCTGCCTGTGGTGAAGCTGCACGACACCCTCGTCAGCCGGGAGCTGATGTTGCACGCCAGCGAGGAGCAGTACGACATCCTGGCCAAAAACAATCTCGACCTGATGAAGGAGATGGACTGCTACATCGCGGTGCGCGGCAGCCACAACATCACGGAAAACTCCGACGTGCCCGCCAAGCAGATGCAAATGGTCATGGCCAAAATGCGGCCCTTCATGAACGAGCGCGTCAACAACACCCGCTGGTGCGTGTTGCGCTGGCCCACGTCCTCCATGGCGCAGCAGGCGGGCATGAGCACGCCGGCCTTTGAGGAGTTCTTCTTCCGCGTCTGCCTGCTCGACTACGCCGCGCTGATCCCGGCGATGACGGCGCTTAAGAAGCTGATGGACAAAACGAAAAACGTCCACATCAAAGGCCCCGGCACCGATCTGCGCTTCAGCATGAAAGGCCTCAAAGCCATCGCCTGCGGCGGCCGCCACAACATCCCGGACGGCGAGTGCTTCAGCGCGCCGGTGCTGGACTCGGTGGAGGGCGTCATCTCCTACAACGCGCCGACGATCTACCAGGGCATCGCCTTCGACAGCGTGCGGCTGGAGTTCAATGAAGGCAAAATCGTCAACGCCACCGCCAACAACACCGAGGCCATCAACAAAATTTTCGACTCCGACGAAGGCGCGCGCTACATCGGAGAATTCGCCATCGGCTTCAACCGCGAGATCCGCGAGCCGATGCGGGACATCCTCTTCGACGAAAAAATCGCCGGCTCCTTCCACTTCACTCCCGGCCAAGCCTACGAAGGCCCGGCGGACAACGGCAACCGCAGCCAGGTGCATTGGGACCTCGTCTGCATCCAGCGCCCCGAATACGGCGGCGGCGAGATTTGGTTCGACGGCAAATTGATCCGCAAAAACGGCAAGTTCGTGCTGCCGGAACTCAAGCCGTTGAATTGAGCGGAGGGCGGGATTTCATTCCCGCCCTGGTTTGTCATTGTCACTTCCTTCGGCCAGAAATGTTCAGCCGAAAAAGGAAGTTGAGAGTCGAGATTTGATTGTTGAGAGTTCAAAATCAGCGGCTTGCGCCGAAAACTCCATTCACCCGGAGGGTGAGTCCCCTTGGCGGCGCAAGCCGCTCATTTCCAGCCTCCCAACTCTCAACCATCAACTCTCAACTCTGTTTTTAGGTTCAGCCATCGTAATGGAAGCGGCATTGCATGATGACAAGCGTTTGGCCTTCGACACGATAAACCAAGCGATGCTCCTGCGTGATCCGCCGGGACCACCAACCCTTCAAATTGCCCTTGAGAGGTTCTGGTTTGCCGATGCCTGAGAAGGGATTGCGCAGGGTGTCGCGAATCAACTCGTTCACCTTCATCAACACTTTGCGGTCTTGTTGCTGCCAGTAAAGATAGTCTTCCCAGCCGCCCGGCAGCCACATCAGCCGCATAACTCACCGGGCTGAAATTTTCCCGCCTCGAAATCCGCCAACCCCTGCCGGATGCGTTCCGCGTTGGCGGGGGTCGAGATCAAATGCAGCGTTTCCTCCATCGCCGTGTACTCTTCCTCTGCCAGCATCACCACGGAACCCTCTCCAGCACGCAAGATCGTGATGGGTTCCCGGTTGCGGGTGGCCGCATCCATCACCCCGGCCAGATGATCCCTGGCCTCATCATACGAAATCGTTTGCATGACTATAAAATACCCGATGCGGGGAGTTGGGTCAAGGCGCTGGATTCAGCGGAGAGCGGGATTTCATTCCCGCTCACTTTTGCGGACGGAAGCGGCACGAGCAGGGGAGCGCGGACGCTCTCGTCTGCAACCCTTTCTGGATGGCGCAGCCTGCTCGATGAAAAAGTGGGCCGGAATACAATCCGGCCCTCCGGGGAGTGTCACCAACCCACCGGCTGGGTCCAGGCCTTGGCGCGCAGGCCGGGCTCGCTGGGGTTCTTCGGCTCGCGGCTGGCGGTGATGACGGCGCGGACGTACAACTCGTCGCCCGTCAACGTGTAGCTCGGTGTCAGGGAATCGCTCGTGGCGAGCACCGCGCCGACGTCCTTGGAGTACTTCAAGCGGTAGGGCGCGTTGTCGCCTTCCGGTGCGGGCACTTTTTCCACGGCGCGGTCGTAGCCGCGGCGGGTGCCCAGAAACTGCGTGGTGAAGGTGACGCCTTCCTCCGGCTCGATCTCGATGCTCAGGGTCTTGTTGTCTTTGTCGAAACGCACGTCCTTGAGCGTGACACCGCTGGAGGCGTAAAAATCGCCGCGATGCATCGCCTCGATGAGGGTGTCCGCTTCCAGCTTTTCCGCGCGCACCATGACCCAGCCGCGGCCCGGGGAGGTGGGGCCGCCGTGGTAGTTGTGGGAGTCGTCCGTGCCCACGCCGTAGAGCGGCGCCTCTTTCAGCTCGGCAATGCGGATGGTGTTGGCGATGTCCCACAGCCGGTCCATCGACGACTCGGCGCGGTCCGGATGGCCTTCGTTGAACACGGATGGATGGCCGTTGAAGACTTCGAAAAATTTGTCCTCGACGACGTACGCTATGTCCTCCGCCGTGAGCGCCCATCTGAAGTTGGGATGGTTCAGGTGAACCAGCAGCGGTTTTCCACTGGCGCGGCCATGCTCGGCGATGGCCTGCATGTTTGCCCGCAGCACCTCGCGCACCGTGGCGAGATCCTTGATGGGAGTGATCTCTTCCGTCAGGTTCACGGCGTTGATGTGGACGGGCACCTTCTGCATGCTCGCCGTGACTTCCTCCGACTCGATCATGAGGAACTGGCCGGGTTTTTCAAAGCGCACGCGGTATTCCTCGAACGTGCGCAGCCGCACTTCCGGCTGGCCGTCCGCGTTGGTCCGCGTCTCCACCCAATCCGCGCCGAAGCGGTCGCGGTACTTGTCCACCACCTTGCGGCCGATGCCTTTGCGGCGTTTCTCAATGAATTCCTCCGTCAGCCAGCGCTCGCCGCGAGCCAGCACGTTGTGGTCGGACATGCCGAGGAAGTCATAGCCGTTTTTGACATACCATTCGGTGATCATCTCAGGGAAGTCATCGCCGTCACTCCACAGGGAGTGGGTATGGGTGTTGCCTTTATACCACTGGGTTTCAGCCAGGGCAGGCAGGGCGAGGGAGCAAAGCAGGAGTGTAAGAGTATGTCGGATCATGGCGGATTATGAAACGCGCGCCGACGGCATCAACTTGCTTTATTGACGCCGCTACAAAATCCCGGTGTCGGCCACGGCGATGGTGGCGTTTTCCAGGCCGGGCAGCGGAATGGATTCGCCCGGATGATCACGCTCCCGCCGTCCGCGCAACGGTCAGCGGAAGCTCTTGGCGAAGTCGTCGGCGCTGGCCTTCGGCTTGACCACGGTCTTTTTGAAGGTGCTGGTCTCGCCTTTCTCGATGAGGATGCGCTCGTACTCGGCGGAGTCCATCGGCAGGTGGATGGTGGCGTCCTTCCAGGCGGAGAGCAGGATGGCATTGGCCAGCTCCACGCTGTGGATGCCTTCCTCGGCGGGGGACAACAATTTTTCACCCTTGAGGATGGCGTTGGTGAAGTTTTGCAGGATCTCGACGTGCTGGCCGCCGGTGCTCTCCACCGGGATGTCGATGCTCCAGCTCTCCGGCATGGCGAAGGCGGCTTCCGCGGTCATGCAGAATTCGCTCATCGGCACGCGGTTGCGCTGGAAGTGGATTTTGGTTCCGTCGATGACGGTGAGGCGGCCGTTCTCGGCGGAGATTTCCAATTTGTTGACGCCGGGAGCCTCGCCGGTGCTGGTGACGAAGGTGGCGGTGGTGCCGTTGTCATAGCGCATGACGGCGGTGACGTCGTCTTCCACCTCGATCTCGTGGAAGCGTCCGAACTGGCAGAAGCCGCGCACTTCCTGCGGCATGCCGAACATCCACTGGAAGAGGTCCAGGTTGTGCGGGCACTGGTTCATGAGCACGCCGCCGCCCTCGCCCTTCCAGGTGCCGCGCCAGCCGCCGGTGGCGTAGTAGTAATTGGTGCGGAACCAGTTGGTCACCTCCCAATGCACGCGCCGCACCTGGCCCAGCTCGCCGCTGTCGATGAGGTCTTTCACCTTCTTGAAGGTGGCGTTGGTGCGCATGTTGAACATGGCGGCGAAGACTTTCTTTTTATCCTTGTGCGCGGCGATGAGGCGCTCGCAGTCCGCCTTGTGGACGGAGATGGGCTTCTCCACCAGGACGTTCAGGCCGGCGTTGAGCGCCTCGATGCCGATGGTGGTGTGGGAAAAGTGCGGGGTGCAGATGAGGATGGCGTCGATATGGCCGGAACGGATCATCTTACTCACGTCAGTGAACGGCTGCTCTCCCTCCAGCAACGCCGGCAGCGTGCCGACGCTTTCGCACAGGGCGGTGACCCGCAGGCCGGGCACTTTGCCGGTGCGGATGTTGTGAAGGTGGGCTTTGCCCATGTTGCCGAGGCCGACGATACCGAGTCTGACGTTTTCCATAAGAGGATGTCAGGCTAGCGGGCTGGCCGGGGTGGTCAACCCGGAAGTGGATCGGGCATTCTGCCTGAGAGGTGTCATTCAGGCTTTCAGCCTGAATGTCCTCCGCCTTGGAAAATACAGGAGAATGAGGAATAGAAAAGAGGCTGATTTGATTCCCCTATCCTCATTCCTCTGTCATCCCCCGGCAAACAACCAGCGGGTGAAGGCACCCGCGCTCCAATCAGGCACCGGTGATGCTGTCTGGGTCCACTCCCAGCTCACGCAGCTTGGCGGCGAGGGCTTCGGCGCGTTTGGTTTCGGCTTCGGCGCGTTTGGAGGCGGTCTGCGCGAGTTTGGCCTCAGCCCGGGCGCGTTTGGCCTCCGCCTGCGCGTGGCGGGCGGATGCTTCCGCCATTTCTTCACCCGTCGGGATGAGTTCGCCGCCGGCGCCCACCCAGCGGATCCAGTGATCCTGCTGTTTTTCGAACTCGCCGTCCCATTCCACCACGCCCAGGCCGATCTTCGGGAAATGGTTTTCGCTCATGGGTTCATAAGCATTGTCCACCAAGCGGTAGCAGCGCAATTTCCGATCTTGAATGTGCAGATCCGGGTCGAAGACCACATAATAAGGCACCCCGTGCCAAGCGTAACCGTCCATTTTGCGATCCAGCTCGCCGCCCTCCTTGTTGGAGACGATCTCCACCACGATGTCCGGCGCCTTGCCGTAGAGCCAGAGGAAGTAAGCCTTGCGCTCCTTGGGCGTGACGCCGACCGGGGTTGACACGCCCAGGCTGACCAGCGTGTCCGGCACCATCGGCGGGCGGTTCAGCGCGAAATAGACGCCCACGTTCGCCATCACCACGAAGGGCTGGCCGGGATTCCAGGCGGCGTAAAGAGGATGCGTGAGCAGACGCATCTGTTTCTCACAAAAGGAATTGTCCACGGGCGTGTCGTCTTCGGTGACCAAATGGGAGACATCCGGGCGCATCTCTTCGATGTCCCAGCCCGGGTTCGGCGCTTCCAGGGTCGTTGCCATGATGGGATCAGTTTAATCAAAAAAGCGTTTCTGGCAAGCGCTGTTGCCGGGTGGCGCGACGATCACACTTTTTCCCACTGCTGCGATTTTGCGCTGCGCAGCACCGCCTCGCACAGGGCGACTTCATGATGGCCGTCTGCCTCCGTCGCAAACAGAGCCGGCTTTTTCCCGCCGTTGGCGATGTGCTCATACACCGCGCGGTAGTGCATTTTATGCGCGTCGGAAAAACCCTCGGCATGGCCGCCCGGATAATCGGTGAACCCGGCCACGTCCACGTCGAAGCCCGGCGTGCCGCGTTGCAGGATTTGATTCGGTTCGTCCCGGCGGCCCACGATGATTTCATTGGGCTGCTGCAAGTCCCATTGCACGCTGCCCTCCGTGCCGTAGATGCCGAGGTAAAGGCTGCACTTCCAGCCCGCAGCCACTTGGGACACCGCGCAGTTGGCATGAACGCCGTCGGTGAATCCGTGCTCCGCTTTGCCGAACCGCAGCAGCACACTGGCGAAGTCCTCGGTGTCCACCTTGTAGGGCTCCATCTTTTTCGGGTCGATCTTGGCAAAGGTCTTGACCTCGCCAGTGGGCCGCAGCCGGGTCTTGTGAAACGTCTCCAGCGTGGCCAGCACCGAGCGCGCTTTGGCGCCGAGGATGAAGGACGCGGCGTCGATCCAATGCGTGCCGATGTCGCCCACGGCGCGCAGTTTGCCGCCCTCGCTGGCCAGCAGCCGCCAATTGTAGTCCGTCTCCTTGAGCAGCCAGTCCTGGAAAAAATGACCCTGCACATGGATGATGCGCCCCAGGTCGCCGCGCCGCACCATCGCGCGCATCTGCAGCACCGCCGGGAAAAACCGGCACATGTAATTCACCGCGAAGACGCGCCTCGACTTCCGCGCCGCGGCCACCACCCGCGCCGTCTCCGCGCTGGTCATGCCGAGCGGTTTTTCGCAAATGACGTGCTTGCCCGCCGCCAGCGCGGCGATGGATTGCTCCACATGCGCTTTGTTCGGCGAGGTGATGTGGATCACGTCGATGTTCGGACTGGCGTACATCGCCTCGAAATCGTAGTCGCCATACGCCTCCGGAATGCCCCACTGCTCCGCGCAAGCCAGCGCGCCGCTTGTGGATCCGCAAATGCCCTGGACTTGGACGCCCAGGCGTTTCAATGCCTCAATATGGACCGGCCCGATGAAGCCGGTGCCGATGATACCCGCGCGGAGATGGTGGAGTGATGTCATGGCTGATAAAAAAACGTGCCTGATCCTGAACGCGGCATGGCCTGGAGGCAAGCCCGGGGAACAGGCTTCCAGCCTGTTCGTACAGGCAAGATGCCTGTACTCCATGCCCATGCCTGGCTCCGCCCTCCCGTGCCTCATGCGCGGCGCCTTCCGCGAACCTGCGCCGCTCCTTGCACACCCGGCCAATCTGCGCCAGACTCCGCGCCCCGGACCATGTTCGAATCCCTCTACTTCTATCTTTACCATCTCACGCCCGATGGCGGATTGCCGATGAAAGGCACCGGCATCGCGCTCGGCATGGCGCTGCTCGCAGCTCATTTGTGGGCCTTGCTCAAGCCGGACAAGGCGCAGGCTTTTCTGCGCGCGTTTCCCCGCAGCTATCCCTGGGGCGTGGCGCTGCTCGGCATCGGCTTTGTCTGGGGGATGATGATCATCCAGCACATGGACATGGGCGAATTTTTCCATCTGCGCCGCTGGTTTCTCATGATCGTGCCGGCGGGCTTTGTCGGCGTGCTGCTTTATGTCAAAGAGTTCCTCTCCGTGCGCGCGCTCGGCTGCCTCATGCTGCTGGCCGCCGGTCCGGTGCTGGCCTCCGCCTTCCTGCAACCGCAAACCAGCCGCCTGCTGCTGCCCGTGCTGGCCTACGCCTGGATCATCGCCGGCATGTTCTTCATCGGCATGCCTTTCCTGATGCGCGACTGGATCAACTGGGCCACCTCCAATTCCGGACGCTGGCGGCTGCTCTCGCTGTCCGGCGTTGTTTACGGCGCGCTGCTGCTCATCGTCGCCGTGGTGAACTATTAAAATGGAGCCATGCCCGTCCCGCGTGTCCTCGTCATCCGTGGCGGCGCCATCGGCGATTTCATCCTGACCTTGCCGGCCATCCGCCTGCTGCGGGAGGGCATCCCTGGCTGTCGTCTGGAGGTGATGGGTTATCCGGGCATCGCCGATCTCGCCGTCACCGCCGGTCTCGCCGACGCCGTGCGCTCTCTCGGCCATCAAGACATGGCGCCGCTGTTCGCGCCCGGCGCGCCGGTGTCCGATGCGGTGGCGGATTACCTGTGCTCCTTCAACTTGGTGGTCAGTTTCCTGTTCGATCCCGACGGACACTTTCGCGGCAACCTGGAGCGGCTCGGCGTCAAGACGCTCATCGAATGCCCGCACCGCGTGCTGCCCGGCGCCGGCCCCGCCGCCGCGCAACTGGCCCGGCCTCTGGAAAAACTGGCGCTTTTTCTCGACGACCCGGCTCCGCGCATCGGCGAGACTTCACCGCCTCTCGCACAGCCTACCACAGCTCCCTTCATCCTGCATCCCGGCAGCGGCTCGGTGACCAAAAATTGGCCGTTGGAAAACTGGCTGCACATTGCGCGGCATCTGCGCCAATCCCTGCCTGATGCCAGCCTCATCCTCCTCACCGGCGAGGCCGAGGAATCACGCGGCGTGCTGAAAGAGTTGAGCGCGCCTGCCTGGGTGGAAACAAATTTCACCCACTGGCACGGTGTCCCGTTGACCGGTCTGGCCGAGAGACTCCAACAACAGGCGCAGTCAGGCGCTGTTTTTCTCGGCCACGACAGCGGCATCAGCCACTTGGCAGCCGCTTGCGGACTGCGCTGCCTGCTCGTCTTCGGCCCCACGGATCCCGCCGTCTGGGCGCCGCGGAACCCTGGTGTTCGCGTGCTGCAGACGCCGGAGGGCGATCTCAGTCATCTCCCACCCCATGATTTCATTGATGCCTTGGACTCCATGACTGGGTCACGCGGCACAATTTGACAATCAATCATATACACAAATCATCATGCGTTGATATGAAATGATTTGAATCCGCCCGCCCCGGCGCTACCTTGCGCCACCCATGCCCCCCCGCCCGAATTGCCGTCCCGAACTCGAAGCCGCCATGCGCCAGCGTGTCCTGGTGCTCGACGGCGCGATGGGCACGACGATCCGCGAGTATGGACTCAAAGAAGCCGATGCCCGCGGGGATCGCTTCCTCAAAAACGAAAAAGATTTGCTCAACAACGGCGACATCCTCTCGCTGACGAGGCCCGATGTCATCGAGGACATCCACCGCCGGTTTCTCGAAGCCGGAGCGGATATCATTGAGACGAACACCTTTTCCGGCACGAGCATCGCGCAGGCGGAGTTCTTCCGGGAGGGCAAAAAGAACCCGGAGTTTTTTCAGGGTATCATCGAGGACAAGTTCCTCAACGACCTTGCCTGGGAGATCAATTTCGAGTCGGCAAAGCAGTGCCGCAAATGGGCGGACATCGTCGGCGGGCAAACGAACCGCAAACGCTACGTCGCTGGCGCCATCGGGCCGCTCACCGTGTCGCTTTCGCAGTTCCCGGACTTGAGCGACCTGAGCTTCCGCTACGTCACGTTCGACCAAGTGAAAGCGGCTTACAAACATCAAGTCCGCGCCTTGATCGCCGGTGGCGTGGACACGCTGCTGGTGGAGACGATTTTCGATTCGCTCAACGCCAAGGCCGCGCTCGTGGCGATCCGCGAGGTGTTCGACGAGGACCAGATCGAGCTGCCCGTGCAGATCAGCGCCGCCGTCGGCCCCGGCGGCGAGACCATGATCTCCGGACAAGTGACCGAGGCTTACTTGAATGCCATGCGGCATGTGCAGCCGCTGTCCATCGGCCTGAACTGCTCGCTCGGGCCGGACAAACTGCGGCCCTTCCTCGAAGAACTGTCCGCCAAGGCGGACTGCTTCGTCTCCGCGTATCCGAACGCCGGGATGCCGAACCCGCTCGCGCCCACAGGTTTCGACCTGCTGCCGCCGGACATGGCGGCGTTCGCGCGCGACTTTGCAAGCAGCCGCTTCGTCAACATCATGGGCGGCTGCTGCGGCAACACACCGGATCACATCTCCGCCATCGCCAAGGCGGTGGAGAATCTGCCGCCGCGCGAGGTGCCTGCCGATCCCCATACGATGCGGCTCAGCGGCTCGCAGCCGTTTGTGTTTGAAGGTGGAGCGACCGGCTCGGTCGCCGCATCCGATTCAGGCGAGCCAGCGGCTCGCCCCACTTTCCTCATGATCGGCGAGCGCACCAACGTCGCTGGCTCGCCGAAGTTCGCCAAACTCATCAAGGAAAACAAACTGGAGGAAGCCGTCGCCATCGCCCGCCAGCAGGTCGAGAGCGGCGCGAACGTCATCGACGTCTGCATGGACGAGGGTCTCATCGATGGCGTGCCGATGATGACCAAGTTTTTGATCCTCCTGCAAACCGAGCCGGAGGTGAACAAGGCGCCTATCATGGTCGATTCCTCGAAGTGGGAGATCATCGAGGCTGGCCTGAAGTGTCTGCAAGGCAAGGGCATCGTCAACTCCATCTCGCTCAAGGAAGGCGAGGAAAAATTCAAGGAATGCGCCCGCAAGATCAAGCAATACGGCGCCGCCGCCGTGGTGATGGCGTTTGACGAGCAGGGCCAGGCCGCGACTTACGAGGACAAAATCCGCATCTGCGAGCGCGCTTACCGCATCCTCGTCGATGAGGTCGGCTTCCCGCCCGAGGACATCATTTTCGATCCGAACATCCTCACCGTCGCCACCGGCATCGAGGAGCACAACAACTACGCCGTGGACTTCATCAACGCCACGCGCTGGATCAAGGAAAACCTCCCGCACGCCAAAGTCAGCGGCGGCGTCAGCAACGTCAGTTTCAGCTTCCGCGGCAACAACAAAGTGCGCGAGGCCATGCACAGCGTGTTCCTTTATCACGCCATCAAGGCGGGCATGGACATGGGCATCGTGAATGCCGGGATGCTCGAAGTGTACGAGGAAATCCCGCAGGAGATGCTCGTGAAGGTGGAGGACGTCATCCTCAACCGCCACCCCGGCGCCACCGAGATTCTCGTTGATTATGCAGAGCAGTTCAAAGGCCAAGCCGGCAGCGCAAAAAAAACCGAGATCGACCTCAGTTGGCGCGAAGCCCCGGTGGCGAAGCGGCTGGAACACTCGCTGCTCAAAGGCATCACCGATTTCATCAACGAAGACACCGCCGAAGCGCTGGAAAAACTCGGCAAGCCGCTGAGCGTCATCGAAGGCCCGCTCATGGACGGCATGAGCGTTGTCGGCGACCTCTTCGGCGCGGGCAAGATGTTCCTGCCGCAGGTGGTGAAAAGCGCCCGCGTCATGAAGCAGAGCGTCGCCTACTTGCAGCCCTTCATGGAGGCGGAAAAAATCCGCAAAGCTCGCGAACGCGAGCTGCTGGTTGAGATCGCGGAGAAAGTATGTAGCTCAGGCATCCTGCCTGATTCCAGTGGTTCAGGCATCCTGCCCGCTGCCGAAGCACACGAGACAGGCAAAATGCCTGTCCTACAGGTCTGCGAAGGCTTCGCCTACCCCCCCTACCCCGGCCTTAGCCTCGAAGAACGCCGCATCGAAGTCAAATTCGCCGCCGAACTCGCCGCTGATCTCGAAGCCGCCGCCGCCGAATACAAAAAGCGCTTCGGCAACGTCCTCGACCGCAACAACGTCCAGGAACTCAGCCCCGACTACGCCGCCAGCCGCGAAAGCCGCCAAAAATGGAGCGTCGCCACGCTGGAGCCGGCGGGAGCGTTTGTGGACTGGATGTACGCCAAGGCGCTCCGCGAGCTATCGCCGGACAGCCTGATCGTCTTCAACGCCGGTGGCCAGGGCAGCGGGAAGACGACCGCGACAAGAGGCCATGTGCTTCAAGAAGCCGCTCTCGTCATGGACGGCACCTTGCAAAACCAAGAGCGTTCCCTGGAACATCTTGAGGCCGCCTTTGCCGCCGGGATGACTGTGGAAATCAGGCATGTTTTCTGCCCGTGGGAAAAAGCGGTCATCAACACCGCAAGGCGGGCCGTCGAAGAAGGCGGGCGCATCGTGCCTCTCCGCAGGGCGGCAGGCGGCCACTTCAAGTCGCCGCGTTCCACCCTGTATTTCTCACGGCTCTGGAAAGACCGGGAGGGTTTCGCAGTCGTCGTCTTCGACAACAACATGGACGGCCCGGTCGGGCTGCATGAAGCGGACTGGCTGCTGGACCGCTTGTACAATGACCTTGAAAAGTTAATAACTTTCGGCGAAACTCTGCTTCATGAACACTTCCACGCTCAACATTCCGACTCCCGCTACAGCGACGACGTCCTCGCCCGGTTTGTCCCGCCAGGAAAAGTTCCTGCAAAAAGTGGCGGCGATCAATCAGGCGACACTGGACTTGCTGACCGAAGCCGGTCTCAAACGTCTGGAGACCGAAAAGAAAGCCAAGCAAAACTAACCCCCGCCGACATCATCCCCGCCGAGGCCGTCAAGCAAGGCGGCGGCAAGATCGTGCTCGCCATCGTGAAGGGGGACGTGCATGACATCGGCAAAAACATCGTCGGCATCGTCCTGGCCTGCAACGGCTTCGAAGTCACCGACATGGGCGTCATGGTGCCGTGTGACAAGATTCTCGACAAAGCGCGCGAGATCGGCGCGGACGTGATCGGCCTCAGCGGCCTCATCACGCCTTCGCTTGATGAAATGGCGCATGTGGCCGGCGAGATGGAGCGCCAGGGTTTCAAACTGCCGCTGCTCATCGGCGGCGCCACCACCAGCGCCGCGCACACCGCCATCAAGATCGCGCCGAAATACAGCGGCAGCGTCGTGCATGTTCTGGACGCCTCCCGCAGCGTGCCCGTGACCACTTCCCTGCTCAGCGAGGATCAGCGCGACGCCTTCGTGAAGCAAAACGAGGAACGCCACACCCGCCTGCGCGAGGAATACGGCAAGAAAAAAGACCGCCAGCTTCTCGCCCTCGCCGAAGCGCGGGAGAAAGCTTTCAAATGTGACTGGAGCACGCAGGACATCGCCTCGCCCTCTTTTACCGGCACGAAGACCCTCGAAGGCTCCGAACTCATCGCCACACTCCGCCCCTTCATCGACTGGTCGCCCTTCTTCCACTCGTGGGAGCTGCGCGGACGCTGGATCGCCGCCGAGGGCCGCTTTTCCTCCGTCCAGGAAGACCCGGAACTCAAAGCGCAGGCGGAGGAACAGGCGCTCAAACTCTACCAAGAAGCTAACGCCCTCCTCGACCGCATCGAAGCGGAGCACCGCTTCGCGCCGCGTGGCATCTTCGGCTTTTTCCCCGCGAACAGCGTCGGCGATGACATCGAAGTGTACACGGACGACACCCGCGCCACCGTCCGCGCCGTCTTCCACACCCTGCGCCAGCAGGTCATCAAAAAGGACACGCCCAACTACGCTCTCAGCGATTACATCGCGCCGAAAGACAGCGGCCGCGCCGACTACATCGGCGGCTTTGCCGTCGGCATCCACGGCGCGGACGAGTTCGCGAAAGAGTTCGAGGCCGCGCACGATCCCTATCAAGGCATCCTCGCCAAAGCCGTCGCCGACCGCCTCGCGGAAGCCTTCGCCGAGCACCTGCACCAGCAGGCCCGCTTCGCCTGGGGCTATGAAAAACCCGGCGACATAGCCGACGAAGACCTCATCAAGGAAAAATACCGCGGCATCCGCCCGGCTCCCGGTTATCCCGCGCAACCCGACCACACGGAAAAAACCATCCTGTTCGACCTGCTCGACGCCACCGCGAAGACCGGCGTCGAACTCACCGAGAGCATGGCCATGCACCCCGGCAGCGCGGTCAGCGGTCTTTACTTCAGCCACCCCGAAAGCCGTTACTTCGGCATCAGCGTACTCGGCAAGGATCAGGTCGAAGACTATGCGCAACGCAAGGGCATGACCCTCGAAGAAACGGAAAAATGGCTGGGGCCGTGGCTGGGGTATTGATCTTGGCTCAATCCCGCAGCGCCTCCGCCGGCTCCAGCCGCGCCGCGAACCAAGCCGGCAGAAAACCCGCCAGCAGGCACAGCACGAACGACCCGCCCGCCGCCAGCGCCACGTTGGCCCAGCTCAAGTGCGCGGGGATTTCCGCCAGGAACACTCCCTCTATGGCATGAACTTGGCTCGCCGTCAGCCGCGCGATCAATTCGCGGATGTCGTTGCGCAGCCACAGCACCAGCAGGCTCAACGCCATCCCGATGACCGCGCCCAGGCCGCCGATGATGGCCGCCTTGATCGTGAAAATCCGCGCGATGTCGCCCGCGCGGCAGCCCAGCGCCGTCAGCACGCCGATCTCCTTGCGCTTCTGCGTCGTCACCGTGATCGTGGTGTTCATCACGGCGAAAGCCGCCACCACGGCGATGATCCAGAGGATGATCGTCATCAAAATCTGCTCGTTGCGCATCGCCGCCAGTCTCGCCTCTCCTTCGTCCAGCCAAGTGCGCGCCTGCCAGCCGGCGGGGCGCAAAGCTTGGCCTATCTCGCGCGCCTCGTAGGGCGTGTCCAACTCCAGCGCCACCCCGGAGACATTGTCGCCCTCCAGATGAAACAACGCCCGACCGGTCGCCAGCGAGGTGTAGGCATTGAATCCGCCGCTCTCCCCGCGATAGATGCCGGCCACGCGCAGCTTGCCGGAGCCCAGGCTGATCTCGCGGTGCATGGCCTTCTTTTTATCCGCGTCCGGCTCGTCCAGCGCCGCCTTGAACTGCCGGGCCGCACGGTTCACCGCCACCGACTCATAAACCGTGATCTCATCGCCCAGCCTGGCGCCAAGCTTGCGCGCCGCGAAGTCGCTCAACACCACCGTACCATCCTCCAAGTCCAGGCTGCCCTCCGCCAAATGCCGCCGCACCTTCTCCAACTGCGCCCCCGCCTCGCCCGGCGCGAAGCCGAACACCGGGAAACCCGTCTGCCCATGCTCGAACCGCGCGTAAAGAATGCCGCCCGCGTAAGCCGTCGCCGAGATCGTCCGCGGATGCGCGCGCGCCGCCGCCAGCGCCTCCTGCCAGTTCCCATCCTCCCCGCCGCGCTCCAGCAGCAGATGCGGTTCCGCGCCCAGCAACGTCTCCCGGAAATCCGCGTCAAACCCCAGCATGACCGACTTCACCACGATCATCATCAGCACCCCCACCGCCACGCCGAGCAGCGAGACCACTGTAATCACCGAGACAAACGACCGTTTCGGGCGCAGGTAGCGCAGGGCGAGAAAAGTGGCGGCATCACGAGGCATCGGCGGCAGTGTAACGAGGCGCGGGAGAGCCGCAAGCCCGGGGCTCCATCACCGCTCAACCACCCGCAGGGCTTCGCGCCTGGAGCGCACGCAGCCTGCCTGCCTTTGGCATGGTCCCGCGTGCTCTTTT
>CAZNKC010000114.1:0-15979 GCA_964573315.1 uncultured Verrucomicrobiaceae bacterium | reverse complement strand
CCTAGATTCGAGAATAAGGAAAACAGGAAGGCAGGAAAAGGGATATGGAAGGGACATCTCTGGCAGAGTGGCCGGCTCCTCCTTTGAGTGAAGGCTCGCAAGTTCGCCAGCGCTTGTCTTCCCACTCCTTTTCTTGATTTCCTGCCTTCCTCATTCCCGTTTTGAGGTTCAAGCTTTCAGCCTGGATGCCGCGAAGCAAGGAACGACACTTGCCCAAGTGTCGGCCAAGGTCTGGCACTTGCCAAAGTGCCAGGACTCAAACGCCAGGCTTGGCAAGTCTGGCTCCTTGGGAGTTACTTCGCCGACAATCGTTCCTTCATCACTTCATAGGCGCGGCGGAAGTCTTTTTGAGCGGCAAACAACTCCGCTTTTTCCTGGATGAGCCAAGCCGGCGCGTCCGGCAGAACCAGCAGTTTTTCCAGTGTGCGCAGCGCCTCATCGGTCAGCCCCTGCCGCTTTTGCGCAAAGTACAGATCGATCCCGCGCTTCAAATCGCCCGGGTGGTAGAGAAAGTCAGTCTCCAGCCGCAGCAGCGGGAGGTCGGTCCGCGTTTCCACGGCGGTGGTGGAGTAGGCGTGCTTCCTTTGCAGCCGCCAGGCTTTTTCAAACTCCGATTGGCTCGCGTATTCCTCGGTGAGCAGTTGCCAAGCATCCGCCTGCCAGCGCGGGTTGGCCTCGATCCGCTCGATCAACCGGGCTTTGTCACCGCGCGCGGCCCAGGATTTCAAAATTTGTCCGCGCTGCTTTTCGTCGAGAAGATCGAGATTGGGATCCGCCGCGAGCAGTTCGTCCAACGCTTCCTGCCATTCCTCCTGGCTGTTTGAGTTGAAGAGTTTGGCGGCCATGAGCGCGGGCGTGGACGCCAGTTGGCGCAGGCTGGCGCGCAGGGCCGGGTGGGCGCGCGCGAGGCTGAGCATCTGGCCGTAGTCGTTCTGCGGGTCCGTCAGCAGCTCGCGCCAAGGCACGATGGCAAACTCCGGCTGGTGTTCCAGCCAGACTTTGCCTTCCGCCATGCGCAGGAGCAGGTTGCCGGGTTTGAGCGCGCGGGCGCGGCCAAAGTCGGCCAGCGCCTCCTCCGGTGGTTCCAGCAGCGCCAGCCGGGTCAGGGCGCGCTGATAGTACAAATCCCAGCGCAACGGCGCCAAAGCGGCAGCCTCATCCAGCCGCGACATGGCTTGGCGCAGGCGTCCTTCGCGATAGTGCGCGCTGGCTTCGGCGGCCAGGGTTTTGACATGAAACTTGCCGGGCAGCACGGGCCGGCCTTGCAAGCCGGACAAATACCCCGCGGCGACAGCGAGCACCGCCAGCCCGGCGAGACGCGACACCCAGCGCTCCACCCCGCCCGCGTCCCGCTTCAGGCGGCGCTGGGACACCGCGCAGGCGCCCAGCAGCAGCGCCAAGCTGATGAGGGCGAAGTTGTGCATCGGCACGTCAAACAAGCCGTTCACCGCCGCCAGCGCGGCGCCGATCGCCGCGGTGTTGCGCAGCACGCGGTCCCGATGCCGGCGGCGGGAGCCGTGGCGTTTGATCCGCCAGGGACCGGACGAGCGCAGCATCCAGATCAAGCCCAAACCCAGCGGCAGCAGGGCAGGCATCCCGGCTTCGTAAGCCAGCCAAAGCCAGTCGCTCTCCGGGTGCAGCATTTGCGTGCGTTGCAGCGGCAATTGATGCTCCAGCGCGAACACCGCCTCAAAATTGCCCAGCCCGGTCCCGCTCCAAAAGCGTCGCAGGATCAGCGCGAAAGTTTCCCGGTAAATGTCCCAGCGGAAACCGAGCGCCGCCTCCGGCGTGTCCAGCTCTTGAGCCGCGATCCGCGCGCCCGCGCCGCCGCCATACAGCACCAGCCCCGCGATGGCGCTCAGGCTCAAGGCCGCCATGACCGCCACCCGGCGGAACAAACCGCGCCGCATCGAGGAGGTGGCCAGCCAAGCCATCATGCCGATAAAAAAAAGCGCCAGACCGCCGCGCGAGGTGTTGACGGCGATGGCACTGAACGGCACGAGAATGCCGGCGGCGAAGACCGGCCAGAGCGGGGAGCGCCTCGAAAAACCATCCTGCGCCAGCCCGGCGCAGAGCACGCAGCCGACGGCGCAGAGACCGGAGAAATGGTTGCGGTTTCCGAACGGCCCCATGTCGAGGTCGTTGATGCTTTTGACATCGAAAGGCCAGCCCGTCACCACCCAGCCGAAACGCTCCGCCAGCGCCACCGCCGCGATGACAATGATGCCGAGCGCCGCCGCACGCAGGATGGCACGACGGGAATCCTCCGCGAAGCGCCTGCCCAGCAGCATCAAAAACCAGCCGATCCCCGCCGTCAGCGCGATCAGCGCACCCTGGGTCAAAAACGGCTGCGGCGAGATCGTCCCCGGCAGCGCCAGCCCCCAGTCTTGCTCTAGATGCGTCCTCCAGGCAGGAACCGTACCCGCCCAGGAAACCGGCAGCAACGCCGCAGCGCCAAGCGCCACCAGCGCCCCCGCCGCAGCCAGCGGCTGCCAAGGCACACGGCAGCGCGGCGGCAGCAAAACCAATCCCAGACCCGTGACCGCCGTGAGCAGAAGATAAACCAGTTCGCTGCGGCCATTCAGCCAGCAGCCAACGAGCACCGCGGTCACGCAGACCAAGCTCCAAAGCGTGCCCGTACGGTCGCCATCGGCAGGCCGCGGCAGGCTCCGTTCCTCCGGTTCCGATGGAGGCGTTGCGTCTTTTTTCATTTTCCGTCAATGGAATTGCCAAGCAAAGCGCCGGGAGCAAGGCCTAAAGCGCCCCTCGGAGGGCGGGATTCTATTCCCGCCCACTTTTTCCGGGGGCGGAGGCGGCGCGGAGCCAGGAGAGGCAATGAAAATTGAAAAATCGAAATTGGAGATTGGAGATTGGAGATTGGAGATTGGAGATTGGAACTGGCGCCTACCACCCGGCGGCGCCGATCAGGGCAATCTCCAATTTACAATTTACAATCTCCATTTTTCAATCCCTTCATTTCAATGATGAAAGGAAGCAAAGCGCAGAGCGCCCGCCCCCAAGGACAGGCGCTTTGCAAGCGCCTGTACCTGTTCCGCAAGCAGAAGCCACCCGGATTCAAAAGAAGCGAGGCGAGCAAAAAGCCCGCCTCACACCGCGCAGGCAAAAGACCCGCGTTACTCACCCGCCGGCTGAGGCGGCGGATCGCTTTGCGCCCTGCACTCCGCTTTTTGCATCTCCCCAGCCGGAGCCGCCACCTCGATGCCCGGCAGAGTGCCCCATCTTTCCAGCGCCCGGCTCAGCGCAGGCTCCAACATCTCGCCGCGAAACTGCCACTCCTCATCGAACTGGTCTCCTTCTTTCGGCCGGTGCAGCAGCACCATCCTGTCCTCCGTGCAGCGGATGCGCAGCGGCACCCACTCCGCCTCTGGAGCCACTTTCAAATCGAGCCGCGCCAGCGTGCCGCGCAGCAGCGCGCCGAAATCCTCCACCGTGCCGGAGCGTTCGGCCTCCATCTCCAGCAGCGTGCCGTGGGCGCGGATGTACTCCCTTTGTCGCCGCCTTTCCAGCGCGGCACGCAACTGGCCGCGCAACTGCGACCACTTGCGGATATAACCCAGATAGCGCGCCGCAAAGAGCGCCAGCAGGAAACCCGCCGCAGTGACCACCGGCAGCGCCAAGCCGCGGCTGGCCATGACGCTGATGCCCGCCAAGCTGAGCACCGCGCATACCGTGTAGAGCACCGCCAGCGCCTGGCTCTTGCTGTAGCCCAGCGTGATCAGCCGGTGGTGGATGTGTTCGGCGTCGGCTCGGAAGACCGGCATGCCCCGGATGGCGCGGCGGATGATGGCAAACAACGTGTCTAGAATCGGCACGCCCAGCGCCACCATCACCACCAGCAGGGAGGCGATGATCGAGCCTTTGTTCGAACTCATCAACGACACCGACGCCACGAAGAACCCGATCAAATAAGAACCTCCGTCGCCGAGGAAAATCTTCGCCGGCGGGAAATTGAAAATCAAAAAGCCGGCCAGCGCGCCTCCCATGACCAGGGAGACCAGCACCACGTCCGGCATCTGTGAAAAGTGGCCGATGAAAGCCAGCGTCAAACAGAGAAACATGCCGAACCCGGTCGCCAGCCCGTCCATGCCATCGATCAAATTGATGATGTTCGGGATCGCGATGAGCCAAAGCAGCGTCACCGGCAGGCTCCACCAGCCCAGCGCGATGGAGCCGGCGCCAAAAGGATTGCTCACGATGTCGATGGAAACACCAAGAGAATACAACACCAAGGCGCAGCCCACCTGTCCCGCCAGCTTCACCTTCGCCCCCAGAGGGCGCAGATCATCGAGAAACCCGATGCTGAACATCAGGGAATTGGCCAGAATCACCGGCCGCCACTCCTGCAAAAACTCCGGCAACCGGATCGCCAGCGCCAGAAACCCAAGGCTCAGCGTGGTGAAGATGCCCAGCCCGCCCAGCCGCGAAATCGGACGGTCGTGCTGCTTGCGATGGCTGTCCGGCGCATCCAGCCCCAGCCTGCCCGAACGCTTCACCAGATAGGCGGTCACCACGGCAGAGATCAGCATGGAGCCGGCAAAGAAAATCAACAGCGTGTTAAGTTCCCACATAGAAAAAGGATTTTTTCAACAAATGGAGCAGAGCGCAAAGAGCAGGGCGCAGAGCGTCAAAGTACCCCGCCTCTCCGAGGCGGGTTGGAGAGAGCTGCCCGCCCTGGAGCAGGACTGCAAAGCACAAGAGTGACACACTGCGCCCTGCCCTCTGCGCTTTGCTATAGCGCTTCCCGCAGCCATTCCACCCAAAGCTGCAAACCCCTCTCCCGCACCGCCGCCACCCGTCCGGTCACGGCCTCCCGGGAAGGCGCTGCATCAGCCGGCGGCAGACCACGCAGCCAAGCAGCGATAGCCGCAGCGTCTCCCGGAGCAAAGACACCATGCCGCGGCGGCCCGTAGCCCAGTCCGTTCCGGCTGGGTGTGTTGCCAGCATCCCGCTGGCAACTCGCTCTTAGATCACGGGCCACTTGGCCGTCCGGCGACCCCACCCACAGCAGCGGCTTGTCCAGCAGCGTCATCAGCGCCAGCTTGGAAGGCCATAACAAACCCGCCACCGCCGTTTTTTGGGTGGCAATGAGCGCGTCCGCCCACAGCAAGCTGCCCAGCAACTCCTCCTCCGGAGCGTAACCCGTCCACTCGCAATCGCGCACCCCCAACTCCGCCGCGTACCGCATGGCCGCCTCGCGTCCCGGTCCGCCACCCTGGAACACCAGCCGCCAGCCCGCGCCCTCGTTTTCCAACAAACGCTGAGCCTCCAGCAGATCCCGGAACTCGTGGGCGCGCCCCAGATTGCCGGAGTAGAGCCAGACACGGGAGGCGGCGGATGGCCTGGAAGCTTCGGATTTGGGAGCCTCCACCACGGCGGGAATGGCAGGCGGCCACGGCGGCAGCACACGCGCGTCGTCCCTGCTTGCTGTTTTTTCCAACACCGCCCGCATGTCCCCGTCCAGCGCCGTCAAGACAGCCGCGCGCCGGTAGCTGAACCGCATCGCCGCACGCACCGCGCGGCTGATCAAACCCGGCCGCAACGCCCCCAACGCCACCGCCACCTGCGGATAGACATCCATCGCCCAATGCGCCAACCGCGCCCGCCTCACAGCCGCCACCACCGCTGCCGTGAAGGGCAGGCCGGGCGGATCGGAGAGACAAACCACCCAGTCGCAGCGCCCGGCCAGCAGCCCCGCCACCAACAGCTTCACATTCGCCGTCAAATCACGCCACAACCTGCCCAGGCCGGATTTGGCCCCCTTTTGATACCCGGAGCCGCAGCCAATGCAAACAACCTCCCAGCCCTCCCGCTCGAAAGCCCCCGCCAAATCCCCCAGCAAACGCGCCGTCGGCGCGCCCTCCGGCGGCGTGAACTGGTTCAACAAAAGAACGCGCATCAGCGTAGGACAGGCATCCTGCCTGTCACGAGTGATTCAGGCATTCTGCCTGAATCCAAGGAGCGGCGCTTTGCAAGCGCCCAAGATCAAAAAATCACTCCGCAACCACCTGCCCCCGCCGCTTCCCCCGAATCCGCCAAATATCCCGCGCCATCAACCAGGAATCGCGAATCAACCGCACCTTCCCCCCGGGCGTCTCATGCCAGTCGATCGGCACCTCGATCACCGGCGTGCCATGATCGAGAAGCGCCATGATCAAATCCACATCGAAAGCAAACCCATGAATCGTCAGCCGCCCCGCCACCGCCTCATAAGCCGCGCGCGGCACGATTTTCAATCCGCACTGGCTGTCATAGACCGGAATATCGAGCATCCGCGACACCAGCGTCGCATAGACCCGGCCCAGCAAATGCCGCTTCAACTGCCGCTCCACCCGCCGCCCCAGCATCTTCACCCGGGAAGCGATAAGAGCGGCTTGGGCATTCTGCGTAGCTCGGGCATCCTGCCCGGGAAAGTGTGGCGCAGGCATCCGACCTGCCGCCTCCTGCGCGCCGCCCTCTGCGCCCTGCCCCCTCGCCATCCCAATCAACCGCGCCGTCTCCCCCGCCGAACAAGACCCATCGGCATCCACAAAACTCAGCCAGTCCGCATCCGCCGCCGCCCGCGCCCACCCCGCATAAATCGCCCCCCCCTTGCCGAGATTCTCCGGCAGCTCCAGCAGCGGCAGCAAGCAAGCGTGACGTCCCCTGATCCCCTCCACCACTCCACGCAGCGCCGCCGCCTCATCCGCTCCCGACCCATCATCCACCACCAAAATCTCCACCCCGCCCATCGTCTCCAGCCTCACGCACAACTCCGCCAAAAAAGCCGGCAAACGCCGGCTTTCCCGGAAGCAGGGAATAACAAGATGCGTCGTCAAAGCACGGGAAAACAACCATCATCCACCACGCAATGCAATAAGGCAAAGTACCCCACCTTTCCATGGCGACCTCTATAATAATAGGCCGCCACACCCCTTTCCAAGGCGCTTCCGAAAGCCAGCGTCCGGGCTGGACGCGTTACGCCTTGCCCTTGCCTCCGCCCGCTTCGAGCGCTGCCGCATTGGTCAGTTCCATGGTATCCTCGCCCATTTGCAAGCAGTAGATACCCTGCTCAGTCAACCGCCGCTCCACCTGCGGCGGGACCGACCAACTTCCAAAAACACCGATCAGCTTGCGCCCCTCGTATTGAGGAAAGTAGCGAAAAAACACCTTGAGCTTGGCGACGAAATCATTTGCGTATTCCATGCTCGGGCTGGATTTGGCCTCGCCCAGCAGAACCATCTCCGGCCCGGCGACGATGGCATCGAACTCGTTCCATTGCTCGCGTTTCTGTGGATTGCGGCGGCTGAGTCGCAGATTGATTTCGTCCACGCTGGACATCTTGAAATGTTCGCGTGCCAAGCGAGGCAGATTAGGCTCCATGACATCTTCGACAATATGCCCCAGTTTGTTGGAGAGTGCTATCCACTGGCGTTGTCTTTCCTTGCGCTCGGCTCGTATTTCGTCTTTGAACTTGGATTCCTTGGCCGCCTTGTTCTGGTCCTCAGCGGCCTTGTGGCGTTCATCGGCGCGTTTGTTCAGAACCGCCATTTCGGTCAGGAACTGGCCGAACAGCGCTTCCAACCGGTCCACCCGGTCTTCGATGGTGACAAATGGCATCATCCAAAATACCCCGTCACAGCACATGCCGCAACCGAAAGCGCCGCTCTCCCCCGTAGCGCGAGCCGCCGGCTCGCCGTCCGTCCGTAGTGCGGGCGACTCGCCCGCACTCCATGGTCACACCCACGTCCCGGCGTTCCCCTTTTCTCTCCGACCTATTCCCCTGTCCCCATTCCTCTGTCATCAGTCTCCGCCTCCAGGCCCGCCGGAGAAATCACCCGGTTCGACCACCGCTCCATCGCCTTGACCCTGGTCCCAGCGGGAATGTCAGCACCGGGACCAACAAAAGCGCCGGCGCCGATCCAGCAGCCATCGCCGATGACAATCGGACGCGTGATCAAATCGAAACTCTCTTTCCCGAAATCATGGGAGCCGGTGCAAAGAAAAGCCCGCTGGGAAACGCACACATTCGAGCCGAGGCGCACCGCCGCCAGCGAAAGAATGAGCACCTCGTCGCCGATCCACACATGATCCCCGATTTCCAACCGCCACGGAAACGTGATGTTCACCCGGCTGCGGATCACCACACCCCGCCCCACCTGCGCCCCAAAAGCCCGCAGCGCCGCCACCTTTACCGCCGAAGGCACCGGAAACCATGGAGCAAACAGCAAACTGCGGACGACCCACCAAAGGCCCTCCTTCCAGCGTGGAGCGCCGCGGTCAAAATCACCGGGAGAGTAGTTGTCGAGACGGATCATTGATTGGGTGGAACATGGATCGCACGCTGATAAGCCTCAAGGTAACGCTGGACCAAGCCGGGCCAGCCGAAATGCGCCTCCGCCCAGGATGAAAGCTCGGCGCGGTCAGCATCCGGCCAGCCTTCAGCGACTCGGACAAGCGCGGCGCCCAGCGTTTCCCTCAGAGAGTCCGTCTCCGGCCGGGCGATGAAAACACCGGACTGCCCGCGATGGTCCACCCACGGAGTTTGGTCGGTCGTCAGCACCGGCGTGCCGGCGTGCAAGGCTTCGAGCACGGCGATGCCGAAGTTCTCCGAATGAGTGGGCAGGCAAAAAAGGTCCGCCGCCTGGAGATAAGCCCAGCGCCGCTCTCCCCAGACACCGCCGGCCCATTCGATAGCAGGCAAATGGCGGGCGAGTTCGCGCGCCAGCCCGCGCAATTCCTCCGTGCAAGCCGGATCACCATCACCCACCACCACCAGCCGCCATGACTGGGCTTCCGGCAGCCCGGCCAGCGCGCGCAGCAGAAGATCGAGCCCCTTTTTCCGGTCGATCCGCGAAAGAAAAAGCAGGGTCTTCCTTGCGTCCCCCCAACCCAGCGCCCGCCGCGCCGTGGCGCGGTCCGGCCCATGCGGATCACGGCATCCCAGCGGCAGCACTTCGACTCGCGGATGATCGATTCTTTCCCCGAGATGCGCCGCCTCCATGCCGCTGGTGACAAACAAAGCAGAAGCGCCGCGAAGAAAAGGCCGCTCGACCCAACGAAAATAAGGCCGCTTTTTCCACGCGCGATTCCGGAAAGCCCAAGGCTCCAACATGCCGTGCGGAGAAACCACGTAAGGACGGCCAACAGAGCGCAGATGGCGGGCAAGCCAAGCATGGCGCGGATTCCAAAGACCGTGGAAGTGGTGGATTGCATGAGCATCCGAAGGATCACCACCGTCCAAAACATCCACCCGGACCGAGTGAAGCGCGGCACGAAGACCCTCGATGGCGTTTTCGATGCCGCCCTTCCGCTGCTCAGGCGGCGGAGAAACGAAGCGGATTCTCATGGGCGCGAGGCGGCGGTTTGGCGGTATAAACGGATGAACTTTTCCGCCATCACCTCTGGACGAAAATGCTCTTCGTAGAGTCGCCGGCTCGCTTGGCCATAGGTTTCGCGCGACGCCGGATCCGCCGCGCGTTCCAGCCAGGAATCATCAGCCTCGTCGCATACGATCACTGAGGAGGAATTGAAAACATCCGCCTCCGCCGCAATCGCCGGAGAGATGACACAAGGCAGCCCGGCGCACATGGCTTCCAGAATGGCAAGCGGCAGACCCTCATAAGCAGCCGGATGCAGGTAGAGGTCCGCCGCGGCCAGAAATTTCCGGGGTTCCGGCAGCCAGCCGGTGCAGGCGACCTCGCTCCCAATTCCAAGAGCGGCGGAGCCGCGTTCGAATTCGTCAAGCAACCCGCCATCACCGATCCAGAGGAACCGCCAGCGGGAGTCGCGTGCATGGAGCTTCACGGCGAGGCGAAGAAACCGCATGGGATCCTTCTGCGGCACCAGTCGTGCGACACAAACCACCAACAAGCTGTCTGCCGGCCAGCCATGCTCCGTGAGTAGCCGAGTGCGAACCGCCTCCCGGTCATTCACCGTGAAGTCTGAAACGGCATTGTAGATCGTTTCCGCCGGACGTCCGGTGAAAGCGGCCAGTTCCGCGCCGCGCAAGTCACTCACTGCCGTGAGCGGGATCGTCCCGGCTTTCCGCAAGGCCCGCCGTGAAAGCCAATCACGGATTCCCGCCACCGCCGCGCCCAGCATCCGGTTGCTTTGGGTGATATGAACCGTGGCGATTGCCGGCAAACCGCTGCGGCGGGCCGCGCCCAGCAGATCGAGACCATCCTCCAGCGTTTGCTTGTTCAGATGGATCACATCGGGCTTCAACTCACGCCATCGTCGCGAGATGTGTTTGGCAAGCGGCAGATCGAAGCTCGCTCCAAGCGCCCGCGTGGGACGGTCCAGATAACTGTTCGGGCAGGGATCACGATGTACTTGACCGAAAGACACAAAGCGCTCAGCCAGCTCATCCATGCGCGGATGGGCAGCGCACCAAAGCGCGGGCTCATGGCCAGCCTGCCGCAGCGCCTCCGCAAGATAGAGCAGAAAAATCTCACCCCCACCGCGGGAACCGGAACTGCTGCTGGCCAGGAGGACGCGCATGGGATGAGATGCCGGGCTTGGTAGCTCAGGTTTTCAACCTGAGAGGAGTCATTCAGACATTCTACCTGAATGCCCCGAGTCAAGGAACGGCACTTGCCAAAGTGTCAGCCTGAAAACGCCAGACTTGGCAAGTCCGGCTCCATGTTTGCAGTACAGTCAGTCGTGGCGGTGTTAGTCAAGTTTCCGCAAAATGTCCAACCAGCGTTCCGCCGCATGATCAGGGTCAAGTTCAGCGGCTTTCCGGCAGGATTCACCAGCCATCGCTCGCCGCAACTCCGGCTCCGAAGCCAGCCGCCGCATGGCGGCCACGAGTGAACCAACATCACCCGGACTGACATGAAGACCCGTGCGGCCATCCTCAATCAAATCACATCCCGCCCCGGAGGCAGTGCTGGCGATCACTGGCATGCCCGCGCCCAAGGCTTGGTTCACCACCACGCCCCAGCCATCATGAAGGCTGGGCAGGACGAACACATCGGTCGCGGCGAAGACTTCCGGCAGGTCCTCCGGCTGCTTGAACCCGAGATACGTCACCCGTGCCCGCGCCGTTTCACTCATTGCCGCCAGCCAAGCCGGAAGCTCACCCTCCCGGCCCGCCAGCCGCAGTTCGACCTCCAGCCCTTCCTCATGCAGCATCTGGAACGCCTTCAACAGCAAATCCACCCCCTTGCGCTCGATCATCTGGCCCGCGAAAAGAAACCGGCAAATCCGTGAAGGCTTCCGTGCCGCGGCGGCGCGCCTGAAATCGTCCAGAGCGCAAGCATAAGGAATGTCATGCACCGGCAGACCGGGAAAACGCCGTTGGTAATCAGCCTGCGCCGTGCGGCCGATCGCCACTATCGCCCGCGCCTCCCCGAGCGGCGCGGCCAGCCATTTTTGAATGAACCCCCGCCACCCCCGACGCGCCAGCAACTGCTCACCCCAGAACACCCAGGGCGGCGCGCCCGACCGCCGAAGCTCGCGAAACAACCGCTGCGTGGTCAGCCCGGTGAGCGGCGCATTGACGATCACGCACTCCCAGCCAGCCAGGGACGGCAGCGGCGCATTCCAATGGCAGCGCACCCGTCCCCTGCCGAAGACCCGTCCGGGAAGCACCGATTCCCAAGATTCCAGCTTGCCGATCCGCCACGGAGAATCATCGGGAGCCCGCTCAAAATAAGCCACCCGAAGTCTCCCGCCTGACCGGGCTGCAAGCGCGCGAAAAAAATCCCGTTGGTAAGGCGAAGGAGTGACACTGAAGACAAGAATCTTCATCTCAACGGGAGGAAGAATCGTCCCGGTCATCGAGAGGAAACGGAGGCGCTTGTGCGGGTCTTGGCAAGGGGACTTGCGGACGGCGGACAGGCGCCCGCCTCCGTCTAGCGCCGTTTGCCGAGTACTTGGAAAGCAGATACGAGATCACCAGCAGGCCAATGGTAGGCAGCATAGCCGTTGTGAGCCATAGGAGACTGCGCATGGTAATCGCAGCGGGAAAAAAACCACTAGCATAAATGAGTTGGGAAAACAAATCAAAGCGTCCGCGGAACGACCGATTCCACCATGCACAGAAGAAGCCGAGAATCAAGGCTGTCACGAAAACAGCAACAAGCCCTCCTGACATGTAGGCTTCACCCGCAAAAGTCACCGCGATGGTCAATCCCTCCATGCCCGATGCTTCCTCGATGCTGATGGATAATCCTTCCGGTTTCCCCGGCCAAATCGCTCGAGGAATGGGACGAATGAGTGCCTGATAGGGGATTTCCAACCCGAGATAAGAATGCCGTTCCGGAAACACTTCCATGATCCGGGCCATCGATACGAGATTGTAATCCACGACAAATCTTTCAGCAGTCCCGACATGACGGACTCCGTTCAGGTAGTTTTTCAATCCGATCTGACGAAATGCCAGCATTTGAGTAGTTCCGATATAGATCAGAGCAATACTGACTGAAGCCACTATCATAGCCCGTTTCCAGGACAAATTTTGATGAGATAGCAGGTAGGAGCTTGCTAAGCCTGCCACATAAATCAGAAAGATGTTTCGAGTGCCGCTAGTGAAGCCCTGGAACAGGACGAAAATCACGAGTGCCGTCGCGGCGATCATTGCGGGAGATGAGATTTTCCGGCGATTGGCAAGAAGAATTCCGTATATCGGTGGAATAACATAGGAGAAAAGGCTCAATTCGGTGATCAGTGCTTTCCAATCCCCGAACTTGCCCCGCCCCCATGGTTGATTGAATCGAGGCCGCATCATCGCCTCGAACAATTCGATTGGGTTGAAGTTGACGGAAATCAGCATGTGCAAGTAGCCCAGGCCAGCAGCGATCCATAGCAGCGCCAACCATTGTCCAACTGAAAGCCCTGCTGACATGACTCCACCCGGAGTCTTTCGTTTTATGCCGGACGTCACATGCCGGCCCGCAACTATTCCCGCCATAGCCAGAAGAACTGCTTGCGCCGCGCGGCCGACATCTTGTGGTTGGTTCATTCCATCGAAATCGGGTTGAGGAAACAGAAACTCAACGAAAGTCAAAACGTAAAAAGCCAGCATGGCGATCACATCCACTCGCACCAAGTTTCGGAGGCCATGACGGAGATCAAACGTCAAGCTTCCGCCGATTGCGATCCCCAAAACGATTGCCTGCGTTCGTAACGCCCCGCTTGTGCTCTCTCCATTGCCCAACAGCCAAGCAAGCATGATGCCCGCGAGCAGCAGCCCGGTGCCGCTGGCGTCCGGGGTGAGCATATTGAACGCGGCCATTGGCCGTGAAACGATTCGGGTGCGTCTGGATGAACTGAAAGACATAACTTAGCGCAAAGCTTCAATTTTTCCATCGACTGGCTCCAACACGCGGCCAGCCTTGGCGGCAGCTTTGACAAATGCGCGTTGCAGTTGCGGATGGGGGGTTGGCTTCCAATCAACCCACACGACATCAAGTCCATGGAAAAAGCCCCGATAACCAGCTTCTTGAAAGAATGCACAAGCGGCTGAGACATCCTGCTTGCTGAGGTTGATTGTCTCGAAAATAACGACTTGAGGGCGAACTCGATTCAGATCGAGCGTTTTCAGAATGATCCAATCGTAGCCCTCCGCATCAATGTGGAGAAGATCGACGCGGGGCAGCGCAGCTTCCTCGAAAAGTTGATTGAGCGTGATGCAATAAATGTCCATCACCGAGATGCGATCCTCGATCCGAGGATCGACCGCTTTATGTTTGAGCACATGTTCGCGGGAGAAGGAGGCGATGCGCGAGGCCCAGTCAAGTATGGCGTCGCCACCGTCATCTTCTTGGATGTAATAGAACGGCAAGATACCGGAACTGGGGCCGACGGCTTTGTTGATAAAACGAAGACGATCCGCGCAGCGGGCGTAGTTGCGTTTGAGCCGCTCGAAAGTGCCGGGCAGAGGTTCAACGAGGACTCCTGTCCAGCGTGGAGAGCGAACGATAAGACGATGCAGTGGATCTTCGCTCATGCCATCGTTTGAGCCGATTTGAACGAAGTAAACAGAGTCCTCGTACGCGCCGGTGGCACGCAGGAGCGCATGCATTTCATCCAACCAGTCGGCGCGCAGGTCACGCAGAAAATGATCAACAGCAGGCCAATGCTGAATGAGACACCTAGCTTTCTCTCTGACGGAAGCTTTCCAGCGTTTTAATGTCCCCGTTTTTTCCATGGCTTGTGTGGCCGTAACAATCTCTGAAAGATGAGCTTCTTCAAGGGCTCTTTGCCAACGATTCCTCCGACCGAATCAGCAACTCACGAGTCGGCTTGTCCCAGGTACAGTTTCCGGAAACTGGCCGGAAATGTCCGGCCCAATATTCCAATTCATCCGCCAGGGAGGCCGAATCCATGCTGGCGAAAATCGAACCGTTCTCCCGATGACGGATCAGGTCTTTTGCTCCTACCATCGAACTCACCGCGCAGGGCAGTCCGCAGGCCAGTGCCTGTACCACCACCAAGCCGAAGCCCTCCTCCAGCGAAGGCAGCACCAGCAGATTGCTATCCCGCATGGCTTGCGCCAGCCGCTCCTGGCTAACGGGGCCGTGATAGGCCACAGGAACGTTGCCCCGGTACGCGGCGCGATCCCGGGCGGTTTCATCGAGCAGCGGGCCGAACACATCCAAACGCCAGGGCCGGTCCCCGGCCTGTTCAAGAGCTTGTAACAGAAATCGCAACCCCTTGCGAACGCTCACTTGACCGGCAAACAGAATCCGAAACGTCTCCCCCGGCTCATGCCGCTCCTTTTTTTCTCCAGGATGCCACCGCTGCGGGTCAGCTCCGTACGGTGCCACCCAAATCTTCTCCTGACTGACCCCTTCCGCCACCAACTGATCTCGCACCACGCTTGAGGCGCAGCAATGGAAATCCGCCAACTCGAACTCCTCGTCGATCCGCCGCCAATCCTCCGCATCATAGCCACCGTCCTCCGCCACACTAAGACCAAGCCGGGCATATTCCGGTTGCAGCAGTTTGGCGACTTGACGGGCGGGACCGGTTGCGTGGTTGAGTACCGTCCGTATCCCCATCTCCTTCGCCCGCCGGAAAGCCTCCCGGCATTGGCCGGGAATGCCGTGGTGGAAATCCGCTGGCTTCAGTACCCGCGCCACCCAGCGATCAAAGCTCTCATCCTGCCAGCGGAACAAAGCTTGGTTCGAGGGCCGGAAACGCTCCGGCACCCTGCCATGCAGCGCATAAGTGACCAGTGTCCGCAGTGAATGGCTGCGCACTGGCAACCCCTTGCTGCCCCGCAACTTCCATCCCGGATAGCCCGAATAGTATGCACTCAGCCCGCCGAGGTGATGAAGTTCCACAGCGAAATCCCACACATGACAGGGGTTGGTGGCGGCGATGGAGATTTTCATCAACCGGCTTTGGTTTTCTCCGCCAGCTTCTGCCGCAGCAAAGGAATGCCCTTCAACCGCAGACGATGCCGTACTGTTCCGGTATAGTGACGCGCAATCACGTTTTTGTAATCCAAATCGCGATGCCAAAGCAGGATGTCGGAATTATCAACCACGTAACGATCCGGCGGCAACTGTTTGAAGTCCGCTTCCGCTGTCAGCACCGCCAGGGTGGATTGTTCGACAAAAAGGGAATGCGGTTCGGGAAAGGGAGGAGCACAGAGTTTGGCGGGGATATTTAGATCAAGGCTACCCCGAGGAATGTGCAAAAGCCCTGTATTGGCATTTTCGAACATCCTCAGGCCAAGCGCGCGGGCTCTGACGCGGATTTCATTGTCTTGATTCCAGGTGCCGCAATCGGTCAATAACACCCCTTGGCATCCTGATGCGATAGCGTTGGCAAGCTCTCCCGCTTCTTGAAACACGAAAACATCGCTATCAAGATACAGCAAGGGCTCCGATTGCTGGAGATGCAGAAGCGCCAACAATTTGGGCACAAGTTTGTGATGTTTGAAAGGAGCGGTCCAGGCATGCAGTGAGGCGAACTCCGAAGCGATGCGCCGCACATCGTCCACTTCGCTGTCGGGGAAAAGCCG
>CAZNKC010000113.1:0-16016 GCA_964573315.1 uncultured Verrucomicrobiaceae bacterium | reverse complement strand
TACTGCGCCTTCCCGTTGTGCGGACCGAGCCGCAACTCGATGCTCACCGGCCTCTACCCGAACAGCACCGGCATCCTGGTCAATTCGCAAATCTTCCGCCAGACCATTCCCTCCCACGTCAGTCTGTCGCAGGCGTTCCGGCTGGACGGCTACTTCGCCGCCCGCATCGGCAAGCTCTATCACTACAACGTGCCGAAGTCGATCGGCACCAACGGCCACGATGACCCCGGCTCCTGGGAACTGGAACTCAACCCCGCCGGCGTGGATCGCATGGAGGAGGAAGATCACATTTTCACTCTCAATCCCGGGCAGTTCGGCGGCACGCTGAGTTGGTACGCCTCGCCGAAAAGCGACGCGCATCACACCGACGGCAAAAACGCCGCGGAAGCGGAGTGGGTGCTGGAGCGTTGCGCCAAGCAGAAGGACCGCCCGTTTTTCCTCGCCGTGGGGTTCTTCCGCCCGCACACGCCTTATGTGTCGCCGAAGACGCCTTATTACGAATGGTATCCCGAGGCGGAAATGCCGGTGCTGCCGGACATCACCCAAAACGCGGCGGACATCCCGGCGCCTGCGCTCGGCAGTTACAAACCGGAGCAGGACAAGCTCACCGACGACCTCCGCCGCCAGTGCTTGCAGGCCTATTACGCCAGCATCAGTTTCATGGACGCGCAAGTGGGTCGCGTGATCGACGCCCTGGACCGGCTCGGCTTGGCGGACAACACCGTCATCGTTTTCACCAGCGACCACGGTTATCACATGGGCGAGCACGGTCTCTGGCAGAAGCAAAGCCTGTTCGAGGAAAGCGCGCGCGTGCCGCTGCTGATCGCGGCGCCCGGCGTCGCCAAACCCGGCGCGGTCGCGGCGTCCCCGGTGAGCCATGTGGATTTGTTCCCGACGCTGGCGGATCTCTGCGGCGTGAAAGCGCCGGACAATCTCCAAGGGCAAAGCCTCGTGCCGCTACTGAAAGATCCCGGCGCCGCCGGCCGCGGCTGGGCCTTGACCCAGGTGGCGCGCGGCGGTGTGGGCCGTCCCGGCAAAGCCGCCGCCAAAGGCGCGGCGGGCAAACGCTTCTTCGGCTACAGCCTGCGCACCGAGCGCTGGCGCTACACCGAGTGGGACGAGGGCAAAGCAGGCCGCCAGCTCTACGACCATGAGAGCGACCCGAAAGAGATGAAAAACCTCGCCAACGATCCCGCCCACGCCGCCACCGTGGCCGAGTTGTCGGCCACCCTGCGCGCCGCCGCCAAGAGCACCTTCCCGCCGGACGGCATGACCCCGCCGGTCAAAGAAGGCCCGCTGTGGCCGCCGAATTTGACGGAGCCGTGAAGGTGGCCCGCTCAGTCCACTGAGCGGAACGAGCGTGGGGTGAGAGGGTGGAGTTACGGAAGAGCAGCGGGCGGACGACTGTGGGAGGTTTGGCCTGCGGGTGGTGTGGGGTGGGTGCGGGAACGGTTTGGCCTGCGTTCCGCTCAGAGGACTGAACGGGCCACGGGTGGTCTGCTCAGTGCTTTGAGCGGACGACGCTGTTGCAGTCTTACGACTGCTGCTACGGGCGCGCAGGGCGCAGGGGGACTCTCGGAATGATCGGCTAAAGCCTTTACTCCAACTCAAAGGGCAATCCCTTCCGGGATTCTTCAAATGCAATACCCACCGACTTGCTGAAACGAAATACGGGCTTATAATCATTCTGGTAATGACCAGGACGAAGAAGACCTTTGACGCGGTGACTGAATCGCGGCGATGGAAGCAGGCCGTGGCACGCCAGACGACGGGCATGACACGGGCGGAAGTGCTGGTTTTTTTTGACAAGGCGCAGGTTCTCGCCGCGCTGGAACAAGCCAACGAGCCGTCTTTAGTCCTGCGCGAAGATTCGTCAAAGTCGTGACAGGCAAGGCGCGTTGCCGGTAGTGGGCGGCCATCGAACGCGCAAAGCGATGCAGCATTTCTTGACAGGCCTCGCCTCCCCGCCGCGTTTCAGGCGTTCCTGCCATGAAATCTCTCCTCCTGCCGCTCCTCGCCCTTTGCTTTGCCGCGACCTCAATCCGCGCGGCTGACAAACCCAACATCGTCTTCATCATCTCCGACGACCACGCCTGGACCGATTACGGGTTCATGGGGCATCCGCAGCTTGAGACGCCGAACCTCGACAAGCTGGCGGCCCGCAGCGCGCTTTTTTCCCGCGGTTACGTGTCCACCGCGCTCTGCCGTCCGGCGCTGGCCACCTTCGCCACCGGTCTTTACGCTCACCAGCACAAAATCACCGGCAACGACCCCGCCTTGCTGCCCGGCATGGGCGAGCCGGGCAGCGGCAAAGGCAAGGGCAAAGCCAAGGGCGGGCGCGGCGCGGAACCCCCGGCCTATCTGGCGCTGCGGGAACAACTCATTACGCACTACGACAAACAACCGTCCATCGTCAAGCTGCTCGGCGCGCAAGGCTACCTCAGCCATCAGTCCGGCAAATGGTGGGAGGGCAGTTTTCAGCGCGGCGGCTTCACCCACGGCATGACGCGCGGCTTCCCCGAGCCGGGCGGACGCCACGGCGACGATGGCCTCAAAATCGGCCGTGAGGGCATGGAGCCGGTGTTCGAGTTCATCGACCACGCGGTGGCGGAGAAAAAGCCCTTCTTCCTCTGGTACGCGCCTTTCATGCCCCACTCCCCGCACACGCCGCCGGACCGTCTTTTCCAGAAATACAAGGCCAAGGGCATCGAGTCGGATTTCGTCGCGCGTTACTACGCCATGGTCGAGTGGTTCGACGAGACCTGCGGCCAGCTCATGGACCGCCTCGATTCCAAGGGCCTGACGGAGAACACGCTCATCGTCTATGTCGCCGACAACGGCTGGATTCAGGATCCGGCCAGCGGCAGTTACGCGCCGCGCTCCAAGCAGTCCGCCAACGAAGGCGGCACCCGCCAGCCCATCATGTTCTCCTGGAAAGGCGTCATCCAGCCCGGCGACCGCAAGCAGCAGCTCTGCTCCAGCATCGACATCGTGCCCACCGCGCTTGCCGCCGCCGGTGTGGACATTCCCGCCAGCCTGCCCGGGCTGAACCTGCTGCCGGTCCTCAAATCCGGCGCGCCCGCTTCCCGCACGGAGGTCTTCGGCGAGACCTTCGCCCACGATATCGCCGACCTCGATGACCCGGAGGCCACGCTGTTTTTCCGCTGGGTGGTGGCGGGCGAGTGGAAGCTCCTGCTCACCTACGACGGCCAATCCGACCGCTATCGCAGCCGTCACCCGATCACCGAAAAACGCCCGCAACTCTTCAACCTGCTGGCCGATCCACACGAGAACGAAAACCTCGCCGCGAAACACCCCGAAATCGTCGCCCGCCTCGCCGCCCGGCTTCAGGAGTGGTGGCCGGTGACGAAGCGGCAGGTCTTCACCGAATGGAGCGATGAGCCGCGGGAGTGGAAGTGATCCTCTCCTTTAGCCCTCGAAAATCCGAATGACGAACAGCCTGCGGAACACACGGAAAAAAGAAAACTCTCTGCGTCCTCTGCCTCTTTGCCCCTCTGCGGTTAAACCTTCCGTATTTTCCGTGTCTTCCGTAGGCCATTCAAATTTTTCGAGGACGAGTAGGAGGACGAGTTTTTACCCCCGCCCGCTGATCTTGCACCCCACCGCTTCCGTGCGCGGCTCCGCCACGGGTTTGCCGGCGGCCACGGCTTCGAGTGCGTCACGCAGGTCGGAGGTGGTGGCTTTGCGCTGGCGGCGGGTGGCGGTCAGGTAGAGATCGTTGATGCGGCCCTGGTAAAGTGTTTGGCCGTCCGGGGACACCAGCACCACCTCCGGCGTCACCCGCGCTCCGGCGTGCGCCGCCAGTTTCTGGTCCGCATCCAGCAGCGCCATGCAGCGCACCTTGAGCAGCTCCTTGTGCTCCAGCACCTGCTCCAGCTTCAGGTCCGGCTCCGCGTGGACCAGATAAAAGGCGAAGCGATCCTCATACGCCTCCGTGATCGCGTTCAACTCCGGCAGAAAAGTGTTCGAGGTGTTGCAGAAGGGCGAGGTGAAGACCACCACCACGCCTTTCTTGTCCGCAGGGACGGTCAACGGCGTGTGTTCTTTGCCGTCCGCTCCTTGCAAGGTGAGCGAGGGATCGGCGGCGGACAGGGCAGAGGGAAGCCAAAAAGAAACGGCGACCAAAAAAGCGGAAACAGTGGCGGACAGGTGGGAGCGCATGGTGGATGAAAAATTTTTGGAACAGATTTTGTCAAAAACCAGTCAAACCCGAATTTTTTTCGGAAGCGGAAAAAACAACGATTTGAAAATCATTCCGGCACATTCACAAGAACTAAGATAAAAACCCCGCTAAATCGTGGAAATGGCATGTCAAAGTTAAGATTTCGACATGGTTATTTGATTCAACTAGAGGCCAAAGCATGGTCTTGCGGGATTTTCGGCCCTGCTGACGGCTGCGCCAGCGTGCGGTCATGGAAAGAAGCGGGTTCGCTAGCTTTGGAGTGCGCATTGCGCCGTCAATCAAATCGGTCGAATTTTAAATATTCAACTTATTTTTGAGGAACCAAGAGTTAAATAAAAGTAAAAATAATATTTATAAGATAGATTGTCAATAAAAAATAAACAGATTGGCACCCTTCCGGCTGAAGGCAGGCGGTCGCAGGCCCACTCCTTCGTCCGCAGCGGTGGCGGAGAGGTTTGCGAAATAAAACCCCCCGCCTTCATGCTTAAACAGTCCCATCTCGCCAGAACAATCGCGTCCGCGATCGCAGCAGCAGTACTCGCCATCTCCAGCCAAACCCCCCGCCTCCTGGCCCAGACAGAATGGAGCGGCGCGGTGGATGCGACATGGGCGGACCCGGACAACTGGAACACGGGTCTGCCAAGCGCGCTGGACGATGTCATCTTCGGAACCCCGGTTCCCGGCACCGGCTCGTTGATCACGCTCGGCGCGGGCAGTCTGGCCAACAGCCTGTGGATTCAGGACCATTACAGCTTCACCGGCGGCGACCTCACCCTGACCAGTGGCGGCATCCGGGTGAATCGGGCGTACACCCTCGTCCTCGACACCCTGCTCGCCGGGAATGCCGGCCTCACCCTCAGTGGTGGCGGCGCGCTGCGGCTCACGAATGCCGGGAACAGCTACACGGGCGTTACCACGATTGCCAACGGTTCGCTCATCATCAGTGATCCCGCCCAGCTCGGCGCGGACACTTCCGCTGTGGTGGTGGAGGGGACGGCCACGACCGGCATTCCCGGCGGCCAGTTGGTACTGGACGGTGGCGGCTATGGCGCGGGCATGGATTTCTACCGGGATTTGGCGCTCCAGGGTCTGGGTCTCAACCCGGTGCGCGGCGCCGCGCTGATCAGTGTGGGCAGCAACACGCTTTCCGGCGCGATTCAATACGCAGCGGGCAATACCAACACCGGCCTTTTTTCCGCCAGCGGCATGCTGACGGTTTCCGGCACGGTGACTGCCGTGGGCTCGAGCGGGGATCTCCGTTTCGGCATGACGAGTTCCGCGGGCGTTGGCAACTACCATTTCACCGGGGAGCTTCACAACAGCGGCGCCAACGGCATTTACAAGTACGGTTCCGGGACGCTGATTTTCGAGCCTTCCGCGCTCACTCACAGCGGTGTAGTCTATATCGGCTCCGGCTCCATACGGGTCTCCACCGGCGCCGCGCTCGGCTCCAGCATCGCTGCCGGAGCGATCACTCTGGCGGGCGGCACGTTGGAAGTCCGCACGGAAGACCCCGGCTCTTTCAGCAGCCGGCGCGTGCAGTTGAGCGCCAGTTCCGCGCTGTTTTTGGATCACGCCGCGGGCAGCCAGACCTTGAACCAGACGGTCCAGTTTTCCCCGCTGACCCTGGGTGCGTACACTTTGACAATCGACGGACGCAATGGCCATGGCGCGACTTTCAACGGCAGCAGCGCCGCTGTTGACATCGCCGGCGGCACCACGATCACGGTCAACGCCAACGGCTTGATCACGTTTGACGGCAACTTGTGGAACAACACCAACACCACGGCGCGCACCCTGACCATCGGCGGCGCCGGCAATACCCTGGTCACCGGCAGCGTGATTGCCTCCGGCGCCGTGCATAACTTGACCAAAACGGGCGCGGGCACACTGACCATCCTGGGCGCCGCCTCCACCTACACCGGAGCCACGAACGTCAACGGCGGCGCTTTGGTCATCACTGATTTCCGCTCCTTGAACAACAATTCCGCCGCCATCAACATCGGCCTCAGCGGCACCGCTGGAACACTCGTCATCGGCACCGATGCGGCTCCGGATGCCTCCGGGCTGTCCACCAACAAGGTCATCAACCTCGCCGGTTCCACGGGAGGCGCGTCGATTTACGCCAATCAAAGCGGCGGCAGTCCGGTGGTGCTCAACGCCAACTTCAACGCCAGCGGCGGCAATGCCACCAATCACAAAACCCTGACCCTGGGCGGCGTCAGCGCCGCGGACAACACCATCAACGGCATCATTCCGGACACCAACGCGGGCGCGACGGTGAGTCTTGTCAAGACCGGCCCCGGCACCTGGGTGATGGGCGGGGCCAACACTTACACCGGCAGCACCACTCTCTCCAACGGTGTCCTCAAGATCCGCGCCAACGCCGCCGCCTCGACGGTGATTCATGACAGTTCCGCCATCATTTTCGATGAAACCGGTCTTTCCGCCGGGGGCACGCTGGAGTTCGTGGGCCAGGATGGCGTGGACAACGTGGAGCACCTCGGTGTGTTGTCCGTCAATGCCGGGGCCAACACCCTGCGCCTGACACCCGGCGTCGGCGGCACCGCCTCGCTGGTTTTTTCCTCCTTGAACCCGGTGTCGGGAGCCGCCAGTCTGAACATTCTCGGTTCGGATGCCAACAACACGGTGACTCTCACCGGAGTGGATGATGGCTTGGCCGGTCCGTTGATTTTCTTTGACCACTCCTACCTGGCTTATGCGGAAAGCGGAGTGCTGCGCGCTGCCGTCTATGGCATGGACGCGGGGTTTCTCACCAGCACCGGAGGAGCGGGCGTGTTGTCCACGCAGAACGCGCACTGGGAATTGACAGGAGACACCACCGGCAGTGGAGCCCATACGAATATCCGCTCCTTGCGGCTGGCTGATGTCAACCTGAACAATGGCGGTTTCGCTCTGCGTGTGAACAGCCAGGGGCTGGCCAGCGAGGCCAGCACTCCCGGCGTTGTCATTTCCACTGGAGAGTCGTTCATCACCGCATCCAGCATCCACAGCGCCGGCAGCGGCGCGATGGTTTTCAACGTGGTGGACGGCACGCTGACGTTGAATACGCCCGTTCATGGCAACACCACCGGCGGTCTCACCAAGATAGGCGCGGGCACCTTGGTTGTCGCGGGAGTCAACGCGCATACCGGCGGCACGATAATCAACGAGGGCACCGTCCAACTTGCGCCGGGCGCGCGTCTCAGCGCCAACACTCAGGCGTTCGTGATCCGCCAGGGGGCGGTGCTGGATTTGAATGGGGTGAGCACGGCCACCGGAGCGACGACGGCCTCCATTAGCAGTTTCAATGGCGGGGGCGTCATCACCAACACCAGCGCAGATCCGGCGGTGTTTGCCGTGGGCGCCGGCACTTCGACGACCGGCACCGGCGTCTTCAGCGGCAGCATCATCGAGGTCAATGGCCGCATCAGCGTCGAGAAGAGGGGAACGACCAGCTCCCAAACCTGGACCGGCTTGAGCAACTACACCGGCACCACCACCATTGGCCTGCCCGGCAATGGCACGTCGGGATCTTTGAGCGTCTTCTATCTGGCGGACATCGGGCAGGACAGCAGCATCGGGCGTGGAGACGCCACGGACACCGCCAGCAACGCGGCCAGCCTCATCTTTGGCGGCACACTCAGCCCCACCAGCACCACCGTCAACGGCCTCACCTATATCGGCGACACTTCGGTGAGCACGGATCGCTTGTTCACTCTGGCGGGCACGTCTGCGACGGCCGGGGCCGCGATCACAAATAGCGGGACCAACAACGCCGCCCTGGTTTTCAGCAACACTAACCCGATCGCCTTTTCCGGCTCCGTCAACCAGACCTTGCGCCTCGGCGGCGCTTCCACCGCCGACAACTGGTTCTACCCTCAGATCAATGACAACACGGACGCCGGGGCCATCACCAGCCTCTCCAAGACGGGCACGGGCCTGTGGATTTTGGGCAACGAAAACAACACTTACTCGGGCCAGACGATCATCACCGCCGGTCAAGTGCAAGCGCAGGATGGCGCTTCTTTGCCCACGGCCAGCCCCTTGTTTCTCGGTAGCCGCACCTCGCTCAATGCCGCCACTAATTCCTCTGTGTTCCAAAGCAGCGGTGTGTTCACCCGCGAGCTATCCTCAGTGGAAAACGCCGGGCCCAACACCGTGTCCTGGGGGGAAGGCGTGACCACCGGCAGCAGCGGCTTCGCCGCCTCCACGGCCAAGCTCATCGTCGCCATCGGCGGCCTGGATGCGCCGACGCCGCTGGTCTGGGGCGAAAACGGATTCGTGACCGGCGCCGGCGCGGGGCTGGCGTTGAACTCCGTCACCGCGTTGGCGGAGGTGGAATTCCGCAACCCCATCGATCTCAACGGCGCTGTCCGCCGTTTCGTGATCAACGAAAACACCAGCACTTGGACGGATTACGCCACCATCACCGGCGTCATCAGCAACAGCGGCGCAGGTGTCTCCGGCATCACCAAGTCCGGCAACGGCACGCTGCAACTGCTGGGAGCCAACACCTACAACGGCGTCACTTCGGTCTCCGCCGGCACCCTGGTGGTCAACTCCCTGGGCCACAGCACGGCTCCGGGGCAGGGCACCAGCGTGGGGCTGTCCACAAACGCCGGTTCCGCGGGCAACGCCATCAGCCTGGGCAATGGCGGCACCACGGGCGGCATCCTGCAATACATCGGGCCCGGTGAAACCAGCGACCGCATGATCCGGCTCAACACCACCTCTGCCAGCAACCAAATCCACGCCGACGGCACCGGCCCGCTGATCCTGGCCAACGTGGTCAATGACGTGGCGGCGACGCAAAACAAAATCCTCTACCTGCGCGGCAACAACACCATGGGCAACATGATCACCGGCGATCTGACGGACCATGGCGCCGGCGGTCTGATCGTCACCATTGACGGCGGCGCCACCTGGATTTTGTCCGGCAACAACACCCACGCCGGCGCCACCACGATCAGCGCCGGCGCCCTCGGCATCGGCAGCGACACCGCCATCGGCAGTTCGTTGGTGCTCAGCTCCGGGGCCGTCTTCGCTTATGGCGCGGACCGGACCGTCATCAAGCCGGTCACCTTCACCGCCAACACGACGACGGGGTTCGTCGGCGATTACAATCTGACCCTGGCTCCGGCCGGCGGAGCGCTCACCATGACGGGAACCGGCACGGCCAGCCTTGGCGTCACAACCACCAACAGCATTGCCGCGGGCAAGACCCTGACCCTGACCGGCAACATGACCTCCGGGGCGGGCGCGGCGCGCACCTGGACGCTTAACGGTCCCGGGGCCACCATCTTCAACGGTGACATCGTCAGCTCCACGGCCTTTGGCGTGAACCTCACTTACAGTGGCAACGGCACTCTGACCCTGCTCGGGGCCAACACCACGGGAGGCAACACCACGGTGAGCCACACCAGCGGCGCCGGCGTGCTGCGGCTCGACGGCGGCGGCAAATTGGGCGCCGGCAGCCTGACCATCTCGCACGGCAAGCTGGACATCCTGAGCAGTGCCACGGAGGATCAAAGCATCACCAACCTGATCATGGGAGCCGCCACCAGCGTTTACTCGGAGCTGATCATCGGCGCCGGGCGCACTTTCACCGTCAACGGCAACGTGACCTACACCGCCAGCACCAACGGCAGCCTCAACCCCGCCCGCATCAGCGGCCTGGGCACGCTCGATCTCGGCTCCACGCCGACCACCGTGACGGTCAACAACAACACGGCCATCGAGATCGACATGGTCTGGGATATGGACACCCTCATCGGCTCCGGTGATTTCATCAAAGCCGGCTTGGGCACTCTGGACATCCGCAGCATCGCCAACAATCTGTTCACCGGCACCATCCAGGTCACCGCCGGCGCCATCCTCGGCATGGAGGGGGCCAACCTCCTGCTCAACGGCGGGGTTTACGAGGGCAGCGGCGACTTCACTCGTTCTCTGGGCACGGGCAACGGCCAAGTGCAGTGGGCGGCGGGCCCGGCGGGCGGCGGTTTCGCCGCGTCCGGCGGTGATCTGACCGTGACGCTCTTCGGCGTCCCCAATCCCCTGGTTTGGGGAGGCACTTCCTACTTCGTGCCGTCCGGTGCGCCGCTGATCTTCGGTTCCGCCACTGCGGACAGCGTGACGGACTTTACCCACAACATCAATCTCAACGGCGAAACGCGCGTGGTCAACGCAGTGGACAACACCCTGTCCGCCACGGACAAAGCGGTGCTCTCCGGTGTCTTGAGCAACGGCGTGCTCAACAAGACCGGCGCCGGCGTGGTGGAACTGTCCGGGGACAACACCTTCGGCGGCCTCATCGTCACCGCGGGCAGGCTGCAATTCACCACCGCCAGCAACACGGAGGGCGTGTTCAGCAACCTCGGCGACAGCGCCACCACGCTCACCCTCAGCGGCGGCGTGCTTTCCTACATCGGTGACGACCCTCTGACGATCAACCGCCCGATCCTCACCACCGCCTCGAACTCCGCGCTGGCCGCCGACGGCGCCGGCAAGATCACTTACAGCGGCCTGATCACTCTGCAAAACGAGGCCAATGGCAGCCAGCTCGTCCTCACCAGCACCCTCGGCGCGGCCGGTGTCGGCGAGATCACCGGCGGCATCCTTTCAACCGGCGTCGCGGCTGACATGAGCATCACTGGCGGGGATTGGACGTTCTCGGGAGAGCCTGTCATCATCGGCGACGACTTTTTCGTCACCGGCGCGGTCAGCCAAGCCATTCTGCGGCTGGCCGGAACCAACGTCCTGCGCCGGGCCGTGTCCGAGAGCGATCCCTCCGTGCCCTCGCTTTACATTCGCGGCAATTCCATCCTGGAAATCGAGGCGGACAACCCGCTGGGCATGGGAGACTACGTAGACCACAACAACACCGTCGTCCGCCGCATCGGAGTAGGCTGGGGCGCGGAGAGCACGGCCATCATGAACCTCAATGGTCATGAACTGCATCTGTACGAACTGTACGTGGGCGACATCACGGAGGGTTTCACCGGTGTGGTGCAGGGAGCCGGCACCATCGTCCTGACCGGCTCCGGCGCCGCCGACGGCCTGCAATTGTTCCGCGGCGAGGTCAACTCCAACCTTGCCGGAAACTCCATCATCCGCAAGCAAAGCACGGGCGCCGTCATATTGCGCGGTGACAACAGCGGCTTGACCAATGCGGTGGCCACCCGGCTGGACAACGGCCTGCTGCATCTGGATTACTCGCTGAACAATGCCGCCAAGATTCCCTCCGCCGCCGGCCTGGACATGCGCGGCGCCACCCTGCTGGTGGATGGCGGCATTCTGAATCATACATCGCAGACGGCGGGCGCCCTGACGCTGGCCAATGGCGGCCACAACAAAATAGTGCTTCAGGCGGGCGGCTTCTCCACCACCCTGTCCATCGGCGCCATCACCCGCGCCGCCAGCGCTGGCACCCTGCGCATCGAGCTTGGCGACAACACCTTCTTCCAAGTCAACAGTCCCAATAACCCCGTCACCGGCCTGCTCAGCACGGGCACGGGGGGAGCGGCAGCCAGCGCCGCTTATGCCACAGTCAAAAACGCGTCCGGCACTTGGTTCGCGACGGTCAGCGGCATCGACGTCACCGGTTTGGTTTCCACGGAGAAAAACGACGTTTCCACCTGGACGGCCGGGGACCACATCACCGACGGCGGCGGCGGGTTCTCCGGCACGTTGAACGGCGCCGCCATCAACAGCCTGCGCTTTGACGCGGCCGGCGGCGGCACGCTGGCGCTGGCCTCGGCGGGCTCCCCTCTGCGCATCGCCAGCGGCGGCCTGCTCATCACCGGCCAAGTGGCCGGTCCCGTCACCGTGGCGGGCGGCATTCTCAGCTCGGGCGTCAATGAAATCGTTCTCATCCATGACGGCTCCGGTTTGGCCACGATCAGCTCCAGCATGACCGGCGCCACCGCCTTCACCAAGTCCGGAACCGGCACGGTGCTGATCAATGGCAACAACACCCAGAGCGGCCTTTTCCGCTTGTATGAAGGCGAGGTCCAAGTTGCCGGCGGCAATGCCATCGGTGACAACGCCCGTGTCGCGCTGTCAGCGACGCCCGCGCCCATCAAGCTCATGCTGCTCGACGATGAAACCATCGGCAGCCTGGAGGGAGTCGCCAACGGCCAGGTGGATGTCGGCTCCCATACCCTGACCATCAACGCCAATACCGCCGCCAACCGCACCTATTCCGGCCAGTTCACCGGCACCGGCACGATTGTCAAGAACGGCATGGGCGCGGCCACGGAACTGCTCGTCAACAGCATCAGCACGGGCTTCACCGGCGCGGTCGTGATCAATGAGGGGATGCTGCGTCTGAACGCCACCGGCCAGATCAATGCCGGCTCCTTCACCGTGCATAAAGACGGTGTGCTGATGCTCGACAACAACGGCACCACGCACAGCATCGTGCGCATTCTCGATACGGCATCCGTCACCCTGCACTCGGCATCCGGCAGGGGCGTTTCGATCAACACCGCGCAGCCCGTCGTCCACGGCTTTTACATTCGCGGCGACCAGAACGGCAACGACAGCGAAACCATCGGCCAGTTGATCTTCGGCAGCGGCGCCAATTACCTCAGCGCCCAAGCCACCAACGGCGGCGCCTCGAACACCGCGCAGATCATCGCCGGCAATTTCATCCGCCAGAACAACGCCACCGTGGCGGCGCGCGGCACCAACCTGGGGGCGGCCTCGGGCGCGCGCAACCAGTTCCGCATCGGCACCGCGGCCAACCAAACCGCCTTCCTGGCCAGCGCCAATTTGGTGGGCGGAGCCGGCGGAGCGGGCACGACCAGCCAGCGCATCGTGCCCTGGGCCATCGGGCAAAGCTTCGGCGCCGTCGCCATCACTGCGGCCCACATGGGCAACACCCTGGTCACCTACATCTCCGGGCGCGGGTTCGTGCCGCTGGATTTCGCCACGGAGTATGCCGGCTACGACGCGGCAAACGCCGATGGCAACGTGCGCGAGGCGCTCACCACGGACCTCACCGGGCTGGCCGGCAAGACACTCAACGCTCTGGTGCTCCACAATGGCCGGACCTCCAGCGGCAACGTCAGCGTCATGGGAGCGGGCGCCGGGCAGCAACTGGCCAACACCAGCGGCGCCTTTCTCTTCACGCTGGAAAGCTCGACCGGCTCCATGGTTTCCACCACCCTCGGCGGCTTTGACGCGGGCATCACCGTGGGCGGCACACAGGAGTATGTGTTTCATGTGGTCAACCCTTCCAACGTCGCGGGCTCCGCCGAATTGAGCGCGGTGATCGACTCGCCGCTGGCCAGCACGGCGGACCTCACCAAATCCGGCCGCGGCACGCTCGTGCTCAACGGCGCCAACAACGCCGGCGGCGGCGCGCGCAAGACCACGATCAACGAGGGCGTGCTGCAAATCAGCGCCCTGGAGAACATCGGCGGAGTCGGCGGCGATCTGGTGTTCGCAGGCGGCACGCTGCGGTTCTCTGCCGGTTACAACGGCGATGACTTGTCCCTGCGCCAGATCGTCCTGCTGCCCGGCGGTGGCACGCTGGACACCAACGGCCATGACTTGGCTTTCAGCGGCAGCTTGGGAGCCGGTGCCGGAGGCATCACCAAGACGGGCTTCGGCAATCTGACGCTCAACGCGGCGGCGGGCTACACCGGGGCGACGAACATCCTCGGCGGCGGCATCATCCTGGGCGCGGACAACGCGCTGGGCGCGGGCGACCTGACCCTGGCGGGCGGCACGAGCTTGGCGCTCAACGGCCACAGCATCAGCGTGGGCCGTGTCACCACCGGTGGCTTTGGCGTCACCCTTTCCGGCACGGGCCACATCCACTCCGACGGCGGTTTCACCTTCAACCATGGCGGGTTCGGCGAGACGGTGATCGACGCCAACCTGAGCAGCACCGGTGGGCTGACCAAAGCCCAGGCCGGCACGCTCATCCTCAACGGTGCGGTGGACTTGGCCGGCCCGGTGATAGTCAATGGCGGCGGCTTGTTCATCAGCGAGAGCTTGAACGCCAGCTTGATCAGCGTCGGCTCAACCACCATCCTTGGCGGCGCTGGCACGATTGCGGGTGATGTGGTTCTGAGTGCGGGGGCGCATTTGACGCCGGGCTTGGAGTCCATCGACAGCGGCATGGAGCTGCTGAAGATCAGCGGCAGCCTGACGCTGGAGGCGGGCAGCATGGTCAATTTCTTCCTCGGCCAGACCAACTTCACGACGCTGGAAGTGGACACCATGGCCTTTGTGGATCTCTCCACCACGTTCAACATCACGCTGGCAGACGGCTACGTGCCAGCCGCCGGGTCGAGCTTCAAGCTCATCACCTGGGCCGACAACCTGCTCCTTGGTGACAGCGATTGGTCGAACAACTTTGCTTTCCTCTCCGGGCTGCCGGAATGGTGGGACACCAGCACCTTCCACCTGGACGGGATTCTGCGCGTGGCCGGAGGCGAAGATCCAGTGCCCATCAGCATCGTGGATCAGCCTGAGAGCATCGCGGTGGACTCCGGCGACCCGGCGAGCTTCAGCGTGCAATTGTCCGGTAGCGAGCCGTGGCTGATCCAATGGATGAAGGACGGGGAGGACATCCCGTTTGCCACCGGCCTGAGCTACACCATCCCGGTGGCGGCGGCGCAGGACGCGGGCATCTACACGGTGCGCGTCTCCAACAACTATTGGGACACGTTCGTAACCAGCGAGGAAGCCACGCTGCTGGTGCGCACCGCGCCGGTGATCGCCGAGCAGCCGCAGGGCGCGACGGTGAATTCCAACAGCAGCCACACCTTCTACGTCGTGGTGAGCGGGCCGATGCCACTCAACTACGTTTGGAAGAAAGGCACGGACCCCGAGGACTTGGAGGGTTTCACCGCCATCGACGGCGCGCCCAACGCCGCGACCTACCCCATTACCAACATCAACCAGGACACCCACCAGGGCTGGTATCTGGTGGAGATCACCAACGAGTACGGCTCGGTGGTCAGCGACGTGGTTGAGTTGAAGGTCAACAACCGCGCCATGATCACCGGGCAGCCGCTGGCCGCGACGATGCCGGAAGGCCGCACCGCGATCTTCACGGTGGAGGCGGAAGGCGACGGCGTGCTGACCTATCAATGGCGCCGCAACGGGGAGCCGATCAGCGACGGCCCGAACTTCACGGGCACGACGACGGACACCCTGCAAGTGGTGACCGTGCCCGCCACACTGGGCAACTACAGCGTGGTGGTGACCGGCTACGGCCCGCCCGCCACCAGTGCCGCCGCGGCGCTGACCTTCGGCTCCCACGTCATCGGTTTCGATGTCAACCCGCTGTCGCAGATTGTGCCGGTGGGAGCGGACATCTATCTCAACGTGGTGACCAGCGGAGCCATCCCGCAGAGCTACAAGTGGCGCAAAAACGGCACGGCAGCCACCGGAGCCAATGTGTTCAACGGCAGCACGGACACGCTGGCGATCCTGGGAGCCACGATCGCCAACGGCGGCGTCTATGATTGCGATGTGAGCAACAAAACAAGCACCGGCCAGCAGGATCGGAAAATCTCACAGGTGGCGAACATCGTGGTGGTGGACACCACGCCGAAGCAGTTCGTGATCAAGGAAGGCGCAGCCAGCCCGGCGCTGAGCGTGAGCGCGGGCGGGCCGGTCATCAGTTATCAGTGGTTCAAGGATGGAGAAGGACCGATTGCCAGCACGAACAGCAGCAAGTTCACGCCGCCCGCGGGTCTGCCGGCTGGCAAGCACTTCTACTACTGCGAAGTGACCGGAACCGCGGGCGTGCTCAACGGCGGGGTGAACGAAATCTCGGTTTACAACGGCG
>CAZNKC010000112.1:0-16268 GCA_964573315.1 uncultured Verrucomicrobiaceae bacterium | reverse complement strand
CTCTCCGCTCACAAACATGAGCGGCTCCGTTGAAGCGAATTAAAATCCCCTTTGAGATACCTCTTGCGATACCTCTCCGCTCACAAACATGAGCGGCTCCGTTGAAGCGAGGTTGCCGGGGCTGGCAGTGTCTCCGGCGAGCTTCTCTCCGCTCACAAACATGAGCGGCTCAGGTGGGGCACCTGCGATGCTTCCGCTTGCGGAAGAATGTTTATTTCACGATCTCCAGCAACTCCACTTCAAAAATCAGTGTCGCGTCCGGGCCGATATCGGCGCCTGCGCCTTGCTTGCCGTAGGCGAGGTCGGAGGGGATGAACAGTTTCCATTTGGAACCTACCGGCATCAATTGCAGCGCTTCCACCCAGCCTTTGATCACACCCTGCACCGGGAAAGTCACCGGCTCACCGCGGTCCACCGAGCTGTCGAACACCTTGCCATCGACCAGCGTGCCGTGGTAATGCACCTTCACTTGATCCGTGGCTTGCGGCTTGGCGCCATCGGCGGCTTTGAGCACTTCGTATTGCAGGCCGCTGGCGGTGGTGGTCACTCCTTCGCGCTTGCTGTTGTCTGTCAGAAATTTTTCTCCGACGATCTTCAATTCCTCGGCCCGCTTCATCGCTTCTTCTTCCATCTTCGCCGCCGCCGCTTGCATTTTGGTTTCAAACGCCTGCATGGCCGCCATCAACTCATCTTGGGTGTACTTGGGATCCTTGCCGGCCAGCACATCGTTGATGCCCTCGGTCAACGCCGCGATGTCAATCTCGATGCCCTGGCTCTTGAACTGGCCGCCCAAGTTGGTGCCAATGAAGTAGCTCACCTTGTCCATCGGAACGGCCGGCGCGGCGGGTTCGGTGTTTTGGGAAAAAGAAGGCGCGGCGACGGCGAGCGAGGCGGCGATGACGGCTGGAAGGGTGGTTTTCATTGGGAAAGGCGGCAAGCCTACCCAACCCCGTCCCCAGGTCAACCGCGATTCCTGCCTGTTTTAGCCGCGTTTCCGGGTGAGCGCATCCCTTGATGCCAGCCGCTAAACATCCATGATATCCGCGCAATCCGCGGTTCTCACTTTCTCTGTATTCCTCTATGCCCCCCGTGGTTTTTATTTCCGTTTTGAGGTTCACCGTCCAGCGCGGGCGGCGGCGAGCGCCTCCGGGCTGGGCGGGAAGACGATGAGCTGGTCGAGCGCGGGCCGCCAGGGTTCTCCGCTTCTTTTTTCCTGCCGCAACGGCAGGATGAAAAGAGTTTCAAAGATCGGGACAGGATCGGAGTTGATGCGGTTTTGACCCGGCGTCAGAATGCCCGCCAGCATGAGCGGCGCGTCACGCGGCGGCACTCCGCTGGAGGGATCCCGTTCCAGCGCAATCTGGACTCCGGCAGGCTCACCGTGTTGATTCAAAGTTCGATATTGTGTGACCCAACGAGCATAGGGCCGCATCGCGTAAGCGGGCAGCCAGTGCTGGGTGCCTTCGCCGGGGCCGAACCAAGCGTTTCTTCTGCCGTTGCGCAAAACGAGCCGGGTGACCACCCGATCCGCCGGCACCTCCGCGAGCGCGGGTTGCCGTGCGGCAGCGGCTGCCAAAGCCGCGGCCAGCGCGTCTTGCGAAACCGGCTCAAGCGGACCGAACCGTGACTGCGGTCCGCGCAAGGTCTGCGCGAGCGCCACACCGCCGCAAAACAAACTGAGAGCGAGAATGAAAACGGAGGTCGCGGGAATGAATCGCGGCGTGTCAAAAGCGGCGGAAGCCCGCGGCAGCGGCGCGGGCGAACCGGCCAGCCATGCGGGAATCTTGAGCCGCGCGAGACCAAACTGGAGCAAACCGCCGGCGATCTCGATGAAATGCCGCGCCCCGCCGAGCACCAAGGCCAGCGCGCTCCAGTCGGCGACGAGCCAGAAGCGTTTCGTGGCCACATTGCCGGCAAGTCCCGCCAAAAACATGACCGCCGCCACGGTGACGACGAGCAGCAGCACGGCAAGACGCGCCGCCGGAGATCGCTCGCGGCGCAGCATGAGATAGACCCCGGCCAGCAGCAGCAAAGGTGTGACGGCGAACTCATGCCGCGCCCAGGCCGCCATGAGAACAGCGGCCACGGCAAGCGCGTGCCATTGACCCGATCGCCACGCGGGAATCAATCCGAAAGCGAAAAGCGCCAGCAGGAAGCTGATTTGCACCGCGGGATCATCCCCCGGCAAAAACTTTACGCTTGCAACGGCGGCCAGCGCCACCCGCCGCAGATAACCCGCGGGATCAGCGGCGACGTTTTCCCGGTACATCCGCATCAAGGAGTCGTAACGAGCATCCGCAGTGGAGAGATCGAGCCCGGCGGCGCGCGCTTTGTCGAGGATGCGCCCGTTGAAATAGCCCTCCTCCGGATCCGCTCCACCGGCGAGCACATCGGAGGTGTTGTAAGAGAGGGTGAAGCGGTCGTGGACGGCTTTTTGCCGGACCAGCCAGCTTCCGACAACAACAGAGGCGGCGGCAGTGTAAACCGCGCCGAGCAGCAGAGCGCGCCGCCAGGGCGTGCGGCGGAAGAGCGGAAAAAGGAAGATGACCAGAGCGTAGCCGGGCAGAGTGAACAGAGTGACACCGGAGACGAGGGCGGCGAGGCCGTTGACGAGGCCCGCGACGGCAGCCCAATGCGGCGACAGCGTCCAAGCAGCCTGCCACGCCGCCAGCAACGCAAGCACCGCCAGCATCAAGCCGCCGTTCTCGGTGAGAGCGGCCTGGAGGTAATTCAGATGCGTGTCCGAAGCCAACATCATCAAAGCAAGCGCGGCAGCCAGCCGCACGGAACCCAGCAGCCGGCCAAGCGTAAACACCCCGCCAACAGCGAGGACAAGCGCCAACGCGTTGAACCCACGCAGCACCCGCAGCCCCTCGCCGAACACTTGGAACAATCCGGCGAGATACACACTGTAAAAAGGGCGCTGGTTTTCAAAAGCGCCGGTGAATCCGTGACCCGCCGCCAAACCCGCCGCCATGTCATACCAGCCGCCCGCGTCGCTCTCCTGGATGCCCTTGATGACGAAGGCATGATCGGTGAAGTCACGGCGCGCGGACAGGCTATGCCAAGTGACGGCGGCGGCGATGCCGAGCACGACCAGAGTCGCTATTTTCCAGCGGCTGAAAACGGCGGACTGCTCCGCATCGAGACCGGGCCGGGCACGCCGCCGCAGCCATTGCAGCAGCAGCAACTGGCCGAACACCGCCACGGCCACCCTGCGCCAGACTTTCGGTTTGAACTGCAAGGGCGTGACGAGGCTGAAATGCGCGCCATCCATGACGCGCGGGTCCGCGCCGCCGTGCGGGATGAAATTGACCCCGCCACCCACCATGAAGTACCAGCCCGCGCCAAACTCGCGCAGATTGCGATTACTCAGGCTGCGGTTCAGCCCCGGGCGGCCATTCTCGAGAAAAATCGCCTGCCGGTCCACCGGCGGCGTGCGGTACTGCTCCGGCAGCCGCCAGCGGTAGTAGTCCTCCGTCTTCTGGATGCGGTCGTTCTCGATGTCATGCCGGACCCGGATGATCCCGTAAAACTGTTGTACCAAGCCGAGCGCCGCCAGCACCAGAGTCACGGCCAAGCTCAGGCGCAGCAGGCGGACGACGACACTGCCGCCGCCTTGCTTTGGGCATGATTCACCGGTTGCGTTGGATTCCATTTCCGCCTATTTGACCTTTTTGACCGACATGACAAACGAACTAAGCTTGCTGGTGACGGGCTGCAAGGGCAGGATGGGACAGGCCGTGCTGCGCGCGGCGGCGGATCAGGACGTGGCCGTAGGCGCCGCCATCGACGTAGGCGACTCCCTCCCGGACGCGCTCGCGAAATGCGACACCGTGATTGACTTCACCACCCATCATTTCACCGATGAACTCGTGGCCGCCAGCCTGGAGAGCGGCGCGCGCCTCGTGATCGGCACCACCGGACACACCGACGCCGAACTCGCCAACATCCGCGCCGCGGCGGAAAAACTGCCCGTGGTCTTCGCCCCGAACTTCAGCGTCGGAGTGAACACCCTGTTCTGGTTGACGCAAAAAGCCGCGGAAATCCTCGGCGGCGGCTTCGACCTGGAAGTCGTGGAAATGCACCATCGCATGAAGCAGGACAGCCCCAGCGGCACCGCGCGGCGGCTGGCGGAGATTCTGGCCGAAGCGCGCGGTCTCTCCTACGACCAGGACGTGCGGCACGGCCGCCACGGCGACGTGGGCGCGCGCACGCAGGGCGAGATCGGCATGCACGCCCTGCGCGGCGGCGACGTGGTGGGGGATCACACCGTCATATACTCAGCCATCGGCGAGCGCGTGGAACTGACCCACAAAGCCTCCAGCCGGGACACCTTCGCCGGCGGAGCCGTGCGCGCCGCCCGCTGGCTCGCGGACAAACCGGCGGGGTTGTATGACATGCAGGACGTGCTGGGACTGCGCTGAGCGCCCCAAAAATCGTCCTCGATCCTTCGAACCTCGGATTTTCGAGGACGAGGACGAGTAGGAGAACGAGGACGATAAAATTCGCGAATTGCTTCATTCAACGACCATGAAAATGCCCGCTGTGAATGAACCCACACCCTGCGGCATCGCAGTAGGCTCGAATCTAGGAGACCGGCTGGCCAACCTGCGCCAAGGCATCGCCCGCCTGCTGGAAATCGCGCCCGCCCTGCGGCTGACCGCCGCAGCCCCGCTATACGAAACTGCGCCGGTGGATTGCGCGCCGGACGCGCAAGCCTTCTACAACAGCGTGGTGGAAGTGGAAAGCACGCTCACACCCCATGAACTGCGCGAACTGACTGCCGCGGTGGAGCGTTGGATGGGCAGGCCGGAAACCCGCGAAAAAAATGCCCCCCGCACCCTCGACCTCGACCTGCTCTACTGCGGAAACCAAGTGGTGAATGACGAAGTGCTCACCCTCCCCCACCCCCGCCTCACCCAAAGACGATTCGTGCTGGAACCGTTATCCGCCATCCGGCCCGGCCTCGTGCTGCCGGGCCAGACAAAAACGGCGAGTGAACTGCTGGCGACGCTTCCCCCCGATGACGAAGTCGTCCAAGTGCGGGATGCCGGGTGGCTGGGCGAAGCGGCGTAACAAGGGACGCGGCAGCGTTTTGGAGTGCGCCGGTTGTCGGCGCTTTGGATTGGACACGGGGAGAACGTGCGTGCGTCCTTTCCGCATCAGCATCTCCTGGCTGCTCCAATCCAAAGCTGCGCCAAGCGCAGCACCAAAAAGCTGCCGTGCCCTTCCCCGCCTCCAAGGTTGCGCCACCCCGCTTCCGCCGTTACAAATTCCCCGCTTTTTTTGAAGCGAAAGCCCCCGGAAGCAGTCGTAACCTTTCAAGCTCCCTTTCTTTCCCCAGTGCCCGCAACCCCGTTCCAGCCGCCAATCTCCGCAACGCCCCCGCCACTGGCGACGGGGCGCCCCGGTGTCATGGTTTGGCTGCGCAACAAACTCCTCGCCGGGCTGGCGTTGGCGCTGCCGCTGGTCATCACCTTTCTCATCCTGCAGTTCATCTACAACCTGCTGCACGGCTGGAGCGAGCCCATCGTCAAATGGTTCTCCGACCTCGCCAACGAGATGGCCGGCCAAGTCGTCATCGGCGCCGACGACCCGCGTTTCCTCATGGCCACGCGCTTCATCGGCATCCTCATCCCGCTCATCGCCCTCATCGCGCTCGGCGTCATGGCCACCAACGTCATCGGCGTCCACGTCGTCACCGCCATCGACCGCCTGCTGCTGCGCATCCCCTTCGTCTCCTTCATCTACAAATCGCTCAAGCAGGTCATCGACTCCTTCAAGACCGTCGGCACCGCGCAGAACTTCAAGCGCGTCGTCTATATCGACTATCCCGTGCCGGGCATGAGAATGATCGGCTACGTCACCGGCCAGTACACCGACCCGACCTCCGGCAAGGCCATGACCAGCGTCTTCGTGCCCATCGTCCCCGCCCCCATGTCCGGCATCCTGCTGGTGGTGGACTCGGAAAAAGTCACTGATGCCGCCATGTCGCTGGAGGATTCGATGCGGCTGGTTTTCTCCGCCGGCCTCGTGGTGCCAGAGGGCGGCGTCACCCCGCTCAATCAACGCGGAGCGGAGGCCATCCCGGACCTAGCCGAAGAGGACGCGCCAGACACCGACGGCATCCCCGCAGGCGAGTCCGGCGAGGAAACGGAAACCGCCGGGGAAGAAGACCTCATGCCCGCCCTCATGAGCCTGCCACGCGCCGAAGACTTCGACTCCGGCGACCCCGACATCCTCGCCGACGCCGAGCGGCAGGCGCCCGTGCCCTCCCGCGCGCGCCGAGTCACCAGCAGCATCGCCCGCATGATGCCGTGGAAGCGGCGTTGAATTACGTTATTAGCGTTTCAACGTGGTCCCGGACGCTCAGCGTCTCCGGTTTTTTGGGTAGGAAAATCGGTGGCAGGAAAATTTTCCAAATCAAGACCTCCGTAAATGAACTCCATTTTCCTGCCACCAATCTTCCTACCCTTAAAAGCTCCCCATTCCCCGGCCCGTGCTTGTCACCGCTAAAGCGCGAACAACACACCTCCGATTATCATTGCATCCGGGACGCCGGCGTCGTAAAACAAGCCTTATCCATCCCGCCATGCGGGGTGGTTCCTTGACACATTTCGGGCGCGCGCGGCCTGCGCTGAGGGCAGCCCGCCGCCACGCCCTCCCTTTCCTGCGGTGTTCGTCATCGGGGTGTTAGTGGCCCGGCCCGTTTCTTCAAAAATGGGAGCCGCACGACCGGCCGGCTCATTGTCAGGCCTTCACCGGAAGACAACCGGCCGACTCGCTGGGCGCCCACCTGGACTCACTGGGATACGTGAGCCCTCGTCCCGGACGGCACAGGCGGGAACTTTAAGGCGTCGCGGTCTTTGGCCGCGGCGCCTTTCTTGCTTTGAACCCGGCCGTTTCGGTCTAAGCTTGTCCACATGACTCTCCGGCCCGCCCTCCCCAGCCTGCTCTGCGTTTGCCTCTGCCTCGCGCAGTGCGCCAGCAAAGACCCCTCCACCACACCCGTCAAAGGCACCGAGGACAGCGCCGACGGCCCGGCCTTTCTCGTCGGCATCATCGAGTTCGTGAACCCGGACCAGAATTTCGTTCTCGTCAAAACCCAGGGCGCGGCCCAACTGCCCACCGGCCACACCCTGACCGCGCTCGACGCCACCGGCGCGCTCTCAGAAATCGTCGTCACCCCGGAGCGCAAAGGCTCCCATCTCACCGCCGACATCAAATCCGGCAATCCCCGCGCCGGCAACCTCGTCGTTTACCGTCCGAAGCTCCAGGAAAACCCAGCGCCCGTTCCCCCCGGGGCCACTCAACTGGCTCCGCTCAGCGGCCTTCCCGACGGCTCATCCTCCTCCTCCGGTCCCAACGAGGAATGGCGTGACGGCCAGCCGCCGCCGCTCGAACAGCCCGCGCCCGCCTTCCCCGCCCTGCCGCCGGGCGAATCCCCCATCCCCCTGCAACCCACCGCTCCCATTCCGCTCGACCCGCTGCCCGAGGGGCCGCCCCGCCAACCCTAGCCACCATGATTTCCGAAGCCGAGGCCCTCGCCCACATTCTCGCCGCCGTCCCCGCCCCCGGCGCCGCGGCATCGGAAAAAGCGACGCTCGATGCCGCGCTGCACCGCCGCGCCGCGCAAACCGTTCAGGCCACCGTACCGCTGCCCGGCTTCGACAACTCCATGATGGACGGCTACGCCGTGCGCGCCGCCGAAACCGCCTCCGCCGATCCCTTGCAAATCACCGGCACCCAACCCGCCGGACACGACCTCGGCCTCTCCCTCCGCGGCCCGCGCCAAGCCGTGCGCCTCTACACCGGCGCGCCCCTGCCCGCGGGCGCCGACGCCGTCATCATGCAGGAAGACGTGCGCGTGGAAAACGACGCCATCCTCTGCCAAGAACCCGTGCAGCCCGGCGAAAACATCCGCCGCCGCGGCTCCGATCTTTGCGCGGGCCAAACCCTTCTCCAGCCCGGCGACCTCATCACCCCGGGCCGCATCGGCCTGCTCGCCTCCCAGGGGATCACCACCGTCGAAGTCGCCCGCCCGCCACGCGCCGCCGTTCTTTGCACCGGCGACGAACTCGTGCCGCCGGACGCCGCCTTGCAACCCGGCCAGCTTTACAACTCCAACGGCCCCATGCTCACCGCCCTGCTGCGCGCCCACGGCATCGGCCAAGCCACATACGAACACTGCGCCGACACCCTGGAAGCGACCACCGCCACGCTCGACCGCCTCGCGCAGGAGCATGAAGTCATCCTCATCAGCGGCGGTGTCTCCGTGGGCGACCGCGATTTCGTTAAACCCGCCCTCGCCGCGCTCGGATTGCCGCCACAGCTTTGGCGTGTCCGCGTCAAACCCGGCAAACCTTTCCTTTTCACCCACCGGCCCGCCCCGCGCCCCTTGTTCGTGTTCGGACTGCCCGGCAACCCGGTGTCCGCCTTCATCACCTTCCAACTCTTCGTCCGTCCCGCCCTGCTGCGGCTCTCCGGCGCGCCCGAGTCCGGCCTCGCCCCGCCCACACAGACCGCCACTCTCGATCAACCCCTCGCCAATCCCGGCGACCGCCCGCATTACCTCCGCGGCAGGCTGGCCGAGGGCCGCTTCCACGTCGCCGGTCTGCAACGCAGCGACGCCCTCTTCGCCCTCAGCCAAGCCAACGCCCTGCTCCGGCTCGACCCCGGCCAATCCCTGCCCGCCGGCGCAGAGGTCAGCGTGATCGTTTTATAAAACTCGTCCTCGTCCTCGACAGACTCCATCTACCGCAAAGGAGCAAAGAGGCAAAGAACGCAGAGCTTGCAAAAAAACAAACCCTCCGCGTCCTCCGCCTCTTTGCCCCTCTACGGCTAAAAAATCCGCGCTATCCGTGTCATCCGCGGTTCATTCGTCATTCGGATTTTTCGAGGACGAGTAGGAGGACGAGGACGAAAGTCATCGTTCCGCGCTTCCCAAACGCGCCGACCTGCGGCATTTTCCCCCGTGGACACCCCGACCTCCGACACCCCGCGCCGCCTGCTCGTGCTTGGCGGCATCGGTGTCGTCGTATTGCTCGCGCTCGCCGGCTCGCAATGGCTCTCCCCCCTCCGCCTCCTCACGCACAAGGCGCAGTGGTGGGTGCAGGATCAAGTCCACCTCCACGGACAACGCGCCCCCGCCGACCCCGACATCGTCGTCCTCGGCGTCGATGAAGCCAGCCTGGATCAAAGCAGCGCTTGGCCGGAGGACATTGAGGATTCTCCCACCCTCCAACTCATGCAGCGAGGCTGGATCTGGCCGCGCCAAGTCTGGGTCGATCTGCTCGAAAAACTCTTCGCCGCCGGCGCGCGCGTCGTCGCCCTCGACTTCGCCTTTGCCACGCCCACGCCCGATCATCCCGAGTGGGACGCCGCCCTGCGCGACGCCCTGGAAAAATGGAAAGACCGCGTCGTCATCGGCGCCGACTTCCAATACACCGCCGGCAAGCTCCGCCTCATTCCCCCGTCGGAGATCGTCCTGCCCGCCACCGACCTGCAAGCCGAGTCCCGCATCGGCTACTTCACCTATTGGCCGGACGAGGACGGCGTGGTGCGCCACAGTGCCCTCCGCGCCGGCGAGGATCGCAGCGAGGCCCTCAGCCTGCCCGCCGCCATCCTCAACCAAGCCCGGCTCCCCCATCGCGTGCCCGGCGGCGATCCACACCAAGACCACCTCATCCGCTTCGGCCCGGACGACGCTTATCAGCCCATCTCCGTGCATGAGCTTTTCATCCCCGCGCTGTGGGAGAGCAACTTCGCCAACGGCGAAATCTTCCGGGATAAAATCGTCCTCGTCGGCCCCACCGTCCGCCATTTCCAGGATGATGTGCCCACGCCTATCGGCGTGCTTTTCGGCGTTCAAGTCCACGCCCACACCCTCGCCGCCTTCCGTCACGGCCACCTGCTGCGGGAGGCCGGCCGTCCCGTCATCGCCGGTTTCGCCATCACCGGCATCCTCGGCATTCTGCTGTTCCTCGCCCGCTTCCGCCGCCCCGTCCTTGGCATCGCCGCCGTCGCCGGTTGCGCAGCGCTGGCCATCTTGATTCAAACGCACGGCTTCAACAGCCACGCCTTCGTCATCGCCATGCTCGTCCCCGCGCTGGCCGCCGCCGCCGCCGGCCTGCTCAGCCTGGGCTACGACTACATCCAGGAGCGCCGCCAGCGCGAGCGGCTGCGCGCTGCCATCACCGGTTATTTTTCCCCGGACATCGAGCAGCAAATCCTGCGCCAGCCCGCCTCCTACTTCCAAACCCTGCGCGGAGCCCACCGCCACATCACCCTGCTTTTCTCCGACCTGCGCGGCTTCACCAGCCTCTCCGAAAAACTCCCCGCCCAGGAACTCGTCCGCCAGCTCAACGAATACCTCGACCGCATGGTGCAAACCGTCTTCGAGACCCAGGGCAGCATCGACAAATTTATCGGCGACGCCATCATGGCCGTCTGGGGCCGCCTGCGCGACGACGCCACCGAGGCCGACCTCACCGCCGACGCCCGCGCCGCCGTCACCACCGCCCTGCGCATGAGGGAGGAACTCGCCGCCCTCAACCAACAATGGACCGCGCGCGGTCTGCCCCCGCTCGCCGTCGGCATCGGCCTGCACCAGGGCGAAGCCGTCGTCGGCGACATGGGCTCCCAACTCAAAAAAGAGTTCACCGCCATCGGCGACACCGTCAACCTCGCCGCGCGCCTCGAAGGCGTCACCAAGGAATACGGCGCGGACCTCATCGTTAGCGAAGCCATCCATCACCATCTCGGCGACTTCTTCATCTGCCGCAGCGCCGATCTCGTCCGCGTCAAAGGCAAGCAGGAACCGGTCGCCGTCTTCACCGTGCTTGGCAAGACCGGAGAAATCGAAGCGCCCGCCGGACTCGCCGCCTACGAAACCGGCATCCGCGATTACCGCGCCGGCCGTTTTGCCGAAGCCGCCGCCCACTTCGAAGCCGCCCGCGCCGCCGGCCTCGATGACTCCCTCACCCGCCTCTACCAGCAACGCTGCGCCGATCTGCTCGCCAACCCGCCCGAACATTGGGATGGCGTTTTCACGATGATCCGAAAGTAGCCACGCCCTTCACCGGAGGGCGGGATTCTATTCCCGCCCACTTTTCCGCGGGCGGAGGTGGCGCGGCTTGCTCCGAGTGCCGTGGAAAGTTGCGATAGATCAACTTTCAATGGAGCCGCATTTAACGAGGCTCCATAAATTTAGTTTTATTTCATTAAAAAATCATACTTAAAATAAGGAAATTTCAGAAAATACACCAAATTACATTTTTTCTAGCTTACATTTTTCTTACGTTTATTTTATTCCTAAAAATTTATAAATTTGATAAAAACGTAAAATGGTCCTTTTGCCGGTGTGAAGGGGCCTGAATCAACCCAAAAACAACTGCTGCATCATTATGAAACCAAACATGCCTATCCTGATGTCGGTCGCCTTGACACTGTCCACAGCCTCTCTCAGCGCGGAGCCCGTCCCAGTCAGCAATCATTCCTTCGAGGTTCCAACCGGGAGCGCTCCCAATGGACTGTTCGACCCCGCCGATGGTTCCATTGGAGCTTGGTCCTACACCCGCACCGGTGTGCTCCCCGCCACGCTGACCGATGTGACTTTTGGCTCGTGGGGAGCCGCCTCGGACGGCAGCAATGCCGCCCAACTGACGTTCCTCGTCGGCGCTTTGGCGACAGTCTCGCTGTTTCAAGACACCGGGGTCACTTTCGCCCCTAATTCCATCTACACGCTCACATTCGACGTTGACCAAGTTTCCCCCGTGGCATTGCTTTCCGGGGGCAGCGCCTCCATTTTTGCCGGCGGGACTGAGGTCGCCACTCTCAGCGGCGGATCTTTGCTGGACTTGCTCGACGGCTCTGGGCCCATGCACACCTTTTCCCTGCAATACATCACCGGGGAGACGGCCCCGGTCGGAAACATTGGCATCGGCTTCACTGCGGGCGGAGTGTTGGAAGTCCTGGGCTCCGGGCTTGTGGTTGACAATGTGCGCTTGGACGTCACTCCGGTCCCCGAGCCGTCGGGCGCCCTGTTGATCGCTGCCGCCGGCATCTGGGTGCTCGCCGCCAGACGCCGCTTTGACGCGCTGCGGCGGTCGGTTTGATGCCGGCGGTTGAGTCCGGCGGACAGGATGCCCGCCGGACTCAACTTGGGCGGAATGCCTGAGTCACGGGTTTCGGCCGGAATGTTCGAACAGTTCTAAGCAGGGCCGGCTTCGCCCGTTCCTGTCGGTGATGCGCACGGCCTTGCTTATCACTGTCGCGATTCTTCCGGCTGGCGTCCCAGCTTGGTGTCAGGAACAAAAACCGCCTTTCCGGCTGAATGCGCCGCAGATCGCTGCGGAGGCGGCCCGGATCGACGCGGCGCTGCGGGCGCAACTGGAGGCATTCCGCCGGGAAGCGCCGGATGAACCCGTGCCTGAAACACGGCGCGCGGATGACGCGGCTTTTTTGCGGCGCGCCTGCGTCGATCTGGCCGGGCGGCTGCCGGCGGCGACGGAGACGCGGGTGTTTTTGGCGAACGGCGCGGCGGACAAACGGGCGCGGCTGGTGGATCGGCTGCTGCTGGAATCCGGAGCGGACGACTGGCGGTTCCAGCGGCTGGCGGACGTTCTGCGGGTGACGGATCGAGTGCTGGGCGAGCCGCAGCAGCCGTTCATCGACTGGCTGCGGGAGCAGGCGCGGCAAAACATTCCGTGGGACGACCTGCTGCGCGCGATGCTGACAGCGGAGGGGACGCTGGCGGAGAACCCGGCCGTCGGGCTGCTGCTGCGGGACGGCGGGGAAATGAAAGTGACGGCCTCCGAACTGGCGCGGGCGGTGTTGGGGGCAAACTTGCACTGCGCCCACTGCCACGCCCATCCCTACGCGGACTGGACCCAGATGCAGGTGCATCAATTCGCCGCCTGCTTCGGCGTGGTCGCGGTGACGCGGTCGGCGGGCGCGGTGGCGGCGCAGAAACCGCCGGGTGTCTTGGGAGAACCCGGCCAGCTTTGGCCCTATCCCGGACTCACACCGGACCCGCTGCGGGAGTTGCGGCCGGGAGAGATGCTGCGGGTCGCCACCAATCCGGCGTTTGCGGGATTGCCCTTGCCGTCGAATTACAAATACCGGGATGGCAAGCCGGGAGATTTGGTGGCAGCGCGGCTTTTGCCTTGGTCCGCGCGGGAAGCGGCGCAGCGGGAAGGTGAGCGGAGTGACATGGCGGCGCTGGCGGTTTGGCTGACGGACAACGGCAACCCGCGCTTTGCAGTCGCCACGGCGCGGCGGGTGTGGACGTGGCTGTTTGGGCCGATGGAATACGCGGTGCAACAAACTTGGCGGGAATCCGCCGCCATGCCGGTGTCGGCAGCGGCATCGTTCCGCGCGCAAAGCTGCGACAGCCCGCCGCGGATACTTCCCCACCAGTGGGCCGGGCTGGATGACGGCACGGCGCTAGATGCGCTGCACCGCGCCCTCGCGGCCTCGTTGCGCCGTTGCGGGTATGATCTGCGGGAGTTCCAGCGGGTGCTGGCCAACACGGAAGCCTATCAAAACCAAGCTATGGAGCCGAGCATCGATGGCCCCGTACCGCTGCCTGCGCCGCGGATCCGGCGGCTGCCGGCGGAGGTGCTCTGGGACAGCTTGGCCGGTTGGATGCGCGAGGAACGCCAAGCGGCGCGCTCCATTGACCTGCCCCAGGCGCCGGAGGAAGGCCATCCCTTGCGTCTGTTTGGCCGGGGTTCGCGCGAATGGGCGGACGAGAGCCTGCCCGTGATCTCCTTTTCCCTGGCGCGCTTTTGGATGAGCGACCCGCTCGTGAAAGAGGCGGCGGTCACCCTGGGCTTCAACGCGCTGGGGCCGCGCGGACTGAACGGCGTGAATTTGCAGGCAGAAACCCTCTTTCTGACCATCCTGAACCGTCCGCCGGGGGAAAACGAGCGCGTCGCTGCTGTCCGCTTTTTGCGGGACAATGATCCCGCCTCCCTGGCCTGGGTGCTGCTCAACACTGCCGAGTTTTTATTCGAGCTTTGAGATTGTGCAAAGCCGGAGCGCGCGAGCCAAACCGCGTGAAATACCGCAAGCATTCGCGCGTTATTCCGGCTCGATCATGAAGACTCTCCTTCTTTTTCTCCTGCCGGCGTTGCTCGGCTTCGGCAGCCAAGTTCACGCCGCTTCCAAACCCAATATCGTGCTTTTCCTCGTCGATGACATGGGCTGGATGGACTGCGGAGCTTACGGATCCCAGTACTACGAGACGCCTAACATCGACGCCTTTGCCAAGACGGCGATGCGGTTCACCGACGCCTACGCGCAGCCGATTTGTTCGCCGACACGGGCCAGCATCCTGACTGGTAAACACGTTCCGCGCCACGGCATCCTCTCTCCCAGCGGCCACCAGTCGCCGCAGCCTGCCGGGTTCAATTTCAAACCTGAAAGCGGCCCGCCAAGCGTCGCCTTCCTGCACCCGGTGAGCAAAAACTACCTGGACCTCGATGAATACACGCTCGCCGAAGCCTTGCGCGACGCCGGTTATCGCACCGCCCACATCGGCAAGTGGCACCTCGGCCTCACACCCGAATACTGGCCGGAGCGCCAGGGCTTTGATGTGACTTTTCACTGCGCGCCCGATCCGGGGCCGCCGGGCGGGTATTTCTCTCCCTACGAAGTCAGTCAGGAAGGAACTCCAACGGGGCGAGCCCGCGTTGGCAACATCATCGACGGGCCGGAGGGCGAGTACATCGTGGACCGGCAGGCGCAGGAGGCGGCCAAGTTCATCCAGGCGAGCAAGGGCGGCCCGTTTTTCCTCAATCTCTGGTGCTACGGTGTCCACGGCCCCTGGGGGCACAAGCCGGAGTACACCGCCGAGTTCGCCAAAAAAACCGATCCGCGCGGTGTCCAGAAAAATCCCATCATGGCCTCCATGCTGCGCAGCGTGGACGAATGCTTTGGCCGCATCCTGAGGGAGCTGGAAACGCAGGGCGTGGCGGACAACACCATCGTCATCTTCTACTCCGACAACGGCGGCAACATTCATAGCAACATCCCTGGAACGGGCAAAACAGCGGCGGCGGAGAAGAATAAAAGCGAATTTTTTGCGGACTGGCGCAAGTGGGCCGGCGACGAACCGCCCACCAACAATCACCCGCTGCGCGAGGGCAAAGGCAGGCTCTACGAAGGCGGCATCCGCGTGCCGATGATGTGGGCCTGGGCCGGCCGCATCGCCCCCGGCTCCGTGACGGATGCGCTCGCCGGCCACATCGACATCTATCCCACTCTGATCGACCTCGCCGGCCTGCCCAAGCCGGAGCGGCAGCGTTTCGACGGCATCAGCCTTGCGCCGCTGCTCACCGGCAAGACCGCCAAGCTCGGGCGCGACACCTTTTTCAACTACTTCCCCTATCGCCCGAACGGCGGCGGCGTGACGGTGCGCAGCGGAGACTTCAAGCTCATTCGCTGGTTCGATCCCACGTTTCCCAGCGAACTCTACAACCTGAAAGACGACCTCGGCGAAACCGCCAATCTCGCGGAGCAAATGCCGGACAAAGTGGAGGAACTCGACGCCTTGATCGATGCTTATCTGAAGGACACGGACGCCTACATCCCCAAACCCAATCCCGCCTACCAACCTCGTTCCACAGCGAACACCGTCGCGGCGGGGCGGCGGCTGCCGGGCGGCTGGGTGCCGCAAGGTTGCGCCACCGTGGTCGAGGACGGCGTCCTGATCGTAACCGGGGAAAAGCCCAATCCGTTCCTCGCTCGCGCCGGGCTGAAACTGCAAGGCCCGGTCACTCTGAAGATCAAGTCACGCGGTCAAAACGGTCCCGCCAAAGTGCAGTGGCGCACGCTGGAGCAGGAAAGCTTTCCGAAGGAGGGACAGATTCAAGAGTTCAACCTGCAAGAAGGCGCCACCACCGTCACCCTTGACGTTCCCAGCCTGGCGCACCTGCGCCTGCATCTCCCCATTCAAAACGGCAGCGTGACCATCGAGTCCATCGAACTCCAGCCCGGCGCGGGGCAGGCGGCGGTGACGACATTTCGTTAAAACGGCAACCGCTCCATTTTTTGCCGCAGAGTGGCAGAGAGGCAAAGGTCGCAGAGTTTATTTTTCTGTTTCACTGCGTCCTTTGCCGGGGGAAGGCGGTTTCAAACCGCCGCTCCTTGAGGGCTGTTCCACAATCTCTGCGTCCTTTGCCTCTCTGCCCCTCTGCGGCTAACTTTAGGCCAGAATTTCCCTGGCCACCGTGCCATAAACATCCGTGAGCCGGAAATCC
>CAZNKC010000111.1:1255-16726 GCA_964573315.1 uncultured Verrucomicrobiaceae bacterium | reverse complement strand
AGTGGCTGCGCTGGGCCTTTGTGGAAGCGGCCTGGGTGGCGGTGGGCTGCAGCGGTTACTTTGGAGAGTTCTACAAGGCCAAGCGCGCCTTGGGCAAGAAACCCAACACGGCCATCCTGGCGGTGGCGCGGCGCATGGCGAGGATCACTTGGCAGCTCTTGACACAGGGGCGAAACTATGAAACACTGCCGCCGTCAGCAGAGGCGCGCCGGGCGAGGGTCAGCAAGGGCCAGCCGGGAGCGCAGACATCCCTTTCCCCAGTCGCTCCGATTGCACATTGATTGGTCACAGAGCCGTGAGTTCTGCTGGCGCATCTAGGGTCAGGATGGAGGGCTGGGGATCTGATTAGTCTAAATGGCAGGGGGCTGAGCGCAGCCCGCCCCGCAGAGAAGTGTGATCGCAGCATCGCCACCGCAAACCTAACCGGAGCATGAAGCGCAACGCCCCGTGTGTCTTGGGCACGGATGGCGGCGTCCCCGCCCGCCCGCGCGCGCCTCGTCCCTTGACAAGCCACCCGCATCCCCCGCCGCACCGCAAGCCCGTCAAATCAACAACACGGCGATTTTTCGCTTGACGCGCTTTTTCAGAGAAGGGTGCAATTTTTTGACAAATCACTCGTTCGGTGAAAGCTGGATAAGGATTGCAGCCTTCCATTTCTGGAGGGTTTTTGTGGTGAAATCATCGTGAACATTGAGGTGATTGGACTCTAAATTCTTGGCTGATCGCTGGCAACTTCATTCTCATTTTGTCAAAAAATTGCACCCTGACCCCCTACCCTCCCCCTACCCTGACCCCCTACCCAGGGGCGGGGCCGGTTATGGATTGTCACTGTTCTTTTCGGCATTAGACGGAGCCTTTTCTGATTCCCATGACTCAAACACTTTCATTTTGACAGCGCTTGTTTTGATTTTCCCCCTCCAGAATTTGGCATAATCCTTCCCTAGAAGCTTAACAACCTCAGGTCGATAGTGTTGATCGAATAGGGATATAGACAATTCAAATTCATTCCTTGTGGGCGTGCTCAGCAAAAACCAAGTCCAAGGAAAATTGTTCGCCTTGAGGGGTTCAGAAACATTTATATTCTCCAAAAAAAAGCCCTCCAATATAAACGCATTTTTATTGCCAACCCTCAATGCAACAACACAATGCTTTGCCAACAAGTGATTGTTTGGAACAACTGTAATAAAATCTTCATCTCTGCTTTTGAGCGGATAATGAGACCCCCCTGTAAAGACACTCTCGTCCAGAATGCCATTTACAGTCGCTGCATAGGCTGGCACAGCGAGCAGAATTTGAGGCGTTTTTGATACATTCATTAATTTGGTTGTTACATGCCACTTTGCAGCAGCCCCGGGAAAATCACGCGCATCTTTCTCGGTAATGGCAACCCGTTCCACTTTTGTTATCGTGAAACTCCATACGTCATTTTTCAGATAAACGGGGTCATCATACAATGGAGTCTCGTTGTCATTGGCGTGGAGGGCTGGCGAGACAGCCATCGTCAGGAGCAGCATCCCCATCCAAGCCAAGGCCGTGCTGAACCCGCGCCATCGATGCCCCGGCCTTGACGATGAAACGGGAAAACCCGGTGAAGGAATCAAAGGGCCTGTGTCCGGCGTCCCACAAATCGAGAAGAGATGCGTTCTCATGGCTGGATGCCCTTTTTCAAGGGGATAAACCGATTCCCTCAAAAAAAGACAAAAATGTCAATGCGAAAATTCGAAAATTTTCACCGCATGAACGCGCGCAAGGAACAGGAGGAAGAAGGCGCGAATCCCGGCAAATCCGATTTAGCGGCCACTTTGCCTTGAAACCCCGGTCTTATCGGCTTTCTTGCCGCTTGACTCCATGAGTTCCGTTGCCTTTGAAATCGCCGTCGTTGTCATTCTGATTTTGGCCAACGGCGTCTTTGCCATGGCGGAGATTTCCCTCGTCTCGGCCCGCCGTGCCCGGCTCAGGCACCTCGCGGACGCGGGCGATGCCAGCGCGGCGGTGGCGTTGGAATTGGCGGAATCCCCCAACCGTTTCCTGGCGACCGTGCAGATCGGCATCACCCTCGTGGGCATCGTCGCGGGCGCCTTCGGCGGCGCCAGGCTTGCCGGGCATCTGGCGGAGCCCTTGGCCATGCTGCCTTGGCTGGCTCCGTGGGCGGACAACATCGCCTTCGTCCTGGTGGTGGTTGCCATCACCTATCTGTCCCTGATCGTCGGGGAACTCATCCCCAAGCGCCTCGGCATGGCCAACGCCGAAGGCTACGCCCGCCTGCTGGCCCGGCCGATGCGGTTCCTCTCGCGTGTGGCGGGTCCGGTCGTGGCCTTCCTCGGCGCTTCGACCGATGGCCTGATGAAGCTCCTGGGATTGAAGATCCAAGAGGAAGCCGCCGTCTCCGACGAGGAGGTGAAGGCGATGATGCGCGAGGGCCTGCGCGCCGGCACCTTTGTGCCGATGGAATCCACCATGGTGGAAAACATCCTCGATCTCGACGACCTCATCGCCCAGGAGCTGATGACGCCGAAGGCCAAGATCATCTGGATCCAGGAGGACGAGCCGCATGACTTGATCTGGCACAAAATCGTCGTCAGCGCCCACAGCAACTTTCCGGTCTATGGCGAGACGCGGGATCACGTCGTCGGCATGCTCTCCGTGAAATCCATTTATGCCAACCTCGCCGCGGGCGTGCCGGCGACGGTGAAAGACCTGATGACGCCGCCCCTGCTGGTGCCAGCGACGACACCCGCCTCCCAGATGCTGGACATCTTCAAAAACTCCGGCATGCATGTGGCGCTGCTGGTGGACGAATTCGGCCACGTCGTCGGCTTGGTCACGATCCACGACCTCCTGGAAGCCATCGTCGGAGACATGCCCTCCATGGCAGACCGCTTGAAACCCACCGCCATAAAACGCGCGGACGGCTCCTGGCTCATCGATGCCTCGCTGAACTGCGATGACTTCGAGGGACTGGTCGCGGATTATCAACTCCCGTCCCCGGATGACCGCGAATACCAAACGATCGCGGGTTACGTCATGCAGCGTCTCGGGCATGTGCCCAAGGAAGGGGAATTCTTTGAAGAACAAGGCTACCGGGTGGAGATCATCGATATGGACGGCCACCGCGTGGACAAGGTTCTCATGATCCCGCTGAAAAACCTGTGAACCTAAAAACAGAGTTGAGAGTTGATGGTTGAAAGTTGAGAGGCTGGAAATGAGCGACTTGCGTCGCCAAGGGGGACTCACCCTTCGGGTGAATGGAGCTTTCGGCGCAAGCTGCTGATTTTGAACTATCAACACTCAACTCTCAACTTCCTTTTTCGGGTGAATGAGTGTCAAGGGGTCAAAAGAGAGTCAATGAGGCCATCCTCCTACTCGTCCTCGCAAAGCGCCACGCACCCACCCCAGCGAGCCAGCGGCTCGCCCCACTCCCCACTCCCCACTCCCCACTCCCCACGCCCCACGCCCCACGCCCCGCCCTCTTGCCCGCCTTGACTCGTCATTCGTCATTCGTCATTCGTCATTCGTCATTCCACCTCCCCCAGCCCCATTCGTTCCAGCTCCTCCCGCAACTCCCGCAGCCGCCATTCAAACAGCCGCTGCCCGCTGCCGAGGATCATCAAGCTGGAGCCGTCCGCTGAAAAACAAGCGGATTGCGCATCGATCCCGACCGGCGGGGTCAGACGCAGGAGCCGTCGTCCCTCCGGCAGGACGATCAGATCGAAGCTGTCCTCCCTGCCCTCGATGGCGGCCAGCCTGCCGTCCGGGCTGACCGCCGCCGTGGCGGTGACCCCAGGCCCGGTGGCATCCGGCCAAGCCAGCAGTTCTTTGCCCTCCGCCGTGTCATAGAGCCGGATCATGCCCGCCGCCGCCCGGAAGAGCCGCTGCTCCCCGGGAGCCAGGTAATCCGGCCCGTTCCCGCTGCCGGCAAGCAGTCCGGCCACCTCCACCGGCGGCAAGGGATCCGCCCGCGGCAGATCACGCGCGCCGCCGGCAGCCGCCCACTCCTCCGCGCGATAGGGCCGCGGCGGCTTCCCCGCACCGGGTTCCCACAGGCAAAGACGGCGCTCCGCGTCCAGCACCGCCCAGGTGCGGCCATCGGGCGCGGCGCGCCGGAACGCCAGCGCCTCACCGCCGGGAACTTTCTCCGGCGCGCCCAAAGTCAGTTCGCCCGCCTCATCCAGCCGCAGCCCGCGCCGCCAGATGCCGCCGCGGTCGGTGGAGGCAACGAGAAACCGCCCGTCGGGCGAGAAAGCCGCCTGCAGGCTCGTGCCCTCATCGGGCAGCAGCCACAAGTACAACAGCCGCCCCCGGCGCGCATCCCAGAGGCCCAGCGTGTGATTCCCCAGCGTGGCCAGCAGGCGGCCATCCGGGCTCAAGACCATGCCCATGGTGGCCACGAACCGCAGGCTGCGGCCCGTGACCCATTCCCGGAACACCCTGCTGGGAGCCAGCTCCCAGCGCACCGCCCGGCCCGGCTGCTCTTCCACCAGCAGACTGCGGCCGGACTCGTGCGCCGCCAGCAGGCCGGTGCCGCAGGCCAGATCGCACACCGGCTGGCCGTCGAACCGCTGCCACACGGTCGCCTGCCCGAGGGTCGAGAGCGTGACGGTCAGGTTCGTGCCCGGCAGCGGGGCCACCGACCAGGCGATGTTGCGATGCCGGTTGAACCGGCTGGTCCGTTGATCTTTGTCCAGGATGACGGTTTCCTTCGAGGATCGGTCGCTGATGATGAGGACCGGGCCGTCCCACGCCATGGCATGGCCACTGTCCCGCACCTTGTGCTGCAGCACCTGCCGCTTTTCCTCGATGTCCCAAATCTCGATCTGGTCGCCGGCGCCGGCGGCCAGCCGGGTTCCTTCGGCGTTCAGCGCCAGCGCCGTGGCAATCTGCAAGCCCCGCGCCAGTTCCACCCGCCCGCCGCTCTCCAAATCACGCACCCAGAGCGTACCCGCCGCGTCCACGCCCGCTGCCAGTGGCCGGCTCTCATGCAGGGTGAAAGGCACGCTTTCGGCAAGAAAGCGAGTGTCTTTCGCAATCAGCTTTTCCCGCGCCAGCAAGCTCCCGGAGCCCGTGTCCCACATCTCCGCCTCGCGCGCCTCGCTCACGATCCCGGCGAAACGGCCATCCGCGGTGAGATGAAAATCGCGCGCCGGCGTTGCCCTCTTGGAGCCGTCCCGCCAGAGCCATTCTCCGGTCGCCACCTCGCGCAGACCCGTCGTTCCGTCCGTGCCGCGCCCCAGCATGAGGCGGAAATCCGGCGTCACCGCCACCGCGCGCGAGGATGAGGCATGCGTCTGAAAATCAAACAGCACCCCCGCCCGCCGCACATCGTCACAAGCCAGCGCCGCCACCGCCTCGTCCCGCAGTCCCGCGAACGGCCCCAGCGCCGCGGCCCGCTCCAGCAGGCCCAGCGTCTCCAACCGCCGGCCCGGCAGGTGAGACTGCCGCAGCAGCCGCGCCTGGACGATCAGCGAGTCCCGCAGATTCTCCCGCGCGTCCGCCTCCAGTTGGCGCGAATTTTCCAAAGCGCCGCGCAACCGCCGCTGCGACTGCATCAGCAGCGCCGCGCTGCCCGCCAGCGGCAGCGCCACCACCACCCACGCCGCCGTCAGCGCCGGTCGCCGCCGCGCGAACAGCGCCGCCCGCTCCAGCAGCGGCACCGGACGCGCCAGGATCGGCTCCCCGCGCAGCCAGCGCCGCAAATCGTCCGCCAGCTCCCGCGCGCCGACGTAGCGCTGCGCCGGCGACTTGGCCAGCGCCTTCAGCGCGATCACGCCCAAGTCACGCGGCACGCCGCCCGACGGCATGGGCGGCTCCTGCTCCACCACCTGCCGCAACACCGCCGGCAGCGATTCGCCTTCAAAAGGCCTCCGCTGCGCCAGCAGTTCGTAGAGAATGACCCCGAGCGACCACACATCCCCCGCCGTCGTCGCCGGCACGCCCTTGCCGCCCAGCGTCTCCGGCGCCATGTAATGGGGCGTGCCCATCCACTCCAGTGGCCGCGTCACCCCTGCCCCACCCGCCTCCAGCTTGGCCAGTCCGAAATCGCTCACATAGGCCCGGCCCTCCTCGTCGAACAGGATATTGCCCGGCTTCAAATCCCGGTGCAGCACCCCGCGCTCGTGCGCGAACTGCACCGCCTCCGCCACATGCGCCAGCAGTTCCGCGATTTCCCGCCATTTTCCGGCATAATCCCGCGTCCGCTGCGCCAGCGTGCCCCCCGCCGCCAGCTTCATGGTGAAAAAAGGCGTCCCATCCTGCTCCCCCAGTTCATAGACCGGCAGGATGCCCGGATGCTCCAACGCAGCCATCGCCTGCGCCTCGTCCTGGAAACGCGCGCGCGCCGCCGCGGACAGCAGCGCCGCGCCCGGCAGCGCCTTGAGCGCCACCTCTCGCTCGGGCGCCTTTTGCCGCGCCCGGTACACCGTTCCCATGCCGCCCTGCGCCAGCAGTTCCAGCAGTTCATGCCCGCCCAACCAGCCCAGCCCCGTTCCAGTCCCGCCTTCCTCCACCGCCGCCGCTCCCAGCAGCAGGCAGGCCGGACACACCCCGCCCAAGCGGTCCACCTCCAGCGGAGTGCCGCATTCCTCGCAGACAACAAGCTCACTCACAAAAAACACCAATCGGATTTCTCTTTATTCCCCGTCCGCCGCGCCGGGTTGCGCGCCGTTTTGCGCCCGCATCAGGAGCCTCGCCAGATGGCGCAACTCCTCGTCCACCTCATGCGGCGCTCCCACCGTCTGCGCCACCGCCGTGCGCAGCACCTTGCGAAAATGCAGCCGCAGCCGGTGAATCGCCGACTTCAACGCGCTCACCGTCACCCCCAGCTCCGCCGCCGCCGCCTCGTAGGACGGCGGTTCCCCGGCCCCCGGCAAAAACCGGCGCAACACCGCGTACTCCGCCTGCCTTCCGGCGGTCAGATGCTCGCCCTCCACCTGCCTGAGCGCCTCCGCCACCAGGGTCAGCGCCCACTCCCGGTCGAACGCCTCACCGTCAGGAATCCCGCCCCCCGCCACCTCCCGTCCCTCGCGCTCTAACTCCTCCAGGCTGGCGCGCACCATGCCGCCGCCGCGCTTGAGACGCCGCTCATCGCGCCACGCGTGCCGCATCACATGCCGCAGCACCCCCAGCAAAAAAGTCCGGAACCGCCCGCGCTCCCGCGCCGCCCGTTTCCACAACCGGCCTTTGAGAAGATGCTCGAAAAAATCCTGCACGAGATCCTCAGCCTCCCCTTCCGCCACCCCGCGCGCCCGCAAAAACACCAGCACCGGCCGCCGATAGCTCTCGCAAAGCCGCCCCAGCGCCTCCCGCCCCGCCGCGTCGCCATCCAGCGTCGCGTCAGCCAGCAAAGTCCAATGGGTGGTGGGGAACGGCATGGCAAAAGTGGGACACACGGCATGAGCGGTAGCTCAATCGCGTCCACTATGCCGCATCAAGGCGGGCGGGACAACTCCCGCTGTCTGCCCTCCTAGGACGATAATGGCTCGTTTCGGCACAACCAGCGGCTAGCGCCACATCGCTCCCGCCACCGCGCAGGCCGAATTTCCTTTTGACCCCCGGAAGGCGCAGGGCTAACGGGAGGGCTTCCCATTCCTCTATGCCCGCCTCCGACCGCCAACACACGCTGGCCAAACCCGCGACGCTCACCGGCACCTCCCTCCACACCGGGGAGCAGGTGACGCTGACCCTGCAACCCGCGCCCGACGGCCACGGCATCAAATTCCGCCGCATGGATCTGGAGGACAAACCCTTCATCCCCGCACTCGTGGCCAAAGTGCAAAAGGTGGAGCGCGCCACCACCATCGCCGAGGGCGGGGTGAACGTCCACACCGTGGAGCATGTGCTGGCCGCCCTCTCCGGCATGGGCGTGGACAACGCCATCGTGGAGATGGACGCCAACGAGCCGCCCATCGCCGACGGCAGCGCGCTGCCCTTTGTGGAGCTGATTAAAAAAGCCGGCCTGCAGGAGCAGACCGAGCCGCGCAGGACTTTTGAAATCCGCGAGCCGATCTACCAGGAGACGCGGGACGGCAGCATCCTTACCATCGTGCCGGACAAAAAATTCCGCGTGTCCTGCACCAACGTCGGGCCGGGCGGACGCTTCACCCAGTTTCAAAGCCTGGAGATCACGCCGGAGGTGTTTGAAAAGGAGATCGCCCCGGCGCGGACTTTTGTGTACTACGAGGACATCGCGCCGCTGCTGGAGAAGGGCCTCATCAAAGGCGGCACGCTGGAGGCGGCGGTGGTCATTCGCGGGGAGACGCTGCTGTCCAAGCAGCCGCTGCGTTTCACCGATGAATTCGTGCGGCACAAGATTCTCGACATCGTCGGAGACCTCATGCTCTCCGGCAAGCGCATCACCGGGCACGTCATCGCCGTGCGGCCCGGCCACGGGCCGAACACGAAGCTGGCGCAGGCCATCGTCGATCAATACAACCAGATGCGTGCCATGGTGCCACCGCCGGTGACGATCCCCACCGGCGAGGCCGTGCTGGGCATCAACGACGTGCTGAAAATCCTACCGCATCGCTACCCCTTCCTGATGGTGGACCGCATCGTCGGCTTCGAGGGCGAGAACAAATGCACCGGCGTCAAAAACGTGACCATCAACGAGCCGTTCTTCAACGGCCACTTCCCGGAGCACCCCATCATGCCCGGCGTGCTGCAACTGGAGGCGATGGCGCAGGTGGCCAGCGTGCTGATGCTGCGGCGCTCGGAGAACCAGGGCAAGATCGGCTACTTCATGAGCGCCGACAACGTGAAGTGGCGCAAGCCCGTGCTGCCCGGGGACACGATTTTCATCGAGACTGAAATCACGGCGATGAAACGCAACATCGGCAAGGCGGTGGGGCGTTGCGTGGTGAACGGTCAGGTGGTGTCGGAGGCGGATTTGATGTTCAGCTTGGTGGATCGGTGAAAAAGGAAACTATGCCTATTCATCCCACCGCGATCATCGATCCCTCCGCCGTACTTGGCGAAGACGTGGAGATCGGGCCGTATTGTGTCATCGGGCCGGACGTGGTGCTGGGGGAGGGCTGCCGGCTGCAGCATCATGTCACGATCCAGGGACCGTCGCGCATCGGCGCGCGCAATCGCTTCTTCGCCTACGCCTCCATCGGCCAGCAGACGCAGGATTTGAAATATGCCGGCGAACCCACCCATCTGGAGATCGGCGACGACAACACCTTCCGCGAGTTTTGCACGGTGAACCGCGCGACGATGCCGGGGGACAAAACCGTGGTGGGCAGCCACAACCATTTTCTCGCCTACAGCCACATCGGGCACGATTGCGTGGTGGGAAATCATGTCATCTTTTCCAACAACGGCACGCTGGGTGGGCATGTGGTGATGGGAGATCACGCCATCATCAGCGGGTTGAGCGCGGTGCATCAGTTTTGCCGGATCGGGGAGCGCAGCATGATCGGCGGCTGTGCCAAGGTGGTGCAGGACGTGCCGCCGTTTTGCATCGTCGATGGCAATCCGGGCGTGACGCGCGGGCTGAACCTCGTGGGCCTGCAACGGGCGGGTTTTTCCGAGAAATCGCTGCGGGCGCTGCGGCGCGCGTTCCGGATTTTGTTCCGCAAACGCCTCAACGTGCGGCAGGCGCTGGAGGAGCTGGAGGCGGAGCCGGACAAGCTGACGCCGGAGGCGCGCACGCTGATGGAGTTCGCGCGCACGACGAAACGCGGCCTGTGCCCGGGGCCGCGCGGCGGCGCGGACGAAGACGATGCTTGAAAGGCCATGAAACGATTGGCGACGCCGGAAGAGACGCTGGCCTGGGGCCGCGAACTGGCCGCGGATTTGCGGGCCGGCGACGTGGTGGCGCTCTGCGGCGATCTCGGCGCGGGCAAGACGCAGGCGAGCAAGGGCATTGTGGCGGGTCTGGGCTCCCAAGCGGAGGCGAGCAGCCCCACCTTTTCCCTCGTGCATGAACATCGCGACGGACGGCTGCCGGTGTTTCATTTCGATTTCTACCGGTTGGACACGGCGGACGAGGTGGTGCGCCTGGGCTGGGATGATTTTCTCGACGAGCGCGGCGTGGTGATCGTGGAATGGGCGGACCGTTTCCCGGAGCTGCTGCCGGAGGGCGCGCGCTGGTTTTATCTGGAGCATGACACGCAACAAGGCGGGCGCGTGGTGAGAGAAGGAGGGCGGCCCTGAGATGAGCATGAGCGGCGGCGCAGTGCTGGCCTTGGAACTGTCCACGGCGCGCGGCAGCGTGGCGGTGGTTGCGCCGGACGGCGCGGTGCTGTTCGAGGCGGAGTTCGGAGCGGGCCGCTCGCACAACGCGCTGTTGTTCGAGCCGCTGCGGGAGGCGCTGGCGGCGGCGGGAGACCGGCTGGGCGGAATCGTGGTGGGCACGGGTCCAGGCTCGTACACCGGCGTGCGCATCGCCATCGCGGCGGCGCAGGGAGTGGCTTTGTCGAGGAAAGTGCCGGTGGCCGGTCTGTCCTCGCTGCTGGGCTGTGTGGACGCGGAGACCTACGGCGTGGTGGGAGATGCGCGCCGCGGGCGGTTTTACGTGACCGTGGTGCGGGCAGGGAATTTGGCCAGCGAGATCGCGCTGGTGCAGCCGGAAGCGCTGGCGGCAACGATGTCAGCAGCGGGCGTCAGCCGCTGGGTGAGTTGCGACGAAACACCACCCACCGCCGGCATCGAACTCGCGCAGCCATCGGCGCGTCGTCTGGCGCTACGCGCGCTGTCCGCCAGCCTGACGTGGGAGGCGGACAAGCCGCTGGAGCCGCTTTATTTGGAGGGTGCCTTCATCACCCAGGCGCGGAAACGGTGATCTGGAACGTACCCCGCCTCTCCGAGGCGGGCAGCTTTCACCTCCGCCTCGGAGAGGCGGGTGCTCTATTCCCAGTGGTTGAAAGTCCGCAGCGACGGATTATGATAGCGCGCATGAGTTCCGTTCTCGAGATTGAAAAAGCCATCGAACAACTGCCTCGGGAGGAGCTTGGCCGGCTGCGGCGATGGTTTGAAGAGTACGATGCGATGATCTCCGCTTCAGCCAGCGTATTCGCGCTTTATGATGAGGAAGAAGGGGAGGGACAACAATGGGAAGATTAACAGCCAAGCGCGGCGAAATCTGGCTTATTGACCTCGGCATGATCCAAAAGACACGCCCTGCGTTGATCCTCAGCGTGGCCTATAAAGACGCGGAACGCGCCTTGGTCAGCTATGTCATTCGCACGACCAGCACGAGGGGCACTGAATACGAGGTGCTTCATCAAGCGCCGAAATTTCATCCAGGGGCTTTTGATGCTCAGTCCATAGGCACCGTTCCGGATGTGCAATTGATTCGCCGCATGACCGTTTGCGATGTCGAAACATTGGAGAAAGTTGAGGTGGCGTTGCGGAAATGGCTGGCGCTGGAGTGAAAGTTTGTGGGGAGAAAAAGCGCCGCCATATTGGAGAGCTGCGCCCGGCATGGAATTTTCCTTGCCGTGGCACGTTTGATGCCCCACTGATTGCGCCTTATGCAAACCATTCGACGCCATTTTCTTTTGATGGGCGCGGCCGCCGCGCTGCCGGTCCTGCTGACCCAGTGTGGAGGCGGGGACTCCGACGCCATTTTGGTGGGCGAGTTCGCCTCGCTGACGGGCAAGGAAGCCACGTTCGGCACCTCGTCGCATGAGGGCACGCTGCTGGCGATCGAGGAGATCAACGCGGCGGGCGGTGTGCTCGACAAGCAGATCAAGCTGCTCACCGAGGACAACCAATCCAAGCCGGGCGAGTCCACCAACGCGGTCAACAAGCTGATCTCCAAAGACCGCGTCGTGGCGATCATCGGCGAGGTGGCCTCCAGCCGCTCGCTGGAGGCAGCGCCGGTGGCGCAGCGCAACAAGATCCCGATGATCTCCCCCGCCTCCACCAACCCGGCGGTCACCCAGGTAGGCGATCACATTTTCCGCGCCTGCTTCACCGATCCCTTCCAAGGTGGCGCGCTCGCCAACTTCGCCACGCAGGAATTGAAGGCGGCCAAGGTGGCCATGCTGACCGATGTGAAGAGCGACTACAGCAAGGGCTTGGCGAAGAACTTCAAGGAAAAATTCCTCGCCAACAACGGCCAGATCGTCACCGAACTCGACTACAACGGCGGTGACAAAGATTTCAAATCCCAGCTCACCACCATCAAGAACGCGAACCCGCAGGCGGTCTTCGTACCTGGTTACTACACGGACGTGGCGCTCATCGCCATCCAAGCCAAGCAGCTTGGCATCAGCGTCCCGCTCTTCGGCGGCGACGGCTGGGAGAGCGACGTGCTGCTCGACATCGGCAAGGACGCGGTGGCCGGGAACTATTTCTCCACCCATTCCTCGGCGGATCAAGGCACGCCCAAGATGACCGCCTTCGTTGAGGCGTATAAGAAACGCTGGAACGGCAAGACGCCGGATGCCATGGCGGTGCTGGGTTATGACGCCGCCTGGCTGCTGGCGGATGCCATCAAGCGCGCGGGAACGACCGAGTCCGCCGCCTTGCGCGACGCCATCGCCGCGACCAAAGACTTCGAGGGAGTAAGCGGGAAATTCTCCCTGAACGCCGACCGGGACGCCGTAAAAGCCCTGGTGTTCATCAAGATCGAGGACGGCAAGTTCAAATACTCCGCGACCGTCAATCCTTGATTCAATAGCTCATCTCCGGCCGCGGCGTCCATGGAACTGCTTCAGCAACTCATCAACGGACTCGGCCTGGGCTCCATTTACGCCCTGATCGCCCTGGGTTACACCATGGTCTATGGCGTGTTGCGCTTCATCAACTTCGCGCACGCGGACGTGCTGATGCTGGGGGCGTTCTCCGCGTATTTTCTCTCGCCGATGGTGGAGAGCGCCTTCGGGCCGCAATCCATCGTGGGGGCGATCCTGGTGGTCATCCTGGCGGCGGGCATCTGCGCCTGCGTGGGCATGACGATCGAATTTCTCGCCTACCGTCCGCTGCGCTCACGCCCGCGCCTGACCGTGCTCATCACCGCCATCGGGGTGTCGCTTTTCATTGAGTTCACCTGCCAGCACCGGGCGGTGTTCGGCGCGGCCACGCGGCCGTTTCCGCAGTTGCTGCCGGAAAAGCAGGCGCAATTCGGCTCGGTCATCATCAGCAGCACGGACGTGCTGGTGCCGCTGGTCACGGCGCTGCTGCTGACCGCGACGTGGTTCGTCGTCCACAAGACGCGGATGGGCACGGCCATGCGCGCGGTCTCCTTCAATCAGCAGGCGGCCTCGCTCATGGGCGTGCCGGTAAACCGCGTCATCACCTTCACCTTCGGCATGGGATCGGCGCTCGCGGCGGTGGCGGGCATCCTTTACTCGATCAAAGCACCGGGCATCGAGCCGCTCATGGGCATCCAGCCGGGCTTGCGCGCCTTTGTCGCCGCGGTGCTGGGCGGCATTGGCAATCTGCCCGGCGCGGTACTGGGCGGGCTGCTGGTCGGCACGCTGGAAAGCTTCGCCGCCGGGCATCCGGCGCTGTCGAATTACCGCGACGCCTTCGCCTTCGGCATTCTCATCCTGATCCTGCTGTTCAAACCCGCCGGCCTGCTGGGCCGCGCCACCGTCGAGAAAGTCTGAGAAGGTTGATCGTTGAATGTTGATGGTTGATAGCCAGAAGTAACACCCCACGAGTTTTTTGCATTTCATGCCATCAACCATCAACCATCAACCATCAACTCACTCAGGCGCCAAACGCTGGTTGTTCGTAAGCATCGCCGTGGCGGTGCTGGTTTCCTTTTTCTCCGGCCATTTCAATCCGTATTACCGCGATCTCGCCGTGGACGTGGGCATCGCCATGGTCCTCGCCGTCAGCTTGAATCTCATCAACGGCCACACCGGGCAGTTCAGCCTGGGCCATGCCGGCTTCATGGCGGTGGGCGGTTACTTTTCCGCCTGGCTCTCTCTTCAAGCCGGCACCAGTGCCGGGGCCTGGTTCCCGCTCAGCCTGCTGGCGGGCGGGCTGCTGGCGGCGCTGGTGGGTTTGGTGGTCGGCGTTCCTTCGCTGCGGTTGCGCGGCGATTATCTGGCCATCGTCACGCTCGGTTTTGGCGAGATCATCCGCGTCGTCGCACAGAACACCGAGGCGGTGGGAGCGGCCAGTGGTCTCAGCGGCATCCCAAAGCTCACCACGCTCGGCTGGGCTTTCGGTCTCGCCGCGGTGACCACCTACGCCGTCACCGCCATCGTGAACTCCACTTACGGGCGCGGTTTCATCGCGGTGCATGACGACGAGATCGCCGCGGAATCTTCCGGCGTGAACACCACCCGTTACAAAGTCACCGCCTTCGTTATCGGCGCGTTTTTCGCGGGCGTGGCGGGCGGCCTTTACGCGCATCACAAGGAATACCTCTCGCCCACGGGCTTCGACTGGCTGAAGTCCATTGAGATCGTGGTCATCGTCATCCTCGGCGGCATGGGCCGCACCGCCGGCGTCATCGCCGCCGCCATCCTGCTCACCTTGCTGCCGGAGCTGCTGCGCGGCATCGCCGAATATCGCATGATCCTGTACGCGCTGCTCATCATCAGCCTGATGCTGCTTCGGCCGCAGGGCTTGTTTGTTTGGAACCAAAAACGGAAGGGGGCGGCATGAGAGTTGATGGTTTAAAGTTGATAGTTGATAGATTGAGGAATTTCAGGCCTTTCGTCCGCCTGGGAGAAAAGAAAACTTTCATGTCAGCGTCGGCATCCGCTTCCTCGCGGAATGGTTTCGTCCATCAACCATCAACTCTCAACTATCAACTCCAGTGAGCGCGCCTCTGCTCAACGTCGAAAACGTCACCATCCGCTTCGGCGGATTGACCGCCGTGTCCGGACTGAACCTCGGCATCGAGGAGAACCAGCTCTTCGGCCTAATCGGCCCCAACGGCGCGGGCAAGACCACGGTGTTCAATCTCATCACCGGAGTCTATCAACCGACCGTTGGCCGCATCGAGTTCCGGGAAACGCCCATCGCCAAGCTGCGTCCCTGCCATCTCGCCAAGCTCGGCATCGCCCGCACCTTTCAAAACATCCGCCTGTTCGGCTCCATGAGCGTGGCCGACAACGTCCGCGCCGCCACGCAGGTGCATCGCTCTCATGGCATCGCGGATGCTCTGTGGCGCGGGCGGGGATTCCGCCAGCGCGAGGATGTAGTCCGCCGCGAGGTGGACGAATTGCTCGGCATCTTCGACCTCGGCCCGGTGCGCGACGAACCCGCCAAATCCCTGCCCTACGGCGACCAGCGGCGGCTCGAAATCGTCCGCGCCCTCGCCACCCGGCCCAAGCTGCTCCTGCTCGACGAACCCGCCGCCGGCATGAATCCCACCGAGAAAGAAGGGTTGATGAAGCTCATCCGCTTCATCCAAGACCGCTTCCATATCTCCATCATGCTCGTGGAGCACGACATGAAAGTGGTCATGGGCATCTGCCAGCGCATCGCCGTGCTCGAATACGGCATCAAAATCGCCGAAGGCACCCCGGCGGAAGTTCAGAGTGATCCCAAGGTGATTGCCGC
>CAZNKC010000111.1:0-1155 GCA_964573315.1 uncultured Verrucomicrobiaceae bacterium | reverse complement strand
GAGTTGAGAGAATGAACCCGTGCCATGTTTAATTTTGAAAAGCTCGATGTCTGGCAAAAGGCGATTGCTTTTGCCGATGCCGTTTACTCACTCACCCGGTCTTTCCCGGCGGATGAACGGTTTGGACTGACATCGCAAATGCGAAGGGCAGCAGTTTCCATCTCTTCGAACATCGCGGAAGGCAGTTCAAGGTTTTCAGACAAAGATTTTGCCCGCTTCATCGAATTCGCGACGGGATCGGTCTTTGAGGTGATTTCCCAGGCTCGTATTGGCCTGCGTCAGAATTTCTTGAGCCGCGATGATCACGATGCCTTATACGCTCTGGCGGAAGAGCAAAGCCGGATGCTGAGCGGTCTTCGAAAGCATCTGCTATCCACAGAGTGATCGGCCTTCTCGCTTCCATCTCTCAACACTCAACTCTCATCTCTCAACTTCCCCCCGCCCATGCTCGAAATCTCCCAGCTCCAGGTTTCCTACGGCTCCATCAAAACCCTGCACGGCATCTCCCTGCGGGTGCCGGAGCGCAGTATTGTCTCGCTTATCGGAGCCAATGGGGCGGGGAAATCCACCACCCTGCGCACCATTTCCGGCCTTATCAAGACGCGCGGCGGCAGCATCAAGTATGAGGGCAAGGAGATCGCCAATCTACCGCCGCATCACATCGTGTCACGGGGCCTCTGCCACGTCCCGGAGGGCCGCATGGTCTTCGCCAATCTCACCGTCATGGAGAACCTTCGCATCGGCGCCTTCCTGCGCCGGGACAAGGCGGGCATCGCCGAGGACATGGAGTACGCCTTCACCCACTTCCCGCGTTTGAAAGAGCGCCTCCACCAACCGGCGGGCACCCTCTCCGGCGGCGAGCAGCAGATGCTGGCCATCGCCCGCGCGCTTATGGGCAAGCCGCGCTTCCTCATGCTGGACGAGCCCTCGCTCGGCATCGCGCCCATCCTGGTGCGGGCCATCTTCAATCAGATCGTCGCCATCAACAAGGAGCGCGGTTTGACCATCCTGCTCGTCGAGCAAAACGCCAACCTCGCCCTCGCCATCTCCCATTACGGTTACGTGCTGGAGACAGGCAAAGTGATCCTCGAAGACGAAGCCGCCGCCCTCCGCGCCAACCCGCAGGTGCGCGCGGCTTACTTGGGGGAATCGTAG
>CAZNKC010000110.1:0-16736 GCA_964573315.1 uncultured Verrucomicrobiaceae bacterium | reverse complement strand
GGCTGCCGACGCCGGGGATGGCGAGGAAGTCGCGCTCGGTCCGCGGATAGCCGCGGGCCATGTGGCGCAGGCTGATGTCGCCAAAGACGACGTAGGGCGGCACGCCGCGCTCGTCGGCGAGGCGTTTGCGAAGCGCGCGCAGTTCGGCGAAGAGACCCTCGTCACAGGCGACGCTGCCGGCGCGGGAGACTTTGGCGGTGCTGGCGGATGCGCTGGCGGCAGGCGCGCGCGTGAGCAGGACCGGCGTGCGGTTCATCAATGCGGCGAGGCCCTGCCGCGACAGTGAGAGCGTTTGATAACTGTCCTGCGTGGCCTCGATGAGACCGAGGCGGATGAGCTGGCGGCCCAGCGCGGTCCATTCGAGACGCGGGGTGTCCCTGCCGATGCCGTAGGTGCTGAGCTGGTCGTGATACCATTTGCGCACCTTCTCCGTGTTGGCGCCGGTCAGCACTTCGACGACGTGATTCAGCCCGGTGCTGAAACCGCTCTTTTGTTTGATGCGATAGATGCAGCTCAGCAGCTTTTGCGCCGGGAGGGTGGCGTCCCATTCCTCGCGCGGTTGCAGGCAGACGTCGCAGGCGCCGCAGTTGTCGCCCGGCCAGGTCTCGCCGAAGTAATCGAGCAGCGTGGCGCGGCGGCACTCGGTGCCTTCGGCGAAATCCGCCATCATGCGCATCTGGCGCGCGGCGATCTCGGCGGCTTTTTCGTCGGTCATTTCGTCGAGGAACTTGAGGTTCCGCGTCAGGTCGCCGAGTGAGAAAAGCAGCACGCAATCCGCGGGCAGACCGTCGCGCCCGGCGCGTCCGGTTTCCTGATAGTAGCCCTCGATGTTCTTCGGCAGATCGGCGTGGATGACATAGCGCACGTCCGGTTTGTTGATGCCCATGCCGAAGGCGATGGTGGCGCAGACCACGCGCGCTTCGTCGCGGATGAAGGCCTCCTGATTGGCCGCGCGCTCCTCCGGCTGCAACCCGGCGTGATAGGCCACCGCCTTCACGCCCTCCTCGGCGAGCGCGGCGGCGAGGGATTCGGCGGACTTGCGCGACTGCACATAGACGATGCCGGCGTCGTCGGGCCGCTGGTGGATGAATTCATAGACTTGGCGCGCGGGCTTGCTTTTGGGCACGATGCTGTAAGTCAGATTGGGCCGGTTGAAACTGGCGAGGAAGACCTCCGGCTCGCGCAAATGAAGCTGGCGGATGATGTCGCCCCGCACCTGATCGGTGGCGGTCGCGGTGAGGGCGAGGAACGGCACGCCCGGCAGGTGGTCGCGCAACCGGGCGAGCTGGCGGTACTCCGGGCGGAAGTCGTGGCCCCACTCGCTGATGCAATGCGCCTCATCGACGGCGATGGCGGTGACGTTCCAGCGTTGCAGGTCACTGATGAATCCGTCCATCATCACCCGCTCCGGCGCGGCGTAGAGCAGCTTGTACTGGCCGTGTTCCAGCCCGGAACGCCGCCGCGCGGCCTCGCTGCCCTGGAGGGAGGAATTCAAAAACGTGGCCGGCACGCCGCTGGCCGTCAGCGCATCCACCTGATCCTTCATCAGCGCGATGAGCGGCGAAATGACGAGCGTCACGCCATCACGCTCAAGCGCCGGAAGCTGAAAGCAAAGCGACTTGCCCGCGCCCGTGGGCAGAATAGCCACCACGTCCCGCCCGGCCAGGGATGCCTCCATGATCTCCCGCTGCAGGGGGCGGAAGGAATCGTATCCGAAGTACTGCTTGAGCAGGGTGGTCAGTTGAACGCCGGGCGGGGGATTTTCCATACCCTCAAAATGACGCAGACAGAGAAGGGATGCAAGGCACGGGTGCCGCATCGCGCGAGCCTTCCCTGGTTCTTGGGCTCTTGCGAAAAGGGAGGATGCCGCGAAACCGTTCATCCTAAAAACGGAAATGAAAACCACGGAGGGAACAGAGGAACACAGAGAAAGGGAGAACCACGGAATGCACGGATATCACGGATGTTTGGCGGCTGGCATCAAGGGGTGCGCTCACCCGGAAAGTGAAGCGGCCAGATTCCGCCATTCATGGATTATCTGTGTCATCCGTGTGATCCGTGGTTCTTCATTTTCCTTTTCAGGTTCGGCCTTTTTCCCACCTCTTCCTGCGGGCCTCGCATTCCGTGGCGGGCAGGAATCTTCGTTTGGATAGAAGATGATTCAATTTGGCGCAAGCGACCTCGCCCGACATCAGGCCAGCCTCCACCAATTGGTCCATGATCCACAGGGTTCCGTGAATTTCGATGCGCTTCACCCGGGCGGCGGCGCGCAGGGGTTTGTCACCGGAAAGCAGCATGGCATCCAACTCGATCGCCAGAAACAGCACGGAGCAATCATTGAGGTTTGCTTTGCTGCCGATTTCCTTCTCCAATTCGGACACCGCCGCCAATTGTTCGAAGGATAGCGAGTGCTCCTGAACCTGTCCGGCGCGAAAGTAGCTCAGGGCGCGCTCATGGCCGCCTTGGCGCAGTTCCCTGCCAATCAGGTCGGTGGTATGCGTCTCGATGCCCAATTGAAACCACAAATCAAACAACCCGGTGAGTTCCAGATCGATCAGCACATTGGCATCTTGGACGGCGATTTTCATCTCTGCTTCGATCAGCCCGCCCCGGATGAGAACAACTCGTCAAACTTTCGCAAGCTTACGCCCAACAATTCCGCCGCCTTGGCCCGGGTGATCAGCTCCTGCGAGGCGGCCCGATAGACCAGTTGTTCGTAGCGATCCGATTTTTCCTCCCCCAGCCAGCGGCCGGGTTCGGATTTGCGATGCTTCCGGTTCAAGAAACAAAAAGACGAGTATTGGGAAGCGGTGATGATGCCGAGGTCTTTGACCCGGTGCATCAGCGCGGCGATGGAAATGCCCCAATCGGTTTTGATCCCCAGCCGCTCGGGATAGCTGATCCCGTCCGGCCGCTTCGTGCCCAGACGTTTGCGCAAGGCGGCGGCAGGCAGGAGCATGGCTCCGGCAAAGCGATGGCACAGGGTTTCCTTGATTTTGGCACTGATCCCTTCTGGCAGGATCAACACTAGGTGGCCGAGTTCGTGCAGGGCGGTGAAGCGTTTGCGCGGCAGGTCCGTATTCAGCCAGCGGGCCAGCACGATGACCGGAGTGCGCTCATCCGCCCAGCCGGAAAATCCGTTGAAACTCTCCGGGGCCTCCACCTCCACGATCTTGATGCTGTGTTCCTCCAGCATCTCGCGGACATTGGGCAGGGCGTCTTCTCCCAATTTCCATTCCCGCCGGATGCGTTCCGCCGCTTTTTCCACCGCGGCGGACAAGGCTGCTTCGTCGCCAGGGGAAATCCCAGAAAGATCGATGCGGGGCAAAGGCTCCGCTTTGAGTTCCAGTATCTCCTCGATTTGCAGATACTTTTCAAAGAAATCAGCGGCCTCCTCACGAACCCGGTCCACTTCGCGCTGGGGAAACTTGCTCAGCTTGCGGAATTCGATATGCCCCAAGGTCAGTTCCTTGTGCCGGAAAAAATAGCCCGGTTCGAGCGCGAAAATCTGTGCCAAGGCCAGTAAAACCGTGGAGTCCGGCCCCATCAGGCCTTTTTCGTATTTCTGCAACGCGGCATGGGAGAGCTGAATGCCCGATTCGCCGAGTTTGACGGCGACATCCCGCAAGCTCAGGCCGCGCATCAGCCGCGCCCGCCGCAGGCGTTCGCCGAAGCGCTGTTTCGTGGCTTCCAGGTTCATGGTTACAAAATATATGAAATTAGAAATTTTGTCAACCTTCGCGCGCCGAGGGAGTGCTGTTCGAGGCGGCAACTTGTAAGGGTTGCTTGCAAGTTCGATCCGAAGGGACGCGCGCGCAGTCCAACGGACCTCGTCCTTTTCCGCTTGCTCTGTCCTCAACTCGAAAGAGGCGCGCGCCAACTTCCCGGATGATCCCATTTTTCGGTATCTGCTTGCGGTGGGTGCGTTTTGCTCTGAGATTATGGTTTACGTCATTGTTTGTGGATTTTCCGTGAACATTGACTCCCAATCCTTATCTTTAAAGCTTATGCGGTCGCTTTTTCTCATTCTGCTGTTGTGTCTTGGTTGTGGTTTGCGTCCGGGGGTGGCGCTGGCGGTGGTGCAGCCGGGGGCGGTGTTGCCGGGGTTCGATCCGGGGTCGGTTATCGATGGGCCGGTGCTGGCGGTGGCGACGCAGCGCAATGGGCGGCTCGTTATTGGCGGCAGTTTCCGGTCGGTGCGCGGGGCGGCCTGCCGGGGCTTGGCGCGGCTGCTGCCGAACGGGCAGGTGGATCGTGGTTTCCGCACCGGGTACGGTTTCAGCCGGTCGAATGGCTCGCCGGCGGAGGTGCGCGCGGTGGCGGTCCAGCGCGACGGCAAGATCGTGGCGGGCGGTGTGTTTTCGGCCTATGGCGGCATTTCGGTGAGCAATATTTGCCGGCTGAACGCGGATGGCTCGCTGGATGACAGTTTCGATCCGGGGGGGCTGGGCGCCAATGGGCCGGTGAACGCGCTGCTGCTGCTGTCGAACGATCTGAAGTTGATCGTGGCGGGCGATTTCACGGAGTTTTTGGGGCAGCCGCGCCTGCGCATCGCGGCGGTGTCGGACAGCGCGGGGCTGGAGACGGGTTTTGGGGAGGGGCTGGGGTTTGACGGGCCGGTGCATGCGCTGGCGGCGGAGGTTTCTCCTTTCAACCGGCTGACCGTGGGGGTCTGGGCGGGCGGCGCGTTTTCCGACTACCGCGGAGTGGCGCGGGCGCGGGTGGCGCGGCTGACGCTGCTGGGGGCGGTGTCGGCGGGCTTCGATCCGGGGGCGGGTCCGAACGGTACGGTGCGGGCGCTGGCGGTGCAGCCGGACGGCAGCGCGATCATTGGCGGGAATTTCACCAGCTACCGGGCGGTGAGCCGCAGCCGGGTGGCGCGGCTGCTGCCGGACGGGGATTTGGACGAGGCCTTCACGCCGCCGGAGGGCACGGATGACGCGGTGCGGGCGCTGGTGCTGGAGCGGCAGACGGTGCTGGTCGGCGGGGATTTCACGAATCTGGCCGGGTTCGCGGGGCTGGCGCGGCTGCGGCTGGACAGCGGGGCGGTGGATTTTGCGTTCGGGGCGGCGACGGGGACGGGCGGCCAGGGGGAGGTACGGGCGCTGACGCGGCAGGCGAATGGCCGGGTGCTGGTGGCGGGGACGTTTCAGAAATGGGACGGGGTGCTGTCGCCGCGGCTGGCGCGCATCCAGTCCAGCGGCAGGCGGGATGCCTCGCTGCGGGTGATCGACGGGCCGGACGGGATGGTGAACTGCGTGGCGCGGCAAAATGACGGGCGGGTGCTGGTGGGCGGGGCTTTTGAGTCGGTGAGCGGGCAGCCGCGCCGGGGTCTGGCGCGCCTGCTGGCCAATGGGCGGCTGGACAGCCGGTTCAAGGTGGGCGCGGGGTTCGCGGGCGGCGTGGTGAACGCGGTGGAGGTGCTGGCGGACGAGAAAATCCTGGTGGCGGGGAGCTTCACGAGCTGCGACGGGACGCCGGCGGGCGGGCTGGCGCGGCTGCTGCCGGACGGGCGGCGGGATCCGGAGTTCAATCCGGGCGGCGCGGGGGTGGCGGGAGGCTCCGGCTCCATCTTTTGCCTGAAGGTGTTGTTGAATGGAAACATCCTAATTGCCGGCAATTTCACCTCCTGCAATGGGGTGGCGCGGGGTTCGATCGCGCGGCTGACGAGCACGGGGGCGCTGGACGCGGCTTTCACCACGGCAGGCGGCGGGGCGGATGGGGTGGTTTACGCGCTGTCGCCGGAGCCGAACGGCAGCGTGGTGATCGGGGGCGCGTTTACGACTTACAACGGGGTGGCGCGGGCGCGGCTGGCGAAGCTGCAGGCCAATGGGGATCTGGATGCGGCGTTCCTGCCGGTACCGGCCAACGCGGGCCCCAACCTGCAGGTGCAGGCGCTGCAGCGGCTGACGAACGGGGATCTGCTGGTGGGCGGTTTTTTCACCGAATACAACGGGCAGCCGGTGAGCAAGCTGATCCGGGTGAACGCCGATGGCAGCCATCCGCCAGCCATTTTTTTTGAGGCGCCGGCCTTCACTTTCCAGGGGTCGCCCCTTTTCGCCGCGGTGCTGGATGTGGCGGTGCAGCCGGATGGCAGGGTGCTGGTGGGCGGGTTGTTTGACGAGGCGGGCGGTTACCGGGTGGCCAATGTGATGCGCCTGGAGGCGGACGGGGCGCCGGACGAGGTGTTTTTCACGCGCCAGGAAACCTCGGGCTTGGTGAGCGATCTGCTGCTGGAGCCGGACGGGAACGTGTTGGTGGCGGGGAGTTTCAGCTCCATCGACCGTCAGCCGCGCGGCGGGGTGGCGCGGCTGGCCGGCGGGTTTGCTTTCGCGCGGCAGTCGTTTGGCGGGGTCGTGAAGCGCAGCGCGTTGAACGAGCAACTGGGCGCGCGTTTTTCCCTCACCCTCACGGCGTCCGGCCAGTGCAGTGGGGTCATCGCGGGAACGCGGCGGCTGGCGTTTCGCGGGCGGTTCGATGCGCGGGATGGGACCGTGGCGATACCGCTGCGGGGGAGCGGTGGCGCGGAGCTGCTGTTGAGCCTCTCTCTGAACTTTCTGGACGATGACCAAGTGGTGACGCTCTCAGGGGAATTGAGCGAGACCGCCGGTCCGGCGAGCGCGGAGCTGACCGCCCACCTGCCCTTTGGCCGGGTGCCGCAGGCGGAGGCGGAAGTCCTGGCCGGTCTTTACACGGGATGGATGGAGCCCGACGGCGCTGCCGCTACGCCTCGGGGCTACGGCATCTGGAATCTGCGGATGCCGCATTCCGGCGTTGGCCGCCTGACGGGGCGCGCGGCGGATGGCAGCGCGCTGACGATGTCGGGACCGATGAGCGCGGCGGGGGAAATCGCCCTGCACCAGCTTCTTTACCGGCGCCGGGGCTGCCTGAGGCTGGAGTTGCGCAGGCTGGACGTCGGGGTCGGGGGGCGGAAGGTGCTGAGAGGCACGCAGGAATGGCTCAAGCGGATCGGGGCCTCCCCCAATTTCTACGAAGACGGCTTCTTGGCTGCCGCCAACGTGGTGGGCACGGCTTGGACGCCGCCGCGGGCCATTCTTTTGGACCTGAGCTTTGCGCCGCCGAACGCTCTATTCACCGCCGGGCTGGGCAATCTGCCGTATTTCGAGAGCTTGATCCACATCGACGGGAGGAACCGCGTCACCGATCCGGGAACCATCGAAAATCTGAAATTCCGCTTCAACCGCCGCACGGGGATCATCACGGGGAGCTTCCGCAATCCGCTGCTTCCCCGACCGGCGCCGCTGCCCTACCGGATGATCTTGGTGAATGGCGCTCCCGCCGCGGTCGGCCACCTGATCCTGCGTGATCCGGCGACGGGGCTGGTGCGGTCATCGCTCGTGGCGATCTCCGAGCCGCCGCCTTGATGTGGTGGAGATCAAATGCGGCAGATGAGCAGCTCGCGCTCGTAGATCAGTTCTTTCGGCAGGTGGCTGCGGAGGTCGAGGAAGAGTTCTTCGTGGGAGAGGATTTCCTGGCGCCAAGCGTCGCGGTCCACCCGTTGCAACTCCTCGAACTGCTCCTTGGAAAAGCGCAGGCCGGTCCAGTCGATGTCTTCATAACGCGGCGCCCAGCCGATGGGGGTTTCCTTCGACATGCCGTGGCCGGTGGCGCGGTCGATGATCCATTTGAGGATGCGCATGTTTTCGCCGAAGCCGGGCCAGAGGAATTTGCCGTCCTGATCCTTGCGGAACCAGTTGACGTGGAAGACGCGGGGCGTCTCGGTGAGGCGGCGCTGCATGTAGATCCAGTGGCGGAAGTAGTCGCCCATGTTGTAACCGCAGAAGGGCAGCATGGCCATGGGATCGCGGCGCACTTTGCCGATGGTGCCGGCGGCGGCGGCGGTCATCTCGCTGCCCATGGTGGCGCCCATATAAACGCCGCTGGACCAGTTGAAGGCCTGGTAAATGAGCGGCATGGTGGTGGCGCGGCGGCCGCCGAAGATGATGGCGGAAATGGGCACGCCCTCCGGTTTTTCCCAGTCGGGATCGATGGTGGGGCATTGCGAGGCGGGGGCGGTGAAGCGGGAGTTCGGATGGGCGGCTTTGACGCCTTTTTCCTTGGCGATCTCCGGGGTCCACTCGTTGCCCTGCCAGTCGATGGCGCTGGCGGGCGGCTCATCGGTCATGCCTTCCCACCAGACGCCGCCGTCCGGGGTGAGGGCGACGTTGGTGAAGATGGTGTTTTTGCGCAGCGACGCCATCGCGTTCGGGTTTGTTTTGTCGCTGGTGCCGGGGGCGACGCCGAAGAAGCCGGCCTCGGGGTTGATGGCGCGCAGGCGGCCGTCCTCGCCGGGTTTGAGCCAGGCGATGTCGTCCCCCACGGTCCAGACCTTCCAGCCTTTTTTGGAAAAATGCTCCGGCGGGATGAGCATGGCGAAGTTGGTCTTGCCGCAGGCGCTGGGGAAGGCGGCGGCGACGTAGGCTTTCTTGCCCTTCGGATTCTCGACGCCGAGGATGAGCATGTGCTCGGCCATCCAGCCTTCGTCCCGCGCCATGGCGGAGGCGATGCGCAGGGCGAAGCATTTTTTCCCGAGCAGGGCGTTGCCGCCGTAGCCGGAGCCGTAGCTCCAGATCTCGCGCGTCTCGGGGAAGTGGACGATGTATTTCTCCTTGTTGCTCGGCCAGGGCACGTCCTTCTGGCCCTTCCGCAACGGCGCGCCGACGCTGTGCATGCAGGGCACGACGCGGCGGTTGCTGGTGTCGATGATCTGGAAGATTTTTTTGCCGATGCGCGCCATGATGCGCATGTTCACGACGACGTAGGGGGAGTCGGTGAGCTGGACGCCGATCTGGGACATGGGCGAGTCCGGCGGCCCCATGCTGAAGGCGAGCACGTACATCGTGCGGCCCTTCATGCAGCCGTTGAAAAGGCCGCGCAGTTTTTGCTTCATCTCGAAGGGGTTCACCCAGTTGTTGGTGGGCCCGGCGCCGTCCTCGGAGTGGCTGCAAATGAAGGTGCGGTCCTCGACACGGGCCACGTCGGAGGCGTCCGAGCGGGCGAGGAAGCAGCCGGGCCATTTCTTCGGGTTGAGGCGGATGAAAGTGCCGGCGGCGACCATTTCATCGCAGAGGCGGTCGTACTCGGCTTTGGAGCCGTCCACCCAATGGATGCGGTCGGGCTTGCAGAGGGCGGCCATTTTTTTGACCCAGCGCAGGAGGTGGATGTTCTTGCTGAGCGGTTTGGAGGGATCGGTCTTGGTCATTGCGGGCTGAAAACAGGGGTGCTTTGATATTATGCGCGATTCCGGCGGGTCGTCGTTGCGTTTTGTTTCCCTAATTTTGGCGAAGCGACGCGCGTGACAACCGCGTCAGACTGCGCCATTCTTCAGCCTCCCACCCAACCATGCAAGAATTCCTTCTCAGCGATCCCGTCTTTGCGATGGCGGCGGCGCAGTATGACCGCGCCGCGGATTTTCTGGAACTGAGCGCGGAAATCCGCGAGCGCTGCAAGTGGCCGAAGCGCCTCATCACCGTGTCGGTGCCGACACGGATGGACGACGGCAGCCTGCGCATCTTTCACGCGCACCGGGTGCAGCATCATCTGTCGAGCGGGCCGGTGAAGGGCGGGCTGCGCTACCATCCGTCCGTGCAGATCGGGGAGGTGGCGGCGCTGGCGTCGTGGATGACGTGGAAATGCGCGCTCATGGGGCTGCCCTTCGGCGGGGGCAAAGGCGGCATCGCCTGCGATCCGGGCGCGATGAGCCTGGGCGAGTTGGAGCGCATGACGCGTCGCTTCACGCAGGAGATGATCCCCTTCATCGGCACGCAGACCGACGTGATGGCGCCCGACGTGGGCACCAACGAGCAGGTGATGGCGTGGATGGTGGACACCTACTCCATGCACCTCGGGTCGATGGAGCCGAGCATCGTCACCGGCAAGCCGCTGGGTCTGTACGGATCAAAAGGCCGCAAGGAAGCGACCGGGCACGGAGCGGCCTTCCTGGCGCTGATGGCGCTGGAGAAGCTGGGGCAAAAAGCGGCGGGCGCCACCGCGGTGATCCAGGGCTTCGGCAACGTGGGCAGTCACGCCGCGCTCAGCTTGGCGCGGCACAAGACGCGCGTGCTGGCTGCCGGCGACGCCACCGGCGCGGTGTTCCGGGAAAAGGGTCTGGACGTGGCCAAGCTGGCGGAATACGTGGCCAAGCATCGCGGCGTGGCCGGCTTCCCCGGCGGCGACGCGCTGCCGCCGGAGGAGATGCTGACCCTGGAGTGCGACATCCTGCTCCCGGCGGCGCTGGAACGCGTTATCACCGCGGACAACGCCGGCAAACTGCGTTGCAAGGTGCTGGCGGAAGGCGCCAACGGCCCCACCACCGGCGAGGCGGACGCCATCCTCGAGGAGCGCGGAGACATCTTCGTGGTGCCGGACATCCTCTGCAACGCCGGCGGCGTGATCGTGTCCTACTTCGAGTGGGTGCAGGGCTTGCAGCATTACTTCTGGTCGGAGAAAGAAGTCATGCAAAAGCTCGAATCCATGCTCGCCGAAGGCTTCCGCGAGGTGACCCAATTCGCCCGCGACCGCAAAGTCCCGCACCGCGTCGCCGCGACCGCGCTCGGCGTGCGCAAGGTGGCAGAGACTCGCGCGACGCGCGGGTTGTTCCCGTGAGCGGGCCGGAAGGCGGCATAGGATTGTCGTCGTTTATAAGAAAGCCAAGAGGGAGATCGGCGTGCCGGCAGCAACCCAGAGGGTTGCCAGCCATTAGCCGGTGGTGGCGCGCAGCGACACCACCGGAACCGGGGCCACCCGGATCAAGCGGTCCCCGCACGCCGGAGGCGTGCCAGCCATGCCGCAGCCAGTTCCCGCTGGCACGCCTCCGGCGTGGCGTGGCTGACTGGGCGTTGCAACCGGTGGTGCCGCTCGTTCCTCGCGTCACCACCGGCTAATGGCTGCGATGTCTGCGGCATCGTGTTCGCTTTTCCTGCATCTGCCGGCTCACTGTCCGGCAAAAAATCCGACATCCGTCGTATTTTTCTCGACAAATCCGACTTTTGTCGTCATATAATCGCAAAATATGGTGAAAAAGAAATTGTCTCCCCTCTCGGCCGCCGAACAAGCGATCATGGACATCCTTTGGAAAAAGCATCCCGCCTCCGTCCTGGAGTTGCTGGAGGCGGCGAACCAGGGCCGTCCCGATCCGGTGACGCGGAACACGCTGCAAACCCAGCTCACCCGGCTGGAGGCCAAGGGCTGGATCACACGCGATGACTCCAGCCGCAGCCACGCCTACGAACCCGCCGTGCCGGAGCAGCGCGGGCGCACCAGCGTGCTGGCGGAACTGAAACAACGTCTTTTCGGCGGCAGCGGCCTCGCGCTGGTGCGCTGTCTGGTCGAGAACGGCGAGATCAGCGAGGAGGAACTGGCCGAGCTGCGCAAAATCATTCGCTCGAAGAAAGGAGGCGCGTCGTCATGAGCGCTGACACTATTTCCTTGGTGAATTTCCTGGCGCACAGCCTGGTTATCGGCGCGGCGAGCTGGCTTATCGTGCGTTTCGTCGTTCGCGATGCCCTGCGCCGCTGCATCCTGGCGAATCTCGCGGTGTTGATGTGCCTTTACAGCCCCTTCGACATTTCCCTGCGCGATCTTTTCCCGCCGCAAAAACCGGTGCCGGTGTGGACGCCGCTGCGGGAGACCTTCGAGCAAGACTGGCGCGTCACCGTGGCGCCCGAGCCTCGGACGGTCGTCACTCCCCTCGAAACGAAGGCAACCGCGCCGCCCGTGCGGAATTGGGATGTGAACGATGCGGTGATCTGGTTGCGCCGTTTATCGTGGGGTGTCACCGCTCTCTTGCTGCTGAGCCTGTTCCTGCAAAGCCTGCGCGTGCAGCGCTGGGCGTGGCGCTTGCGGCATCCGTCGGCGGCGGAGTACGACAAGCTGCCCCAAGACATTGACCCAAAACGTATCCGCGTCTTCGACCACGAAGGCACCCCTTGCGCGGCGGCGTGGTTTTTTCCGGTGATCGCCGTGCCAGCCTCCGCGTTCGCCTCGCTCACGCCGCGGCGATGGCGCTGGCTGCTGCGCCATGAATCGGAACACCTGCGCTGCCATGACACCGTGGTCGTGCTGCTGCAAAACATCGTGCGCGCCTTCCTGTGGTGGAATCCCTTCGTGCATGCCCTCATCGAAGCCTACGCCCGCGCCCGCGAGGAAGCCTGTGACGCCGCCGCCGTGGGTGGCGAGACCGACCACGAGGATTACGCCGGCTTCCTGCTCGCCTGGACCGCGAAAGCCGCGCCGCAACCCGCCTGCGTGATGCCCATCGCGCGGTCGCGGCCCGCGCGCCGGTTGCAGGCGCGGCTTGAGGCGCTCATGGAGGCGCGCGGCGTGCGCAAGAAGCTCGGCGCGCTGTTTGTCTTGGCGTGCGTAGCTTTCGCCGTGATTGTCCCACTCTTCGCGGCCTCTTTCGGCATTACCACCGCCGCCGCCCAAGAAGCGCCCAAGGTCACGAGTGATGATGACGGCAGGATGCGCCAACGCATCTATGGCGTAGGACCGGATTTTCTCAAAGCCTTGTCGTCGCCGCAGCCGCCGGTTGATCCTTTTTCGGGTGATGCGCCTGATCCTTTTTCGGGTGATGCGCCATCTGGAGATCCGCCGCCTTTGCGAATAAGCGTATGGACCTTTCTCAAAGAGCAAGGCGTGCCTTTTCCAGAAGGTACCACGGCGGTTTTTAACAAGGCAACCTCGCAACTGATCGTCCGCAACACAGTCGCCAATCTTGCGCTCGTGGAGAAGATCATTGATCGCATCGAGACGACTTATCCGCGCGCGCAAATCTTCAGCAGGGTTTGTGTGGCGGACAAGCATATCGGCTCTCATGGGAGCATCTTATCCGAAGCCGAATGGTTTTCCTTGTTGGGTGATGTCAAAGACGGCCTGCACGACGTCATCGAGATGCCGGACACTTTGGCTTATCAAGGCACGCGAAGTTCGGCGGAGGTGGTTCGCCAATTGTTCGGCGCTGCCAGAATCTCCCCCGATCATGGAGATATCCCTATCCGCGAAATGAAGCTGCTTGGCCCAAGGTTGCTCTTTAACCTTGGGCTGCCGGTTCAGGGCAAACTCTCGTTCAATGTGAAGGCCAAATTCGGTCTTGATCCTGAGATGGAAAAACCGTGGTCGTTGAAAGAAGTCGAGAATGCGGTTTGGGACCGCGTGCGGATTTTCAGCGTTGAAGAGCAGGCCGCGCTCGCCAGCGGCGACTGGCTGGTGCTGCACCTTCCCGCTCCCGTCAAACCCATCACCGTGGTCATCAGTGTGCAAGCATTCTTGCCCGGCGGCAAGCCTGCGGAGAGTTTCGCGGCCATCCCGCCTCGTCCCGCCGCCAGCACGAGCATTGAGATTCCCAACAATGAGAACAACCCGGCAATGAAAACCTTCCGTGTGCCGCCAGACTTTGCGAAGGACAAGTCGCCCGTCGAGATGCTGCAAGAGGCGGGGGTTGAATTTCCAGAAGGCGCCAGTGCGGAGATGAAGGACGGCAAGCTCACCGTGCATAACACCCGAGCGAATCTTGCGCTCGTCGAAGCCTGGATAGACTCCCTGATCGCCGAGAAACGAACCGTGCGCCTCACCGTGCATGCGGCTGAGTTCCGTGATGATTTTCTCAAAACGATTCAAGAGTTGTTTCCTCCCCCTCCTGATGCCCAAAAAGAAGAGCCGGTTCCGCCATCTCCGGTCACTCAAAAAACCGCTTCTGAACCCGCCGCTGGTATCCAGCAGTTTGCCGGTGTCTTTACCGATTCACAGTTTCAAATCATCCTGCGCCACCTCACTCAATCCGGCGCCAAGCCCGAAACTGTGCCGTTGAAAAGCAATGCCGGCGCCAAACAAAAAGTCTTCGAACTCCCGGCTGCGTTTGGAGCACATTCATTGAAAGTCGATTCCGAAATCGGCTCCGATGGTTACACGCTTGATCTGATCCTTCAAGTCACCGGTTTGAAATCCGAGGAGCATCGCACCATCTCCACCTCCATCACCATTTGGGATGGCCAAACGCTTGTCTTGGGCGGGCCGCCTAACGAAGGCATCACACGGCTGCTGTTTGTGACCGGCAACATCGTGGACCCCAGCAGCGAAGAGTAGTATGCCCGGTCTCGCCCGTGTCCTGTCCAAGCTCGGCTTCTGCTCGCGCAGTGCCGGGGCGGCTTTGGCGCGGGCGGGGCGGGTGCGGGTGGATGGCGTGGTGCGGCGTGATCCGGAGTTTCCGGTGGCGCCGGAGCGGCAGGTGATCCTTGTGGACGGGCAGCCGGTGACCGCCGCCGCGCCGGTCTATCTGATGCTGAACAAGCCGCGCGGTCTGGTCACCACTGCTGGCGACGATAAAGGCCGGACCACGGTGTTTGCCTGCCTGCAAGACGCGCCCGGCGGCCACCTGTCCCCCGTGGGACGGCTGGACCAAGCCAGCGAGGGGTTGCTGCTTTTCACCAATGACACGGCCTGGGCCGATGCCATCACGGACCCGCGCGCGCATCTCGACAAAACCTATCACGTCCAGATCAACCGCCTGCCGGACGCCGCGCTTTTGGCCGCGCTCACCACGGGCGTCCGCGCCGCGGGTGCGGACACGAACGGCCTGCTGTCCGCGAAACGCGCGACCGTGCTCCGCCAGGGTCAAAAGAACGCCTGGCTGGAGATCGTGCTCGACGAGGGCCGGAACCGGCACATCCGCCGGATGCTGGAAACGCTCGGCATCGAGGTGCTGCGGCTGGTGCGGGTGGCCATCGGGCCGCTGGAACTGGGCGCGCTGGCCAAGGGCGCTTGGCGGCATCTGACCGCCGGGGAGGTGGCGGCTCTGGGGCGGATGGTGAGCAGCGGCAGGTAAGGCGGACGTGTCGTCCGCCCTGTCAGGCGGGCTTCCCAGCCCGCCGCCTCAGCGAGACGCAAAGCGGTTTTATCCGAACTCAGATTCGTGTGGAGGAGCGGGCTGCAAGCCCGCTTGACGAGGCGGACGGAACGTCCGCCTTACAGCATGGGTGGCGCCGCAACTCCGCCGCCATAAAGAATGCTGAATCTCTGGACGGGGCGGATTGCCCAGCATCAACGCTTGACGGAAGCGGTTGCGCGCGCGTTCTAAGGCGCGTGGCTTATCGCACCTCTCCTCTCCCGAGCGACCGGATGCCCTCCGGCGTGCCTTACATCATCGGCAACGAGTTCGCCGAGCGGTTTAGTTTTTACGGGATGCGCGCCATCCTCATGGTCTTCATGACGACGGCGCTCAGGGACCACGCTGGCGCGCCCGACCTGATGAGCGAGGCCGAGGCTTCCAAATGGGTGCATCTTTTCATCACCGCCGTTTATTTCACCCCGCTGCTCGGCGGCCTGCTCGCCGATCTCTGGCTGGGCAAATACCGCACCATCATCCTGCTGTCCCTTTTGTATTGCGCCGGTCATCTGGTGCTGGCGCTGGACCACACGCGCGACGGCTTGGTCTGGGGGCTGGGCCTCATCGCCATCGGCGCGGGCGGCATCAAGCCCTGCGTCTCCGCGCACGTCGGCGACCAATTCGGCGGGCGCAACGCTCATCTGCTGCCGCGCACGTTTTACTTGTTTTATTTTTCCATCAATGTCGGCGCCACGCTCTCCATGTTGCTCACGCCGTTGTTATTGGAGAACTACGGCCCGCATTGGGCCTTCGGCGTGCCCGGCATCCTCATGTTTCTGGCCACCCTGCTGTTCTGGCTCGGCCGTCGTGAATTCGTCCACATTCCCGCGGAGCCGCGGCGCTTTCTGCGCGAGCTTGCTGATCCGAAATTCCTCCGCGCCCTGGCGGGTCTGGCGGCGCTGTACGTGCTCATCGCCGCCTTTTGGTCGGTGTTCGACCAGACCGCCTCGCGCTGGGTGACGCAGGCGCAGCGCATGGACCGGTGGATTGGGAACTGGGAGGTGCTGCCTTCGCAGATGCAGAGCCTCAATTCCATCTTCGTGCTGCTGCTCATTCCGCTCTTCTCGCTGGTGATCTATCCCCGGCTGGGCCGCGTGGTGAATCTCACCGCGCTGCGCCGCATCGGCGCGGGTTTCGTCGTCACCCTGGGCGCCGTCGCCGTGTCCTGGTGGATCGAAAAAGAACTCGCCGTCGGCACGCGGCTGCACATCGCCTGGCAGGGGCTCGCCTACCTGCTGATCACCACCGCCGAGATACTCATTTCCATCACCGCGCTGGAGTTCAGCTACACCCAGGCGCCGCCGCGTTTGAAATCCTTCATCATGTCCTTGTACCTTCTCACCGTCGCGCTCGGCAACTACTTCACCGCCCGGGTCAACGGCTGGATCGAAAAACAAGGCTCCGCCGCCGGTCTCGACGGCCCGGCCTACTACCTGTTCTTCCTCAAAGTCATCGCCGTCACCACGATCGTCTATTTCATCGCGTCCCGCTTCTACAAAGAAACGCGGTATTTGCAGGATGACGACCAAACTCCCGCGGTTTGATAACGCTTGGGATTTGCCGCAGAGGAGCAAAGGGGCAGCGGGCGCAGAGAATTTTTCTTTGGTCAAAACCTCCGCGTTCTCTGCCTCTCTGTCCCTTTGCGGTAAAAGAGATGGTCCGACAATGTGCTACCCGCTCGCCGCCATCTTTTCCAAATCGGCGCGGCTGGCCTCGTAAGTCGTGTCATATTGAAGCGCCTCCGGGTCCGGCTCCAGATCGTGCCGGCGGCAGAAGTCCGTGTAGAGGTCCGGCCACCAGTTGCGATGCGCGGTGAGGCCCTGCTCGCGCCAGG
>CAZNKC010000109.1:0-16776 GCA_964573315.1 uncultured Verrucomicrobiaceae bacterium | reverse complement strand
CGGTGGACGATCTGGTCCACGAGGCCGTGCTTGAGCATGAACTCGGCGGTCTGGGTGCCGGGCGGCAGGTCGGCGTGAGTGGTCTCCTTCACCACGCGCGGGCCGGCGAAGCCGATCATGCACTTGGGCTCGGCGAGGATGATGTCCCCCAGCGTAGCGAAGCTGGCGGTGACGCCGCCTGTGGTGGGGTGGGTGAGCACGGAGAAGTACGGCAGCCGCGCCTCCGAGTGACGCGCCAGCGCGCCGCTGGTCTTGGCCATCTGCATGAGGCTGAGGATGCCCTCGTGCATGCGCGCGCCGCCGGAAGCGGAGAAGATGATGACGGGTTTCCGCTCGGCGGTGGCGGCTTCGATGGCGCGGGTGATTTTTTCACCGACCACACTGCCCATGCTGGCGCCGAGAAAGCGGAAGTCCATGATGGCCAGCAGCACGGGCACGCCCTCGATGACAGCGCGGCCCGTGACGACGGCTTCGCGCAGCCCGGTCTTGCTCTGGTAGGCGCGCACTTTGTCGAGGTAGCCTTTGAAGCCGAGGGCATCGACGGAATCGAGTCCGGTGTCGATCTCCTCGAAGCTGCCTTCATCGACGAGGCTGTCGAGGCGCTCCTGGGCGCTGATGGTGAAATGATAGCCGCAGTTGGCGCAGACGCGCAGGTTTTTGACGAGCGCTTCCTGGAACAGGCTCTCGCCGCAGGACGGGCATTTGATCCACAAGCCCTCGGGCATGTCCTTCTTCTTTTCGCCGAGGTCGGAGATGGTGCGTTTTTTGAAAAATCCCATGGTGTGTCGGTGGGGGCGTATCTTTAACCGCGCGCGGCGGTAATCACCACCACTTTTTCAACGCCGCCCTCCCGGCGCAAAACGCGGGCGCACTCGTGGCAGGTGGAGCCGGTGGTGAGCACGTCGTCCACGAGCAGGATGGAGCGCCCGGCAAGGTCCGGCGCGCGCCGCCAGGGGACGGGACGGCGCAGGGCAAAGGCTCCGCGCAGGTTGCGCAGGCGGCGGGCACGGTCCAGCCCGGCCTGGGACGCAGTGCGGCGGACGCGGCGGAGGACATTGGCGGCGGGGATGCCGGCGGCGCGGGACAGCTCCAGGCAGAGTTCCCAGCTTTGGTTGTACTCGCGCATCATTTCCCGCCAGGGATGCAGGGGCACGGGGACCAGCAGCCAGGAGGAAAGGTCTTGCCCGGCCAGCCGCGGATCGTCCAGCGCGCGGCGCAGCAGGGCGGCGAGCAGGCCGCGCAACTCGTGGCGGCCCTGATACTTGAAAGCGTGAATCTGCTCGCGCACCAAGCCCTCCGCCCGGCAGGCGCTGGTGGCGAAGTCAAAGGCGAGCTTGCGGCCCTCGCAGTTCCAGCAGCGGAAGGCATGGGGGAGCGCGCCGGAAAAAGGCTCGCCGCAAACGCCGCAAATTGGCGGCTCGATGACGGGCAGCTTGTCTTGGCAGGCGTGGCACAGCCAAATGTCCAAAGCGAGCCGGTTAGTGGGTTCGGGACCGTTCAGTGGGAGATGGCAGCCGAAACAAACGCGCGGATACAAGCCGTCCAACACCGGCCGTGCGCAGCGCCGCAAAACGGCACGGCCCGTGGCCAGCCAGCGCGCGCCGGGCGTGGACATGACGGCGGAAGACGCAGGAGGATTACTCCAGCTTCTTGAGCTTGAGTTGGCGGAACTGCACCACCATCGGCGGGCCTTGGTGGATTTGCAGGGCGATGATGCCTTCCTTCGGCGCGTTGGCGGCGTCATCGTCGATGACATCGACGGTTTGCAGGCCGTTGATGAAGTGCTGGAGGTGGTTGCCGCGGGCGACGATCTTGTAGTCGTTCCAGTCTTCGCTCTTGATGGCGGCCTGGATGGCCTCGGAGTCGCCCACGCTGCCTGTCTCTTCGACCACGGGCTTGGGCTTGCCTTTGGCATTGGTTTCGACGGCGGGTTTGACCACGGTTTTCTGCCCGCGCAAGGCCAGGATGCCGCGGCCTTTTTCCTCGTAAAGGATGCCGCTGTACTTTGTGCCCGCCTCGAAGTCCGCCTGATACCCGCTGACCACGGGGCCGAACTCGCCCGGCTCGATCTCGTGGCTGCGATACTGCACGCCCGAGTTGCCGGCGACGATGCGGTATTGAAAGGTCAATTCGAAATCAGCGACCGTGCCCGCCTTCCACACCAGGAAAGTGTTGTGATTGATGATGCCTTTTTCGGGGTTCGCAGGATCGGGCGGCGTCTTGCCGGTGATGGCGCCGTCCTCGACGCTCCAGAGGGCGGGGTTGCCCTCCCAGCCGGTGAGATCTTTGCCATTGAAGATTTCGATGGCGTTGTCCGCGTGAAGCGCGGCGGCGGCGAGCAGGGCGGGGAGAAAGTGACGTGGGCGGATGCGCATGGCAGAGGATGGTTGCGCTGAGGGAAGCGATTTTTGCCACGGCTGTCAATACAGAAGGAAAAAGAATTGCCAGGGGAACAGGGATAGAGGCATGTCGAGCCACTCTTCATGGAATGTCGAATGCCGGATTTTGTCGCATCCTTTTTTGGAAGCTTCGCCGGTTCGCTTCGTTACTTTTTGTTCCTCTCCGAGCCATCATGAAAAAGCCAGCCCTCCTCGCAGCCCTGCTGCTTTCGTCATTCGTCATTCCGCATTCGTCATTTTCCCAAGACGACTTCATCGCGCTGTTCAACGGCAAAGACCTCGCCGGCTGGGAGGGTGATCCGAAGTTGTGGAAGGTGGCGGATGGCGTCATCACCGGCACCTGCACGGGGCCGGACAGCCCGGAGCACAACACCTTCCTCATCTGGCGCGGCGGCGTGGTGAAGGACTTCGAGTTGCACGCCACCGTGCGCGTCGTCGGCGACAACAATTCCGGCATCCAATACCGCAGCCGTCCGCTGCCGGAGGTTGGTTCCTGGGCCATCACCGGCTATCAATGCGACATCCATCCCACCGCCGCGCACAACGGCATGACGTACGAGGAAAAAGGCCGCGGCATCTTCGGGCTCAACGGCCAGAGCATCGCGCTCGACCCGGACGGCGAGCGCTGGCTGGTGGCCGAGCGCGACCCGGTGCAGGCGGACGTGGCGCAGTGGAACGAGTACACCGTCATCGCCCGCGGCAACCACCTCGTCCACAAGATCAACGGCCGGCTCACCTCCGAACTCACCGATTACGACGAGAAAAACCGCGCGCTGGAGGGTCTGCTCGCCATTCAACTTCATCGCGGCAACGCCAACACCGTCCATATCAAAGACATCCGCGTCAAACACCTCGACGACGGCCAAGTGATCCCGTTTGAAAAATCCAACATCCCCTCCGACGCGCAGAAGGTCGAGAAACCCGCCACCGGCAATCCCCAGGGCCGCGGCCCCGCCGCTCCCGCAGCCAAAGGCCAGCCCAAGGGCAAAGGCAAGGCAAACCCCAAGGCCAAAGCCAAAGCCGCTCCCAACCCCCAAGCCAAGGCCCGCCCCGCGCGGCCCGCCGCCGTCGGCCCGGCCATCGGCGAAAACAAAGCCACACCCGTGGAGCGCATCAAAGCGCCGGAAGGCTTCCAGGTGGAACTGCTCTACTCCGTGCCCGGCGGCGAGCAAGGCTCCTGGGTGGCGTTGTGCTCCGACAACAAAGGCCGCATCCTCGCCAGCGACCAATACGGCGACCTCTACCGTTTCAACCCGCCGCCCACGGGCCAGCCGTTGCGCGGCGAGGACGTGAAAAAACTGCCCGTCAACATTCGCGCCATCAACGGCATGGTCTGGGCCTTCGGCGCGCTCTACGCGGGTGTGAACGACTACGAGCAAAAAATACAAAGCGGCCTCTACCGCATCACCGACAGCGACGGCGACGACGATCTGGACAAGGCGGAGTTGCTGCGCGCCTTCGAGTCGAAGAGCGACCACGGCGTCCACAAAGTCCTGCCCACGCCCGACGGCAAAGCGCTCTACCTCATCACCGGCAACAACGCCGTCATCTCCGATGGCCCCGACGCCGGCACGCCGGATTCCTCGCCCGTGCCGAAGGTCTGGGGCGACGACCATCTGCTGCCGCGAATGCCGGACGGACGCGGCCACAACCGCCACGTCCTCGCCCCCGGCGGCATCATTTACCGCGTCGATCCCGAGGGCAAAAACTTCGAGATCTTCGCCTCCGGCTTCCGCAACATCTACGGCGGCGGCGTCAACCGCGACGGCGAATTGTTCACCTACGACGCCGACATGGAGTACGACTTCAACACCTCCTGGTATCGGCCCACGCGCGTCAACCACGTCGTCAGCGGCGGCGAGTACGGCTGGCGCAACGGCGCGGGCAAGTATCCCGAGTTTTACCCCGACAACCTGCCCGCCACGCTCAACATCGGCCCCGGCTCACCCACCGGCACCACCTTCGGTTACGGCGCGAAGTTTCCCGAGAAATACCAGGAGGCCTATTACATCCTCGACTGGAGCTGGGGCAAAATCTACGCCGTGCATTTGCAGCCGGATGGCGCGAGCTACACCGGCACGAAAGAAGACTTCATCACCGGCAGCCCGCTGCCCGTCACCGATGCCATCATCGGCGCGGACGGCGCGATGTACTTCGCCATCGGCGGACGCCGCGTGCAGAGCGGGTTGTATCGGGTGACGTATGCGGGCAAGGAAGACACCTCGCCGTCGTCGGAACTTCGTGCTCTCCCCAAAGCTGCTGAATTGCGCTGGAAGCTCCAAGCCTTCCACGGCAAACAAGACCCGCAAGCCATCGAAACCGCCTGGCCGCACCTCAACCACCCCGACCGCTACATCCGCTGGGCCGCGCGCACCGCGCTGGAGCATCAACCCGTGGCACAGTGGAAAGACAAAGCCCTCGCCGAAACTGATCCGGGCCGCCAGCTTGAGGCCCTGCTCGCGCTCGTCCGCGTCAGCGGTTTCTGCCCCTTGCGCTATCCCGACCGCCTCGTGAGCACCGCCACGCGCGACCAAATTTTCGCCGCGCTGCTCAAGCTCGACTGGAACGCGCTTACTCACGAGCAGCGCCTCGCCCACGTCCGTATCACGCAGATTGCGCTGCATCGCTTCGGCGATCCCGACGCCGCCACCGTGTCGGCCCTCATCGCCCAGCTCGATCCCGCTTTCCCCGCTGGCAGCTTCGATTTGAACTGGCTGCTGTGCGAAACCCTCGCCCATCTGCAGGCGCCGAACACGGCGGCCAAAGGCATGGCCCTCATCGCCGCCGCGCCCTCGCAGGAGCCTCAGATCGAGTATGCCCGCAGCCTGCGATTCTTGAAAACCGGCTGGACCCGGGAACTGCGCGAGCAGCAGCTCGAATGGTTCCTCAAAGCCGCCAGCTACCGCGGCGGCGCCAGCTTCACCACATTCATCGAATTCATCCGCAACGACAGCCTCGCCACCTTCACCAACGCCGAGAAAACCGAACTCGCCGCGCTCATCGAAAAGAAACCGGAAGTGAAATCCGCCATCGAAAGCGCCGGCGCCATCTTCGCGGGCCGCGCGCCGACGATGTGGACATTGGAGGAACTCAGCGCCGTCGCGCAGACCGGCTTGAAGAAGCGCGACTTCGACAACGGCCGCAAGATGTTCGGCGCCGCTGCCTGCTTCGCCTGTCATCGCTTCGGCAACGAAGGCGGCATGAACGGCCCCGACCTCACCGGAGCGGGCGGACGTTACAGCCCGCACGACCTGCTCGACCAGATCATCAACCCCAGCAAGGAGATCAACGAGCAGTTCGCCCCCATCATCGTCACCAAGAACGACGGCACCCTGATCACCGGCGTGGTGGTCAATCTCAGCGGCGACACCGTCACCCTCAACACCGACCTCAGCGACCCCAACCAGCGCGCCGCCGTGGATCGCAAGGAAGTGAAAAGCATCGAGACCAGCCCTGTCTCCCCCATGCCGCCGATGCTGCTGAACATGCTGAAAAAAGACGAAATCCTCGACCTCCTCGCCTACATCCTCAGCGGCGGCGACAAGAGCAACGCGATGTTCAAGTAAAGCGGGGCAAGCTTCCCAGCTTGCCCGGTTGGGCAGTCAGCCTGATCTCGAAGGGATCAAAGATGGTAGCCAGGGATGAAATCCCTGGATGGATCGGGAATAGAAACGAATACGCGCCGCGCCCTGGAAGGGCGCGAGAAACCTTGCGCGTCTCTTCGTCAGTCCATGCCGCCTTTCTCGCGCCCCTGCCGGGGCGCGGCCTTGATCTGGAAGCGATGCGGCATCGCCGGTCCGGTGGTTTCACCACCGGCTACCGGCTCTGCCCCCTGCCGGGGGCAAAGACTTCGACTCTTTACCCACGCTCCTTGTTTGCATTGGTGAAGTGAGCCGAAACGGCTGCTCTTCTCGACGCCCACCATCAGGCGACCGCCAGCGGCACGACCACGTCGCCATTGGCGAACATTCCTTGCATCACCGAACGATACACATGCCGCTCCGGCCGGATCATGCCGTGGGTAAGCCCGCACTTGACCCTGCTGACCGCCACCCCCGGAGATTCCTCCCAGATGCGTCCGGCAGCCTCGGCCCAGTCTGCCTGCATGTAAAGGGTATGGTCAAAGCGCTCCTTGTCATGCGCTTTGCCATCGTGAATGTGCAGCGTGGGGAAGAACAGCTTGCCGGTGTGGGCGCTCGGGAAAGCAAACGCCATGGGATGGACCGGTCCGTGGTTTGGTTTCAATTTGAACACCGCGAATCCGTAGTCCCGGTAACCGGGAAGTCCGGACAACGTCTGCTCCGGCAGCCGGAAGCGCTCATCGAGCCTGGAAAAATCGGCGATCGAAGGAACAAAACTGGCGTCATAGGCTCCCACGCTGACGACCTGGAGAGCGGGTGCCGATCTTGGCGCCGCTCCGAACGTACCGGCATAGTCCATTCTCTGGACGGGAAACATGCGGTGGAGGTCGGCAAACAGGGTTTTGTAAGCGGAGAAATCAAAGAACTTGACCGCGGTTTCCGCGGCACCCTCCGCCACGGGAATCGGCAGCACCATCGCCAGATCCTCCCGCGCATGAATCGACATCTGGTAAATGATCACTTGGTTGCCCTTGGCTCCCATGCGCGCAAAAATGCGGGTGTCTTTGACTTCGGTGACCTCGCGGCTGAAACAACACATGGCCCGATGATATCAGAATCCGGGGCTGCCTTGCAATCATTTTGTCACCGGCTTCTCCGCGTTCACAAAGAGTGCGAGAATCCCGGCCACGGAGAAGGCCGCGACATGAAGCCAGATGCCTTCGTGAAAGTCGTGATTGATGTCATAGGCGATCAGTACGGCGGTGAGCAATTTCGGCTGAATGGCGGCTCCGAAGTTGCCCCACATGTTTGCCCAGCCAAACAATTGCGCTTGGTGTTTGCCGCTGATGTCCTGCATCGTCGTCCACATGGCTGGTAGGCCGATATCGGAGAAAAAGGCGACCAGGCCAAACGCGACAGCCATGCCCCAGGGCGTGTCCGCCCACAGTGTGAGCACAAAACACGCGGCGGCGGCGAATTTGGTGAGGGACAACGGCAGCATCCGGCCCAAGCGACGGCCGTACCGGCGCGTGATGAGGTCGGTCAGCAGACCGCCGATCGGCAACGCGGCGATGCCGATGGTCAACGCGGCAGTGGTGATGCGTCCGCTCATGGCGTCGTCGAGATGCTTGACCTCTTTCAAGTAACTCGGCAGGGAAAGCACGAGGAAGGCCCAGCCAATGTTGGTGAAGAATTGCACCGCGTTGACCAGCCAAAGGTTGCCACTGGCGCAAGCGGTGCGCAGCGGGAAGCGGCGCGGCGGCTCTTTGACAGGCTGGAAGTCTCCGCGACCTTGAGCCAGGAGGGCGATTTCCGCGTCGTTGCAGCGCGGGTGCAGGCGGGGATGATCGCGATAGACAACCCAGAAGCAAACGGCCACCGCCACGCCCACCGCGCCGTATATCCACCCGGCCCAGCGCCAGTCGCCGGATTGTAGGATGACGAAGATGGTGAGGCCCGGCGCCACCGCGCCGCCGACACGCCCACCCCAGGAGATGAGACTGCTGGCAAAGCCGCGCCCATTGATGTGCGCCCAGCGGGTGAGCAAACCGCTGCTGGCCGGATAATAACCCGCCTCCGCCAGCCCGCAGCCGAGCCGCGCCACCAGCAGCGTGGTAAAGCCCCAGGAGAAACTGGTGGCGGCGGTGAAGATCGACCAAGCGGCGATGTAAAGGGTAATGAGCGGTCGCGCGCCGAAACGGTCGCTGAGCCAGCCGGCGGGTACTTGAGCCAAGGCATAGGCCCAGAAAAAGGCGCTTATCACCCAGTCGATCTCGCCCTCGCTGAGCCGGATGTGATTTTGAAACGAATCGGAACTGATGATCTGCGCCAAGCAGATGCGGTCCAGATACATCAAGAAAGCCACCATCGTCGCCGTGGCGAGGATGTGATGGCGGACGGCGGTGGGGCGTTCGGGAGCGGACATCGGGAGTGGAAGAGAGAGAAAGACGCGCGCCGCGGCCTTGCGCTAACATTTTTGCCGACGTTTCACATCAGCCGCAGGCGAAACCGCTCCGCATCTCGTTCCAATCGCACTTCCGCGCCATAGGCGGCGGAGAGGGCTTCGGAGGTCAGCACTTCTTCCTTGCGCCCCGCTTTGAAATGGCGGCCGTCTTTCATGATGAGGACGTGGGTGATGGCGGGCAGGATTTCCTCGACATGATGAGTCACCAGTACCAGCGCGGGCGACTCGGGCCGCTGCATTAGCTCCTCCAGCCAACGCAGAAACCGCTCCCGCGCCACCGGGTCCAGCCCCGCGCACGGCTCGTCCAAAATGAGAATCTCAAAGCGCGCCATCAGCGCCCGGCAGATCAGCACCTTTTGTTTTTCTCCCTGCGACAGCGGTCCCCAATGCGCCTCGCGCAAGTAACCGCAGCCCGCCTGCTCCAGCAGTGCCGCCGCTTCCGCCCGCCAGGCCGGGTCCACCTCGCCGACGAGATTCAGCATCGCCTCGCGGCCGCTCACCACGGCGTCGATCACCGGCTCGCCTTCTTCGAGAAATGTCGTCAGCGTGTTCGTGACCAAACCCACGCGCTTGCGCACCTCACGCCAGTCCGTGCGCCCGAACACAGACGCGCCCAGTTCGATGGAACCGGAGGTGGCCGCGTCGTAGCCGGTGATCAAGTTGATGAGTGTGGTCTTGCCGCAGCCGTTCGGTCCCAGCAGGCACCAGTGCTCGCCACGCGCCACAGTCCAATCGACTCCGTTCAAAATCGAGCGTCCGCGCCGGAAGGTCAGGCCGCGGACTCGCAGGGCGGGCGGGGTGGTGGTGTCTTGGTTTTCTTCGGTCACGGTGCTTTCATATCTTGGAGTGCCGGGGTGCGCAAGGCTCGTCCTCCTGCTCCTACTCGTCCTCCTGCTCCTACTCGTCCTCGTCCTCGAATCTTCGGGCTTCGGGCTTCGGGCTTCGGATTTTCGAGAACGAGAACGAGCAGGAGGATGAAAAGCTTGCGCCGCGCCGCTGGCCGCGCACCATGTCATCCACCATGGGACTCGGAACCAAAAACCGCCTGCTGCAAACAGCCAACGACTGCAAGAACCACCTGCGCGCGCTTTTCCCCGCGCAACTGGAACTCGTGAACGAATTCATCGCCGAGATCGAAGGCGGCGGGCGCGACCACATGGCCTGGGATCGCTTCTCCGACCTCAAACGCAGCCGTGCCGAGTTGCTGGTCCGTGTGGAGGCGGAGTTTCGCGAGTGGCTGGGCTGATATAAGCTCACGGCAATTGGGGCTTCACCGGCGCCCCGCTTTCATCCACGGGGTAGAGGGCGTCGTGGGCTTCCAGGGCGGCGATGAGACCCTGCATCAGGCGGCGCAGTTCTTCGGGGTGCGTGGCGGCGAGGTCGTTCTGCTCATAGGGGTCGTCTTTGAGGTTGAAGAGTTGATAGGTTTTGCCGCCGGACTGGATGGAGTCGCCATGCGCGGGCACATCGGGCAGGAAGTGGTAGATGACTTTCCAGTCGCCATCCCGCCAGACGGTGAAGTAGTTGCTGCGGTGAGGGGCGTGCGGGTAGTGCATGAGGAATTGATCGGGGCGGGCGGCGTCGCGCTGGCCGGTGAGCAGGGGCTGGAGCGGACGTCCGTCGAGCTGGTGGCCGGCGGGCGCGCTGGCGCCGGCAGCGGTGATGACGGTGGGGAAGATGTCCGCCACGCTGGCGACTTGGCTGTGGATGGCGCCGGCGGCGATGGGCAGTTTTTGTTGATGGGCGTTGGCGGGGTCGGGCTTGGCCCAGGCGGCGATGAAGGGCACGCGCATGCCGCCCTCATAGTGCGCGCCTTTTTTGCCGCGCAACGGGGCGGCGCAGGCGACTTCGTGCTGATGACCGAGCGGGGCGTCGGAGCCGTTGTCGCCGACGAAGAGGATGAGGGTGTCCTCGGCGATGCCGAGCTGCTCCAGGTGGTCGAGCATGTCGTTGAGGGACTTGTCCATGCCCTCGATGAGGGTGGCAAAGGCCTGGGCGTTCTCGGGTTTGCCGGAGTCTGTGTAATGCGGGGCGAAGCGCGGATCGGACTCGAAGGGGGCATGTACGGCGTAATGGGCGAAGTAGAGGTAAAAGGGCTTGCCGGAGGCGGCGGCGTTCTTGACGGCGTCTTTGGCTTCCAGGGTGAGCGCCTCGGTGAGGAAGAGGTCGCTGCCATGGTATTTTTCCAGGCCGCGCACGGCGTTGTCCACGCGCTGGCCTTTGGCTTTTCCTTTGCCGGGGTGGCGGCGTACGAAATTTTGGGCGGCGTAGTAGCTGCCGGGAGCGCCGATGGGGCCGCCGGCGATGTTGATGTCGAAGCCGAGGTTGGCGGGATCGGAGCCTTCAAAAGCGCGGGCGCCGAAGTGGCCTTTGCCGGCATGGATGGTGTGATAACCGGCGGCGCGCAAGGTGGAGGGCAGGGTGAGGCTGTTTTTTTTCAGTCCCTGCCAGTTCCAATCCGGCGGGCCTTGCGGGCCGGCGTTGTCGGTATCGGGGTTGATCCAGTTGGTGGTGTGATGGCGGGCGGCGTTCTGGCCGGTCATGATGCTGATGCGCGTGGGGGAGCACACGCTCATGGCGTAGAACTGGTTGAAGCGAATGCCCCGCGCGGCCAGGCGCTCCATGCCGGGAGTACGGTAGTATTCGTTCAACGGGTGCTTTTGCGGACGGCCCCCGGCGTCGGTGAGAAAGGGCACGGAGGTGTCCATGACACCCATGTCATCGACGAGGAAGACGACGATGTTAGGTTGCTCCGCGGCGGGCAGGCGGAGGGCGAGGGCGGCGAGGGCAAAAGCGGTGGAGAGCAGGCGTTTCATGGTCGGCAAGGACGGAGAGTGCTGGTAGAACGCGGCTGGAGGCGCGGCCTTGCGCGGAAAGCAGCAGCGCTTGCACATGGAGCGCACGCGTCCCGCGTGCTCTTTCCGGCGTCCTCGCCGGAAAGATTGAGCGCAGCGAACACGCAGGGTTGGTGTAGCCCGCCAACAAGTCTGGGGCGCACTAGACGGGGGGAGCGAAGAATGATTTCAGGCGGGCAACACGGGTGACCGTGTGCGGCTGCGCCGCAAGCGTTTGGCGAGGACGCCAACGCGCAGCACGCGGGACGTGTGCGCTCCAGTTCGTACACGGGGCGCTCAGCGGCTCGCCCCACGGGGACGCATCAGGCGAGCTTCTGATAAAGCGCCTGCGTGTCCGCGGCGGCGAGGTCGCGGAGGAAGCTGCCGATTTTGGCGGTGAGGATTTCAAAATAACGCGCGCCTTTTTCCGCGGTCGAATGCCGGGGATCGCCGGAGCCGGTGTCGTTGGTGGCCTGGGTCCAGGCGCGCTGCGCCCAGGCCCATTTCTCGCGCATGGCGGGGATGGTCCAGGGGTTGTCCGCGCCGTCGCCCCAGTCTTCCTTGGGCAGCACCAGATGCGGCGCGAGGTGCAGGATGAGGCTGGTCTCGCGCTCGTCGGCGTGGTCGCCCACGATGTCGAAGATGTCGTCGCCGTGATGGACTTGATACCAGGACACGGTGGAGAGGAAGATGTCCGGATGGCGGGCTTGCAGCTCGCGCAGCATTTGTTTGAAGTCGTTGCCGCCGTGGCCGTTGAGCACGACGAGCTTGGGCACGCCGACGCCTTCCAGGCTGTCGATGATGTCTTCCAGCACGGCCATTTGCGTGCTGGGGTTCATGTTGATGCAAAACGGGATGTCAAGCTGGCCGGTCTGCACGCCGAACGGAATCCCCGGCAGCACCGCCACCTTCGCGCCCGCTTCCCAGGCGATGCGGCCGGCCTCGGCGGCGATGGCCTCGACCTGGATGTTGTCGGTGGCATAAGGCAGATGCCAGTTGTGCGCCTCCGTCGCGCCCCAAGGCAGCACGGCCACTTCGTAGCGGGTGGCGCTGACGTGTTTCCAGTTGGTTTCGGCGATGATCCAAGGGCGGGGCGCGGGGGACGGGTTCATGGGTTGGGCGGGGGGAGATTTGACAGGATTAACGGGATTGGAGGGGGATTGACAGGATTTTTTTGGAACACCTCCGGCTGCAGCCGCGCGGTGTCCGCCTGCCGCTCAACCTTCCTGCGCCGCCAGCACCGCCGCCAGGGAGCGCTCCACTTTTTCGCGCTCCTCCGCCGGGATGGGATTGGCGTCATGGAGTTCCCGCAACCGCCCGGCGGTGATGATGCCGGTGTCCAGCAGGCCGCGCACCCAGGCGATGTCTTTGTCCCGGCCGGCCCAGAGCTTGTTGTAAGCCACATCATGCGGGTCCAGGCAATGACCGCGCAGCCCCGGCGCCAGTTCGAGGGTTGTCACTCGCTCCCGCCATCCGGGCGGGGTGCAGCGGAGGAGGTTTGGCGATACGTAGTCCACAAAGTAGAGTTCCCGATACGAAAACTCGCTGTCCTCGCCCAATTCTCGTTCCATGATCTGGCTGTCATAATGAAGCACATCACAGCCGATTGGGACCACGTCCACATCCCGGCTGGTGCGCAGCCAAGCCGGGGCGTCACCCCGCACCGCCGCCAGACTGCCGCTGCCGATGAGCCAAACCTCGCTGACTTGAACGGGTAGAAAGCGGCGCAGCAGCGGGCCGAGTTTTTCAAAATCAGGGGAAGAAAGCTCTTTCACGGATGGCCTCCATTTGTTGCGGGGAAACAAAGCGCGCGCCTTTGAACGGTGTGCCTGAACGCAGCCGCTGGCCTTCGGGAGATGGAGACTCCAGCAAACGGGCGATTTGCTCCACCGTCCAGGTGTTCAACATGTCCAGCCACTCAAGATCGTGGCCGCTCAAGCGATCCGCGTGAGAGAGGAGCCAGGCACGGGCCGCTTCCACCAGCTCCGGCCGCTCGCGCAGCCGGGCCGCCACCAGCTTGCCTTTTTGCCATTGGATCCAGTCGTTGACAATGTATCCCGGCGGCAGGTCCAGCCAGGGCGGGAAGGGTTGCATGGCCGGATTGTCCGGGGTGCTGGTGTGAGTGATGGCCATCTCAAAAAACACTACACCCGGATGCGGGCGCGCGCAACCGGCCCGGGGCGCGGGCGCTTTTTACGGAGTTTTGACAGCCGTTGGCAGCGCATTGCGCTTGGCAAACCCGCGGCGATCCGTTAAAACGCCGGAGATGAACGCTCCAACCTCCCGCCGCTCGTTTCTGACCTCGCTTGCCGCCACCGCCGCCGCCACGTCCGCTTTTGCCCGCGATTGGTCGGGACAGACGCCGGAACGTTATCCTGACCCGGACGTGATCGCGCTGGAGCCGGAGTTCAAAAAGTACATCCAGGGCAACGCGCCGCTGCGCCGTCTGCACACCGGCATGTTGTGGACGGAGGGACCGGCGTGGAACGGCAGCGGCAATTACCTGGTGTGGAGCGACATCCCGAACAACGCGCAGATGCGCTACTTGCCGGAGGACGGCCATGTCTCGGTGATGCGCAATCATTCGAACAACAGCAACGGCAACACCTTCGACTGGCAGGGCCGGCAAATCTCCTGCGAGCACGCCACGCGCCGGGTGGTTCGGTATGAACTGGACGGGCAGGTGACCGTCCTGGCGGAGAGCTACGACGGCAAGCCGCTGAACGCGCCCAACGACGCCGTGGTGCATCCCGATGGCGGTATTTGGTTCACCGATCCAGGCTACGGCAGCATGATGGATTACGAGGGCAACAAAGGCGAATTGCACATCAAGGAGGCGGTCTATCGCATCGATCCCGGCGGCAAGATGGAAAAGGTGACGGACGAACTGGTGAAGCCGAACGGGCTGTGTTTTTCACCGGACTACAAGAAGCTCTACGTGGTGGACACCGGCGCGCCGAAGAACATTTTGGTGTTTGACGTGGCGGACGGGGTGAGGCTGGGGGGAGAGGGAAAGGTTTTTGCGGTGAACAAGGGTGTCCTCGCCGACGCGCTTGTCACACCGGAAACTCAACGGAGGCTCATTCCTCCACCGCGATTGCACACTCCCAAGGGCGGCTCCGACGGCGTGCGCTGCGATGTGGACGGCAACGTCTGGGCCAGCGCGGGCTGGGTAGGGGATGGTTACGATGGCGTGCATGTGTTCACGCCGGAGGGCAAGCTCATGGGCCATATCAAGCTGCCGGAAACCACCAGCAATCTGTGCTTCGGCGGACCGAAGCGGAACCGGTTGTTCATCACGGCCAGCCAGAGTTTGTTCTCCGTGTACGTGAACACGCGCGGGGCGCATTTTTGTTGAGCGCGAAGTTGAGAGACCGGCAGCCGCCCGGCTTGGCGGGCGTTGGCAAAAACGAATCGGAGAAAAGGGAACAGGTTGTGCCCTCGCTTATCCCATTGAGGGTTTTGGGCACAACCCGTTTCCACTTGTGCTGAGCGGTTGCCCGCAGGACCGCGCGCCTCACCACGCTCCTTCCATCAGCACCTCTGGACCGCCGTTGAAGCGCACGCTGTAGAGGGTGTGCCCTTGAGGGTTGAGCACGACGCGATGGCCGGTGCCGCCGGCGCCAGTGGCGTGGAGGAAGGGGTCCAGTTTGATGCTGCTCAGCGCGAAGGAATAGCTCGCCGATTGCTGCCAAAGCGACCCTTTGCGCAGCTTCATCGAGGGCAGCCGGCGCGCGATGCGTTGCTCGGGATTGCCGACATTCGCCTGGCCGAGATGCAGGGCCTGATTGGCCGAAGACGAGCCGGTCAACGAGGTCAAAATAGCGTAGCGTCCCGTCAACGGGCAGGCTTCCACGCGCTGGATCACCCGCACGCGGCTGCCCTCGCTGCCTTCCACCGCGTCGCCCTCCCGCATCAGCACCTGCAAGGCGCTGTTCCTTTTGACCAACAGCAAAGCCAGGTCGTTGCTGCTGCCGACGCCTTTGCCTTTCAGGCGCACCAGCGCCATCAGGTGATCGGTGATCGAGGGCCAGAAGCGCAGGATGCGGCTGACACGCGGTCCGCCGGCCTGGATTTCCTGGTCCTGGCGCAGGCACAAATCCTCGCCCAGCCACAGCCCTTCCCGATTGCGCGCGGACACCACGGAGCCGGGGCCGGACAAGCTGGCGCGGTAGATCACCTCATTGCCATGCACGGTTTCCCCGAGGAAGGTGCGGAACACCGCGCCGGAGACTTGCGGCACGCTTTTGCCCGCGTGCGTGACCATGAAGGTCTGGCCGACGTTGCCATTGAGGGTAAAGACCGCGGGCTGCGGGGCGGAGCCGGCCTGCATGGGAATCCGGTAGGCGGCGAACGCCAGTTGTCTGGCGTCGTGATGGATCGCCGAGCGTGGCAGGAACTGGCCGAAATCGCCGAGGAGATTGCCAATGCCCAGGCCTTCGCGCAGCAGGGGAGTCAGGGAATTTCCCGCATGATTGAGCACAAAAACGCCGCTGTCATTCACGGCGGTGATGCCCCCGGCGCCGCGGCGCAGGCGGTAGGAGGAGACGAGCCAATCCTCCGTCGCAAACTGGCAGGGCGAGCTGAAATCCCTCAGCAGCGCGTCGTTCAACCCCGGCGCGGGTGCGCCGCTTTTGAGCAGCACCGCGCGCGCGCCTTGATTGCTGACGCGGTAGAGCGCGGAGCCTCCCGCCACGCGGGTTTCCAGCAGGGCGTTCGTGCTTCTGTTGATGACCAGCGAAACCAAGCCGCCCGCCCGCGTCTGTGGGTTGAGCTGAGCGCCGGTGGTGGTCAGAAGGGTCGGCACAGCGCCCGGCGAAAACTCGGCCCAGGCCGCTTGCCTCCCGGCTGTTCCGGCGAGATGGGTTCCGTAGGCGGTCACGCCATTGTCGGCGAATGAGGGGAGAGACAATTTCCCCAGCTTCTGCCCGCCCACACTTGGATTGCTGGAACCGGTGACAGCCACCACCCGCTGGCTCCAGCCCGCCGCCAGCCGCAAACGGAGTTCCGCCGCGCCGGCGCCGGCATGAGGCGTGTTGCTGTTGTATCCGGCCACCAAGCGCTGGCCGCTCACCGCCAGCGACAGGCCGTAAAACAACCCGGCTTCGTTCACCGGCGGAGCCAGGCGGTATTGATAGCTGCCCGATGGGGTGTACTCAATCACATAGACAGCTCCTGCTTGAGTCGTATTGCCCGAGGTTTCGCCGGGGGCTCCGATGACAAGGTGTTGGCCGCTGATGCTGAGGGCATGACCGTAGCGCTGCTGCGCGGAGGGCACGCTGGCCTGCAATGTGCTGAGCTGCGAACCGTTGGCCAAGTCGAAAACATAAACACCGCCGAATTCGGACGTGGTGAAGTTGGATTTTCCCGGCGCGCCCGCCGCGATCCAGCCGCTGCCGACCGCGACACTCGTGCCGAACTCATCGCCGAAGGCGCCATCCGCGGCGAGCAAGCGATGCAGACGCTCTCCCGTGGCGAGGTCGAACACATGCACCCCG
>CAZNKC010000108.1:0-16920 GCA_964573315.1 uncultured Verrucomicrobiaceae bacterium | reverse complement strand
GGGCTGCCAGCCTTTGGCCTGAAGCCTGCGGGAAACGATTTCATCCATGCTCTCAGCCTGCGAACCGGCGGGTGGCGTGAACGCCCAGTGCCGCTCGTATTCAGCGCCCTGGCTGATCCAGCGCCTCAGCACGTCCGCCTGCGCCGCTGTCAGCTCTTGATGCTTCTCAGGCGGCGGCATCACTTCATCCGGATCCTTGGAGAGCACCCGCAGCATCAGTTCGCTTTCGTCAGGATTTCCCGGTTTGATGGCGCTGGCGGTGGCATCCTCAAACGTGTCAAGCCGCAGATCGCCTTTTCGGTTGGCGGCATCGCTGCCATGACAGCCAAAGCACTTCGCCGCCAGGATGGGCCTTACCTCGAAGTTGTAAGACACCTTTCCCGCTTCAGCCTGCGCCCAGACAGCGGAAAACAGCGGCGCGACGAGCAGGAAGACGCAGGTCCGGCTCGGCAGCCGTGGCGGGTTGCGACGGGATACACAGCGGCGATTCAAGGCGTGTGAGCATAGCCTTTCTTGCCCCCTTGCCAAGCTGATTGTTGCCGTAGCCCCCCGCGAAGCGCAGAGAGCAGAACGTCACGTCCCCCCAAGGCAAACTCACGTTTGCCTCTACTGCGCACTCCCTGTAGAGGCAAACGTGAGTTTGCCTTGGGGGGGCGTGAGTTTGCCTTGGTGGGGGCGTGAGTTTGCCGTGAGCGCTCTGCCAGCAAAGAACGTTCCGCACGCGTTGACTCCGCCGCGAAACGGAGCCAGTCTGTCCGTTCATGACCAACCTATTGGAACCGCTGCTCAAGCCCTTCTCCGCCCTGTGGAGATGGCTGCGCGTCACTCCGCATGTCAGCGGTGTCTGCACCCTCCTGGCCGTGACCTTGCTGCTGGTCTTGCAGCGGCAGGAATTTTGCCAGCCGTTCGACGACTTCCCGGCCAACGGCATCGAATTCAACGAGCGCAAAGGCTGGCCCCACCCCACTCAGCCCATCCTCTGGCTGCGCTACCTGGTGCCGTATCTCGGCCTTTGGTTGTTGATCGGCGGCGTGGTTTTTCACATCGCCCTCCTGCGCGCTTGGCCGAATGCCCGCCGCATCGCCAAGCCGGTGTGGGTCGCCTGCTTTTTCATCGCCGTCTGGGCCGTGGCGGCGGACCTTTCCAACCATCTCGAATACATCGAAATCGCCGTCTCCGGCGAGCCCGCCTCCTTCACCGCCTACCTCATGAAGCTGGCCATGATCGTCCTCGCCTGCTTCGTGCCCGCCATCGGGCTGCATCTTTACTCGCGCGCCAGCCTGCTGAACCGCTACACCCTGCGCTCCTTCCTGGCGCCCGCCGCCTTCTGCTTCATCGCCTTCTGTTCCCTGTGGGTGCTCATGGATCTGCTCGACAGCTTGAGAGACTTCCAGGAAGCGCGCACCCCGCTCACGAAGATTTTTCTTTTTTACCTCAACCTCCTCCCCTTCATCTACGTCTCCGTCGCCCCCGCCGCCATCCTGCTCGGCGTCTTGTACTCGCTCACCAAAATGTCCCGCGCCAACGAGATCGTCTCCATGCTCGGCGCCGGCCGCAGCATCGTCCAGATTCTCTCCCCCATTTTCCTCTGCGCCCTGGGCGCTTCGCTCATCAGTTTGGCCGCCAATTACTACTGGGCGCCGCGCGCCGAGGGCAACCGCCAGGCCATCATGCGCGCCCTCATGGACGGGGAAGCCGGCACCATTCTGACCCGCGCCCTCATGTTCCACAACAACGAGACCCGTCGCACCTGGTACGCCGGCTCCTTCCCCTTCAATCTGCGCGATGAGGAAATCAAAAACATCGAAGTCCGGCAGGAAAACGAGAACGGTGAACTCATGCGCGCCTGGATCGCCAAAAGCGCTTTCTGGTGGAAGACGACAGGCATGTGGAGCTTTTACCGCGGGCAAGAGATCATCTATCAGAACGGCAAGCCCAGCCAGCTCATCGACTTCACCGGGCGTTTTCCCGGCCCGCCGGAAAAGTTCAGCGTCAAAACCGTCACCGAAACCCCCGGCGGCACCGTCACCTCAATGCTGGCCAAGCCCGAAAGGCTCGATGTCACCGGCATCTCCGAGACCCCCTGGAGCATCGTCTCCTCCGCGCTCATCCCCGACTTCATGGGCGTGCCCGACCTCGTTTCCTACCTCAAAGCCCATGGCGACAACAACAGCGCCGCCCTCGCCCCGTTCCACACCCACCTGCATCACCGCTTCGCCCTGCCCTTTCAGTGCCTCGTCCTCGCCCTCGTCGCCGCCCCGCTCGGCATCGCCTATTCCCGGCGCGGCTCGCTCGGCGGCATCGCCGCCTCCATCTTCATCTTCTTCGGCATGATCTTCATCAACGACGTCTTCCTCAACCTCGGCAAAGGCGGCCACCTCCCGCCCTGGCTCACCGTCTGGATCCCCAATCTCAGCTTCGGCCTGCTCGGCGGCCTCATGCTCTACCTGCGCTCCCAAAACAAAGAACTGCCCAAGCTCAACCTCAAAACCGTCAAGGTCACCCGCCCCCGCAACCGCACCCCCGCCCCCAGCCCCGCCTAACCTCTTCATCTATCAACTCTCAGCTCTCAACTATCAACTAATGCTCCAAAACTGGCACATCCGCTCCCGCGCCCACGCCTGCGCCCAAACCGGCGCCCCCTTTGAGGACGGCCAAGCCATGTACACCGCCATCTATTTCGACCCCGAAACCGGCGGCTACCTGCGCCGCGACGTCTCGCTCGAAGCCTGGGACAGCGAACTCGCCGAACGCACCCCCTACTCCTATTGGAAGACCAACTATCAAAAAAACGTCGTCGAGGAAAAACCCGATATCGCCAGCAAGGAAAGCGCCCTCGCCCTGCTCCAGCGCCTCATCGAGGAGGATGAAGCCCGCACCGAAAACGCCCGCTACATCCTCGCCGTCATGCTGGAGCGCAAAAGGCAGCTCACCGAAACCGCCGTCAAAGACACCGAGACCGGCAAGATGCGCTTCTACGAAAACAAAAAAACCGGCGACATCTTCATCATCCGCGACCCCGAATTGCACCTCGACGAGATCGGGCAAGTCCAGGACGAAGTCGCCACCCTGCTCGGCTTCGGCGGCCCCGCCGCCGAAGCCGCCAAAGCCGCCGGCATGGCCTTCACTCCCGACGGCCAGCTTCAACCCGCCGAATAGACCGTTTCTCAAAAAGAATGTCCGAAACGACCGGCGAGCGCGGCGGTCTCAGTGACAAGGAAAGAGCGGGAATACTGGATGTTCAGCCCCAGAGGGTGTGACGGGGGCCAGTCAAATCGGAGTTGGATGGCTCGGATGGAAGCGGGTGGCAGTCATTCTTCGGCAGCGACTTCGAGGGTTTCGATGGCTTCGGCCAAGACGCGCCTACCGACGGCGCGGAGCGCGTCGAGGATTGGGGGTTGCGAGGCAAGCAGTCCATTCAGGCAGGTGTGGTGCGCCTCTTCGAAATCGGTCTCACTGACCAGGAGTTCCCGCAACCCGTTGCCCGTGCGCATGGCCAAATCCCTCCATTCATCGGGGAAGCATGCTTGCAAAGCTTCGAGCCAGGCATCGGCCCACGGTTCATAGCCATCGGGATCAGCCAATGTGGCGATGGCAAGCACACGGCCCAGATCCTTGTTGCTGCGCTTGATCGCACGCTCGGCGATGACCGAACTCATACGCTCGGGCTTGATCTCCGGGTGTTCCAGCAGATTGGCAAGAGCCATCATCTCCGGTCTCGCGTAGCGGATACCGAGATCACCGGCAGGGAGCGATCTGAAGGCGGTGATAGAGAGGTAACGGAAGGTCGGCAAACCAAAGTGTCCCTCGGCCAGCGGCAGCCGGGTCCACTTTTTCCCCAGCGTCCCGGCAGATTCCGGAACGGTCAGGAATTCAATGAACCAAGCTTCCTCTGAAGTAGGATCAACAAGGGGCGGGTAAAGACGGACGGCGGGCAGATCGCCTTCAGGAGTGGCATCGGTTCCCGGCTCCTGATGATCCCCCTGCATCCGCCTTTGCCAGCCTGCATCCAGCAATTGACGCGCAATACTTTGCCCGGCTCCAACGGCGGCGTGAAAAGGCTCCAGCACGCAATCCACGTCCTTCGTGCGCACGGCTTTGCGCGGATCATTCTGAAAGAAATGGTAACCAGCTGCAAGACTGCCAATGATGACGATGTTTGCGCGACAGGTTTCGGGCACGGCGGCCGCAACCTCAGCGAAGACTTTCGATGGGGATACCTGGCTCATCGTTTTGGCTTGGGTGTCAGATGGTCGAGAAGTTCCAGGGCTTGGGATTCCAGACGGGCTTCGTGGAGATCCAAAAGGCATTCGACCTCATCAGCCCAAAAATGCCCCTCCGGTGATTTGGCAAAAAAGGATTTCTGACGATGCAGGGCATGAATGACGACATGACTCGGTTCACCACGCTCAGCGGGCACAAGCGCTGCATCCAGGCGGCGAATGATTGCCTGGTAAATTGTGGATGCCGGCTCCCGCCGCGGCCGGGAGCTTTCCAAATAAAGAGTCAAATCAAGCCGTGGGGTGCCGGCGAGATCAAGCCCAGGCAAATAATGCCTTGCTCCAAGAACCCCGCCAACGGCAAGTTCATGCCGAACAATCTCATGCAGGCGGGCCAACAACACCTCTGGAGGACGTGGTCTCCCGGATCGGTCGGTGTATCCCTGTGTGACACGGGCCTTTGTGGAGTTGGCGACGAGTTTGAGCCATTCATCGCGCGGAAAAGACCGGAGTTCCACCCGCCGGTCCGAGTGGCGCAACAGCCACGGTTCCAATCTTTCCAACGCAACCGCCAGGGTCGGATAGCTGAAGCCTGTTTGTGCGCAAATATCCTTGAGTGCCAGCGGTCCGGCTTTCCGAAACCAGTGAATCATGAGCACTTTCAAGATATCGCCAAACGCCTCTGAGGGACGTCTCGTGAGGCGCGGCGAATGAAGCCGCACATGCTCAACCACCGACTCCAAGGCTTCTCTTTCCTCATCGAGCAGCCGGCCCAACACCTCCTCGGGGCGGCTCTCGCGCCGGACGACCAGAGTCAGATTTTGGACGATTTCTGGTCGAAAAAGGTCGTGGAGTTCACGGAGTTCTCTGCGAAGGCGTTCGTCACTGATTTGAGGTTCCTCCAGAATCAGAATGCTCCGCCGGGGCTTTCCCGTGGCAAGAACCCGGGCCGCGTCCATCAGTTCGGATCGCAAGCGCCGGAGATCGCGGGGCTCCAGCACTACCTCGAACACGGAGTCACCAAGCACGGCATCTGCCCGGAAATCAGGCAAATCGTCGAGTCGGGTCTCAAATTGAAGCTGGCTCATGATGTTAAAATGCGACTTTAATTTGAAACTCGCAAGTGAAAATTAAAGTCGCGCTTTAATTTGATCCTGGAAAGGGATTGCAACGGCTGCCGGATGGCGGCGGAGCTTTCCAACCAGGAGGACAGGGCGGCGGGAAGACTCTCGTCATCGGCTCCGGCGGTTTAAGCGCGAATTTGTAGCGGCGCATCGCCCGCCGCTGCAATCCTCAATCCGCGTTGTGCCGGATCACGCGGCCGGCGCGCGCCTCTGTGAGGTTGTCGGCCGTGACGGCTTCCACGCCGTTGACAAAGACGTGCTTGAAGCCGGTCGCGAACGGTTGCGGATTTTCAAAAGTGGCATGGTCGGCCACTGTGGCGGGATCGAAGACCACGACATCGGCCCACGCGCCTTTCTTCAGGGCGCCGCGGTTTTTGATGCCGAAGGTCTGCGCTGGCAGCGAAGTCATGCGCCGGACGGCGTCTTCCAGGGTCAGCACCTTGAGTTCCCGCACGTAGCGGCCAAGCAGGCGGGCGTTGTTGCCGGCGCCGCGCGGATGCGGCATGGACGGGCTGAGCGCGCTCTGGCGCACGCTGGCGTCGGCGGCCAGCATGGTGTGGGGATCGCTCAGGAAGCGCTGCAGGTCCTTTTCATTCATGCAGTGGAAAACGCCCGAGGCTCCGCCTTTTTGGTGGAGGTCCAGCAGGATTTCGATCTGGTCTTCCAGCGCATCCGCGCCGCGCAGTTTCAACGCCGCCTGTTTGATGTTCAGTCCGCTCAACGCGGGGTCATCGCCAAAAGAAACGATGACCACATGACTATAGTCCGGGAACCCTTCGAGCTTCAGGATGTCCTTCATGCCCGCGATCACTTTCTCCTTGAACTCGGGATTGGCCAGTTTGGTCTCGAACGATTCCGGGCCGCTTTCGCGCGACCAACTCGGGATGTAAACGCTGACGCCGGTGGACGCGGCCGTATAGACGTATTGATCCTGGGTGATGCGCAGCCCTTCCGCCCGGGCCTTGCCGATCAGGCCGAGGATTTCATCAGCCTGGTTCCAGGAGGAGGCGCCCCAGAGCTTGATGTGGGAAACGTGCGCGGGGATTTTTGCCTCGCGCGCCACGCGGAAAAGCTCGTCCAGCGAGTCCCGGATTTTGGTGGATTCATCGCGCATGTGGCTCGCGTAAATGCCGCCGTGAGCCGCGGCGACTTTGGCCAGCTCCACGACTTCTTCGGAGTCGGAATAGGTGCCCGGCACATACCACAGGCCGGTGGAAAGCCCCACCGCGCCATCCTTCATGGCCTGATCCACCAGGGCTTTCATCTGATCGAGTTCCTCCGGCGTCGGCGGGCGGTTGAAGCTGCCGTCCATGGCTTTCCGGCGGACGGAATTGTGGCCGATGAGGATGGCGGTATTCAGCCCGATGCCGTTCTTTTCGTACTTGGCAAAGGTTTCGGCGATGTTGACGGGTGATCCGCCGCAGTTGCCCGTGACCACGGTGGTGACGCCCATGCGCAGGTAATTGATGCCCGTGGGCCGCGAGCCCAGGTTGCGGTCGGCGTGCGAATGCACGTCAATGAAACCGGGCGCCACGGCCAGCCCTTTGGCATCCACCACGCTGGCGGCGCCGCCCCTGACTTTGCCAATGGCCGCAATGCGTCCGTCCTTGATGGCGAGATCGGCGACGCGGCCCGGCGCGCCGGTGCCGTCAATCAGCGTGCCGTTGCGCAGGATCACGTCGTAATCGTGCGCGCTCGCTTTGGGCTGCGCGGGTTTCTGCCGCGCGGCCCAGCGATAGATGTTCATCGTGTCAACGAATCGGCGTCCGGCGGGTTCAGTGCCGAGAACCACGGCGAAGAATCCGCGGCCATCCACTTCACGGCTGGAAAGCAGGCAGGCTTTGGCGGACACCGTGGTGCCGGTCTTGATGCCGGTGATCCCGTTCGTGCCCAGCAGGAAATTGCTGTTTTTCCACTCGATCGTCCGCGTCGAACCGTCCGGCTTGTTCACGGTCGCCTGGTGGTGCGTCGTGCCAACGACCTCGCGGAAAAGCTCATTCTGCATCGCCGCGCGCGCCAGCAGCAGAAGATCGCGCGGCGTCGAAGTGCGGTCATTCGCCGTGCCGCCGTCGCCGAACGGACTGCGGTAGGTCGTGGACTTCATCCCCAGCGCCTTCGCCTCGCGGTTCATCTCCGCGATGAAATGGGCGCGCGCGGCCGGGATGTAGGAAGGCAGCGGCGTTTCGGGCGGTGCGAAGCGCGGGGCGAAATGCTCCGCGAACAGCACGCCAATGTCGTTGCTGGAAGGCAGCATGAGCGCGTAGAGCGCATCGCGCACGGTGAGGCGGTCGCCTGCGGGCAGGCCGCTCGAAGAACCACCGACTGCTTCGCTGGCCGGAGTGCAGGTGATGATTTCGTCGAGCACCTTCGGGTCTTTCGCCGCCAGCTTGCAGACCAGATGGGCGGTCATCGTCTTGTTGATGCTGGCGATCTTTGCCGGCGTATCGACTTCCTTGCCGCCGATGATCTCTCCCGTCGCGGCATCGCACACCGCCCAAGCCGGCGCAGTGATGAAAGGAAGATCGGGCAGCACGTCCGGCGGGAGGTCCGCCGGAGGCGTCGTGGCAACCGTAAGACGCCGGATGCCAGCGCCTTCCTCCGCCGTGTCGTTCATCACATTGAAAAACGCGAGACGGACGAATTTCGGGCGGCGGCGAATGTCCGTCGCGCCATGACCGGCGAACTTCCACGCGCCGCCTTCCTGCTTCGAGAGCGCCGTATAGGTGTGCGTGGCCGGATCGTAGCGCAAAGCGATGAAGGTGGTTTTCTTTTCCACCAGTGGAACGCGCAGGCCCGGCCCTACGTCGAGACCCGTGGTGCCGCCCAGGCCGCCGGCGCGACCATTGATGTTGGCCCGTTCCGGACGGGTACGCAACAGGCGGGCCTCGGCAAGCACCGGCTCAATGGACTCCTCCGGGGAGAGCGACACATCCGTGGGCGGCGGTTGCTCGACAAAACCGAAGCTGACGTATTCGCCGGGTTTGCCCGTGAAATGCCAATCGCTGAGTTCCGCCACCAGCCAGAGTTCCTGCTCGCGGGGCAGCACGGGCAGCGGAGCGTGCAGCGCCGCGAGGCCAGGCATCGAGCGCCGCGCGCGCAACACGCCGTCTGTCACCGTCACACCCGCAACAGAGCCATCAAATTTCACCTGCCCGGCCGTGTCCGCGATGGCGTTGGGCTCGGTTCCGGCGGGAACCTCGAATTGCCAGTCCGCGATGGTTTTCGCCGGCACGTCCAAAGCACCGAAAACACAGGACAGAAGGAGCGAAAGCAGGAAAGGTTTCATGGTGGAAAAAACGGAAGTGGGAAACAAGGCTCTGATGGGAAACGGCTTTTTCGGGCAGACAGACGCCTACTCCCCCCGCCGCACCGCGCGCCCTGGCCGCGCCTCCGTCAGCACGCCCGCCTCGATCACCGGCACGCCACCGACCAGCACCTCGCTGAAGCCTTCCGAGTAGTGATGCGGATCCTCGAACGTGGACACATCGATCACCGTGGCCGGATCGAACACCACCAGGTCCGCCACCGCGCCCTCACGGATCTCGCCGCGGTCCTTGAGGCGGAACACCTCCGCCGGCAGGCTCGTCATCCTGCGCACCGCGTCCTCCAGCCCCAGATGCCCCTGCTCCCGCACGTAACGCCCCAGCACCCGCGCATTGTTGCCGTAACCGCGCGGATGCGGCACGTTCTCGCCGAGCCGGCGCGGCCCGGCATCGCTCGCCGTCATGGTCAGCGGATGTTTCATGAAGGCCTTCAAATCCTCCTCGTTCATGCTGTGATAGACCGCCGAGCCGCCGCCTTTGGCCTCCATCTCCAGGATCAACTCCACCTGCTCCTCCACCGCCTCCGAGCCGCGCCGCAGCCGTGCCGCCTCGCGGATGCTTTTGCCGTTGAGTTCCGAGTCCGGCTTATAGCGCGCGACCACCGCATAGTCGTAATCCTTCTGCCCGGCGCTCTCGCGCATCTTGCGCATCTGGTCGATGATCGCCGACTTCTTCTCCGGGTCCGCGATGCGCGCTTGGTAATCCTCCCGGCTTCCCTCCCGCGCCGAACTCGGAATCATCTGGGCCAAGCCGGTGCTCGACGCCGGATAGGCGTACTGGTCGTGGGTGATTTGCAGCCCCTCCGCGCGCGCCTTGTCCAGCAGCGCCAGCACCTCCGCCGTTTTGCCCCAGGCCGTCGGCCCGCTCAGCTTGATGTGGGACACCTGCGCCCGGATGCCCGCGCCGCGAGCGATCTCGATCAACTCCTCGATCGCCTCGAAAATCTTCACCGTCTCGTGCCGCATGTGGCTCACGTAAATCCCGTCGTGTTTCGCCGCCGCCTTCGCCAGTGCCAGCACCTCGTCCGTCTTCGCGAACGTGCCCGGATTGTAAATCAAGCCAGTGCTCAAGCCCACCGCGCCATCCCGCATCGCCTGATCCACCATTTGACACATTTGTTCGAGCTGCTCCGCGTTGGGCCGCCGCAGGAAGCTGCCGCCCATCGCCGTCCGCCGCACCGAGTTGTGGCCAATCAACGTCGCCACGTTCACCCCGATGCCCGCCACTTCGCATTTTTCAAAAAACGCCGCCACCTCCGTCTTCGACCCACCGCAGTTGCCGGTGATGATAGTCGTCACCCCCATGCGCAGAAAATTCTCCGCCGCCGGAATATCGGGCAGATTCTCCGAATGGGTATGAACGTCGATGAACCCCGGCGCCACCACCTTGCCTGCCGCATCGATGACCTTTTTCCCCGGCCCCACATCATCCCCCAGCGCCGCGATCCGGCCATCCTTCACCGCCACCTGCGTCTTCTTGCGCGCCGCGCCCGTGCCGTCCGCCACCTCCCCGTTCACGATCACCACATCCCACTCCGCCGCCGCTCCCGCTTGCAGGATCAGCACGCCAGTCAAAGAAAGCCAAATTTGTTTCATCCTGAACAAAACACACCAGCCAGCCTCAAACTCGCAAGCTTTTTATCCGTGGGGCGAGCCGCTGGCTCGCCCTATGTGTCTTCGGGCGACCGAGCCGGTCGCTCCACGCCACAGTTGAGCCGCCGCCATTCCCGCTTATATTCGCCCCCCTTCATGATTTTGAATCGCCCCCGCCACGCGTTGCTCGTCCTGGCCCTCGCCAGCGCCACGCTCAGCCCCTCATGCAAAAAAGAAACGCCCACGCCAACCGGGCAGCAGCAGGCGGCAATCTTGGGCGCCCCGGCGGATGACCTCTCCCAAAAAGTCGAAGCCCTCACCGGCGCGCACACCCGCGCCGTTTGGTCGCATCACACCGGCACCGGCTCGCCGGACCCATTTTGCAGCGGCGCCAGCCACCAGCTTCACGGCTTCGACTCGCGCGACGGACGCGGCGCGCGGGTGCTGATCGCCAAAAAAAGCAACTACTCCCGCCCCCTCATCACCCCGGACGGCAGCCGCATCCTTTTCACCCGCAAAATTGTCACCCGCCCCAAGGAAAACGACCCCACCAAAATCTTCGACATGACCATCATGGCCTCCGATTGGCAGGGAGCCGAGCCGCGCGAGCTTGCGCCCGGCTACGCCCTCGATGTCTGGCAAGACCCCGCCACCGGCCACCACTGGGTCTATGCCGCCCGGGACGTGCCGCCCACCCATCGCATCGCCTGGGCCGCCAAAAAGCTCGTCCGCTTCCGGCTCGACGACCCCGCCATCAGCGAGACCCTCTGGGATCAAACAGACATCTCCCCGGACAACACCCAGCTCTCCGCCGACGGCACACGCGCCAGCGGCCAGACGCCCTGGCCCCACGGCGGCCAATACATCTTCGCCCCCGGCGGCGGCGCCACCTTCACGCCCACCGTCACCGGCTGCTGGGCCGGCATGGCCCCGGACAACAGCTACCTCTCCTGGATGCTCGACGGCAGCCACCGCCGCGCCACCCTGTCCCTCACCGTCCCGGAGAAAAAAACCTGGCCCCTCAAGTTCAACGAGATCGCCGGACTCGGAAAAGGCGAAATCTACCACCCGCGCTGGAGCAACCACGCCCGCTTCATCACCCTCACCGGCCCCTACATCGCCGAGCGCGGCGGTGGCGGTGACACCAGCGTCATCGGCAAAGGCGGCCGCACCGCCGAAGTCGTCATCGCCAAACTCAACGACACCGCCACCGGCTTCGACGGCAGCGTCACCCTCACCAAAAACGACACCACCGACGCCTACCCCGACGTCTGGATCGCCGGCGGCGACACCGCCATCCTCAGCGCCTACCCCCAAAGCCCCGCCGCCGCCACAGCGACAACTCAAACTTGGCCCGCCAACACCGCCCACCTCGCCTTCCTTTGGGAAGCCCTCGGCCAGCCCAATCAAATCCGCCTGCCCGATGGCAAAAACCTCGAATGCCACATCGAACCCGAAGGCGCCGCCCAGTTTGGCAGCCGCCTCGACATGCAACTCGCCACCGGCACGTTCAAACCCAGCGCGCTCGCCCAAGCCCACCTCGCCAAAACACTCCTGCAAGCGGAAGCCTGGACGCTTGAAGCCGCCCTGCTGCCCCCTGCCCTGCCCGTTCAAGCCCCCCTGACCGGCCCCCTTCTCCGCCTGCCCGGCTGCCAGATCGAATTCGCCGCCGGCAAACTCCAGATCAACGGCGCCACGCTCGACCATCCACCGCTCCAACTCCCCGCCCACCTCGCCCTCCGCCATCGCAACGGCGAATGGACGCTTTTCCTCAACGGCCAGCCCCTCCCCCCCGTCGCCATCCCGCCCCTGCCGGAAACCGCCTCCCAGTTCGGCGGCGGCCTCGCCGCCGGGCTGCAAGGCATCGCCCTGCACACCACCGCCCTCGACGACGACACCATCCAATCCAGCCACCAATACTGGCAGGCCCGCCTCGCCGAAACACTGCAAAAAAGCCCGCCCCGCGTTCGTTTGCGCGCCAAGCTCACCGAAGCCACCGGCGTCCCCACCGCCGAAGGCATCGACCCCTACACCCGCGCCATGATCACCTATGTCTATGATGTCGAGCAAGTTCTCGAAGGCAGTTACGAGGAAAAACAAATCCTCGTCTGCCACTGGGCCATGATGGACCTCAAACCCTGCGCCGGCTTCCCCCGCCAGCCCGGCGACACCGTCGAACTCCTCGTCGAACCCTTCGACATCGACACCCACCATCCCGAACTCAAAGGCCAGCGCGTCCTCGACGACACCACCGCCTTCGACCTCGAAAAATGGTACGACATCACCCCGCCCGCCCTCTCTGAATAACCCCACGCCTCGGAGAGGCGTGGTACATAAACGCCCCCATCCCGTTAATCCTGAAATCCTGTCAATCCTGTCTAAAAAACAAAACCCACCCCCAGACCAACTCCTCGAGGACGAGTAGGAGAACGAGGACGATCCCCCCCATCTCCCCATCTCCCCATCCCTCCATCTCCCCCACCCCATGATCCGCCTCCTCACCCTCCTCCTGCTCACCGCCGCCCCCCTCCACGCCGGCTTCCCCGCCGCCGTCTCCCAAGCACTCGCCAATGCCCCGCAAGGCCAATCCGCCGTCCCCGGCGCGGAAGCCCCCTGGCGTTTCGTCGTCAAAGAACTCACCCATCTTTCCAAAGGCGACCTCGCCCAAGCTGACAGCCTCGCCGCGCTCAACGCCGAAGGCACCGACCCGCTGCCCGTCATCCAGGAATACGCCGCCGCGCTCAAAGTCCTCGGCGTTGACCTCTGCCTCGTCCCCGTCCCGCCAAAAGCCGCCCTCTACCCCGACAAACTCGCCGCCGGACTCACCCCCGCCGAAGCCCCGTCGTTGAAACCCTTCCTCGACAAAATCGCCGCCCTCGGCATCCAGGTCATCGACCTCGAAACCCTCTTCCGCCGGCACCGCGCCGGCCATCCGGAAGAAACCCTCTACTGCGCCACCGACTCCCACTGGTCCCCGCGCGGAGCCGAACTCGCCGCCGCCGCCGTCGCCGAAGCGCTCGCCGCCCACCCCGCCATCGCCGCCGCGCCCAAGACCACCTTCACCACCGCCGCCCCCGAAGACCTCGAATTCCACGGCGACCTCCTCACCGACGCCGAAAAAGCCGCGTTGCCGCCGGAAAAACTCCCCCTGCGCAAAGTCACCCCCGCCACCACCGGCGCCTCCCCCGTGCTCGTCATCGGCGACAGTCATTGCCAAATCTTCCGCACTGGCGGCGCCATGCTCTCCACCGACGCCGGCTTCATCGACCACCTCGCCGCCGCGTTGTCCGTGCCTATCGAAGAAATCTCCAGCCAAGCCTCCGGCGCCGACCAGCCCCGCGCCGACATCGCCCGCCGCACCGTCAGAGAGCCCAACTTCTGGGACACCCGAAAGATCGTCGTCTGGCTCTTCACCGCCCGCGAGTTCACCCAAGGCAAATGGCGGCCCATCCCCGCCAAGGTGGAGAAAAAGTAGAACAGGCGTCCCCGCCTGTTGCCTGTACTGCGGGCATTCTGCCCGCAGCCACTCACGGAATCTTCAGCTTCTGCCCGATGCGGATCAGATCCCCGGACAAACCGTTGGCGGATTTGATCTTCGCCACCGTGCTGCCGTATTTGCGCGCCAGACCGTAGAGCGTGTCCCCCCGCACCACCGTGTGCGTGCGGCTGGCGGTCGATTTTTTGACCGCCGGTTTGGGTTTGGATGCGGTCGTAGTCTTCGGCTTGGTTGATGTGGCAGGCTTCGGCGCGGGCGTGGAAGGCGCAGTGAACGCGTAATCATCCGCCACCGGCGGCGTCTCGTAGCTCGGCGTGGAGTAGGACGGCTGCGACGAGTAACCGCTGTCCGGGTACGGATTGTAGCTCCCGTCATTGCCGAAGTTCGTCACATACGGATCCTCGTAGCCGCTGTCCTTCGTGCTTTTGCAGGAAACCGTCAAAAGCGGGAGCAGCAGGGCGGGCAGAAAAGGGATGGTTTTCATGTCGTAAAAAGGCGGAGTTGCCGACGGGTGCTTATAATAGTTAAGATGACTTAAATCATTGCAACGCCTTTTTGCGCTTTTTTGCGCGGAGTTTCAAGCCTCGCATCTCCCTTTCTTGACCCCTTGCCCCCTTGACTTCTTGAAACTTCCGCACGGGGCTTGCGTTTGCATCTGTCCTTCCTTAGAGTTTCTCTCCCATCCAATGAAAATCGGCTTCAACCTCCTCCTCTGGACCGGTCATGTGACCGAGGAAAACTTTCCCGTCATCGAAAAACTCAAAGCCGCCGGCTACGACGGCGTCGAGATCCCCATCTTCGACGTCAGCTCCCCCGCCCACTTCAAGCGCATCGGCCAAGTGCTCAAGGACAACGGCCTCGAAGCCACCGCCGTCACCGTGCTCCCGGACGAAGCCCACAACGCCATCAGCCCCGACGCCGCCAACCGCCAGGGCGCCATCGACCACCTCAAGCGCGTCATCGAATGCGGCCACAACGCCGGCATCCAAACCCTCTGCGGCCCCTACTATCAAGTGCTCGGCCAGTTCACCGGCAAATACCCCTCCGAAGCCGAGCTTGACGCCGCCGCCGCCGTCCACCGCGCCATCTCCCCGGACGCCGAAGCCGCCGGCATCAAGTGCGCCATTGAAGCCCTCAACCGCTTCGAAGCCCACCTCCTCAACACCATGGAACAAGCCGCCGCCTACGTGCAGCGCGTCGATCACCCCAACTTCGGCACCATGTACGACACCTTCCACGCCAACATCGAGGAAAAAGACCCGCTCGCCGCCATCGACACCGTCTTCGCCTCCGGCAAGCTCAACCACGTTCACATCTCCGAAAACGACCGCGGCACCCCCGGCCGCGGCCACATCGACATCCCCGCCGCCATCGCCCGCCTCAAAGCCCTCGGCTACGACGGCTGGCTCACCATCGAAGCCTTCGGCGGCGCCCTCCCCGACCTCGCCGCCGCCACCCGCGTCTGGCGCGACTTCTTCCCCTCCACCGAGCAAGTGTACCAAGAAGGCCTCGCCCTCATCAAACAATCCTGGGCCAACGCCTGAATCCAATCCAAATCCTGTTAATCCCGCAAAAATCCCGTCAATCCTGTCAAAAAAACGCGCCAACCCCGCATCCCATGAGCACCCAACCCACCACCCCCACCCGCCGCGAATTCCTCGGCAAGACCACCGCCCTCGCCGCCGGCGCCGCCGCCCTCAGCGTTGAATCCTCCGCCTGGGCCGCCGGCTCGGACGAAATCAAAGTCGGCCTCATCGGCTGCGGCGGACGCGGCTCCGGAGCCGCCAACCAAGCCCTCTCCACCGGCAATGAAGGCATCACCCTCCATGCCGTCGCCGACGCCTTCAAAGAAAAAGCCGACAGCACCCTCTCCAACCTCCGCCAAAAACACGCCGAACGCGTCAACGTCCCCGAGGAACGCATCTTCGCCGGGCTCGACGGCTACCAAAAAGTCATCGAAAACAGCGACCTCGTCATCCTCACCACCCCGCCCGGCTTCCGCCCCTACCACTTCGAAGCCGCCGTCAACGCTGGCAAGCACATCTTCATGGAAAAACCCGTCGCCGCCGACGTGCCCGGCGTGCGCAAAGTTCTGGAGATGGCCAAAGTCGCCGACGAAAAAAACCTCAAAGTCGTCGTCGGTCTCCAGCGCCGTTACCAGAACTGCTACCTCGACGCCCTCAAGCAGGTCAAAGAGCAAGACCTCATCGGCGAGATCGTCGCCGGTCAGGTTTATTGGAACGGCGGCGGCATCTGGTTCCGCGACAAAACCGAAGGCATGTCCGAGCTGCAATACCAGATCAACAACTGGTACTTCTTCACCTACCTCTGCGGCGACCACATCAACGAGCAACACATCCACAACATCGACGTCGCCAACTGGTTCATCGGCGCGCACCCCGAGAGTGCCCAGGGCATGGGCGGCCGCCAGCAGCGCGTCGAAGCCAAGTTCGGCCAGATTTACGACCATCACTACGTCGAGTTCACCTATCCCAACGGCGTCCGCGTCAACTCCCAATGCCGCCACCAAAAAGGCGTCTATAACGCCGTGCGCGAGGAATTCACCGGCACCAAAGGCAAGCTCTACCTCGACAACAAACCCAACTGCCACGCCGTCGATCACAAAGGCAAAACCATCTGGCGTTACCGTCCGCAAAAAGCCGAGAACGGCGAGCGCCGCGACCCGGACCCGTATCAAACCGAGCACAACATCCTCCAGGCCGCCATCCGCGACAACACCCCGCACAACGACGCCTACTACGGCGCCGAGAGCACCCTCACTGCCCTCATGGGCCGCCTCGCCACTTACTCCGGCCAGGAACTCAAATGGGAAGACGTCATGAACTCCAAAGTCCAGCTCATGCCCTCCATCCTCACCTGGGAAAGCGAAGCCCCCGTCCAGCCCGACGCAGATGGCTGGTACCCCATCGCCATCCCCGGCGTCACCGAAGGTCTCATTTGATCGTTGGAGTCAAGGCTTCAGCCGATCATCCCGCCCGCGCGGTTTCAAGGTTCAAGTTTTCAGTGTCAAGCCCGACCGGCGGACGCTGGAGTCGAGCCTTTAGGCGATCATTAAAAGGGTGAAGAAGCGTCAAGGAGTCAAGAAGGCCACCCCACAGCCCACAGCCCACAGCCCACAGCCCTCTGCCCACAGCCCTCTGCCCA
>CAZNKC010000107.1:0-16974 GCA_964573315.1 uncultured Verrucomicrobiaceae bacterium | reverse complement strand
GTCGCCGAACAAAGCCAGGGTGCGGCGGTAGTTGCCATACAGAGACAGATTCCACACGGAGAGATCGAAGGAGCGGTAGGGCACGCCGGAGGGGTCTTGCACCAGCGCGGTGCGTTCGTTGAGCAAATAGTTGCGGATGGTCGAGAAATAACTCTCGTGCATCAGGTAGGAGGCGCTTTTGGTGAAAGCCGTGCCCGGCGCCACCTGCCGCACGAAGGCAAGGAAGGGGCTGTTCGGTTTCAGGCTGTCGTCGGCCAGGTTTTGCCGCACGTAAAACACCCGCACCAAGCCGCCGCGCGGGGAGCGGCAGCGGATCATGAGGCCCGGCGCGTTGCCGCCCGTCACCGGCACGATCACCGGGCTGCCGTCCGCCGCGATGCGGATGGCGTCCACGCTTTCCACCGTGTGGCCGGAGCGCGCCATGAACACCAGCAGCACCGGCAGCACGCCGCGGAAACGCGATGCCTGCAAGTCGTTGCGCATGTCCTTGGTGATGAAAAAGCTGAACTGGATCACGCTGCTGATCGCCGTGCGCAATTTGGACAGGCCGCCGCTGACCTCCGCTGGGGACAACCGGCTCATCAGCGGCAGCGCCTCCGCGCTTTCCAAGCCGCACAGCACCATCGTGTCCGCGCGCGGAAAGAACGCCTGGGCAAAGAGGAAGTCCGGCCCGCTGAACGGATAAAACAACGTCGATGAACGCGCCAAGTCCGGCATCTCCCGCGCCGCCCACTGGCGGATCGGCTGTTCGTGCCGCCATTCGTAATCCTGCCAGAGTTTGTCCATCGTGCGCTGATGCTCCAGCCAAGCCGACGTGCGCCGCACGTCAGTGAAGCCGTCACCCGGTCGCGCCGGTCCCAGCCCGGCCAGCATCCGCGCCGCGTCATTGACGGACACATCGGCGCCGGGCAGATTCCAGGAGCGGTTGTCGGTGAATAAAACTTCCCCGTCCACCGCCTCCGCCCGCCGCACCATGGTTTCGCCCCAGCCTTCCGTATCCGGGTAAAACTCGCCGTGCTCGCCGTAATGCCCTCCCGGCTGTTCGAGATACGCTGTCTCGCCCGGTCGCGAGGTGGAGCGGCAGGACGTCATGGCCGCCAGCAGCAAAACGCAACCCAACCCAATCAAACAACGCGCCGGAATCATCATCGTCAGGTTTTAACACAATCCGCGCGCAGCCGCAGCCGGAAAGTTGGAGGCGGACACGGCGGGCCGCCTTTGGATGATGAAGGATGCCGACGGACGGGGACGTTCCATCGTTTGTCATGCCGAGATTTCCCCGTTTTTTCGCCGCCGTGCTGGCGGCGTGCGTTCTTTCCCAAATGCAAACAGCCGCGCTCGCCGCAGCGCCGCGCAACGTGGTATTCATCCTGCTGGACAACGTGGGCCAGGAATGGTTCGGCTGCTACGGCGGCGAGGCGGGTTGCACGCCGGAGATCGACAAACTGGCGGCGGGCGGCGTCCGCTTCGAGCATTGCTACACCGCGCCAGTCTGCGGGCCGAGCCGGGTGATGGCGTTGACGGGACGGTATCCGCATAGCACAGGTTTCCGCCTGCATCATGACGCGGCGCTTTACAGCGGCGGCGGACTCGACCCGGCGCGGGAGATTCTTTTTCCTCGCGTTTTCCAAGCCGCCGGTTTCGCCACGGGTATGACGGGAAAATGGCAGGTGAACCATCTTTACGACGAGCCGGACGCGCTGGACCGGCATGGGTTCGACGAGCATCTGGCGTGGCCGGGCAGCCTCGACCAGGACAAAATGAGCGCGGTGGAGTGGGAGCGTTTTTGGGACGCGGTGCGGCGGGAGTCGGTGGAGGATACCGTGGCGTTTATCCAGAACATTGAGAGCCGTTATTGGGATCCGGTGTTTTTGCGTCAGGGCAAGCGCGAGCGGCACGAGGGCGGGTTCGGACCGGATGTGTCCCAGGCGTTCGCACTGGATTTCCTGCGGCGGCATCGGGACAAACCGTTCCTGCTCTACTGCCCGATGGTGCTGACGCACGGCAACGCCTACCCGCATCCGGTGACGACGACTCCCCTGAACCGGGACGAGAACCGCCCGCACGAGGAAATGTTCGCCGACATGCTGCGCTACGCGGACCGGCTGGTCGGAGAGGTGGCGCGGGAGCTGGAGGCGTTGGGACTGCGGGAAAACACGCTGCTGCTCGTGGCCAGCGACAACGGCACCGAGCAAAGCCTCTCCACCCGCCGCCACGGACACGAGGTGCGCGGCGGACTCTACAAACTGAACGAGGCGGGCGGCAGCGTGGCGTTGCTGGCCAACTGCCCCGCGTTGATTCCCGGCGGGCGCGTGCTGCCGCTGGCGGATTTCACGGACATCTATCCCACGATCTGCGAATTCGCGGGCGTGCCACTGGACCCGAAACACCAGCCGGACGGCCGCTCCTTCGCCGCCTGCCTGCTGGACGCGGCAGCGCCGCCGCATCGGGAATGGATTCTCAACGAATATCACACCACGCGGGTGGTGAGGGACGGCAGGTTCAAGCTCTACTCCGAAGGCCCGTTCTTCGACGCCAACGCCGACCCGGACGAGACGAACGATCTCGCCGCGGACACAAGCCCGGAGATCGTAACAGCGCGGGAAAAACTGCGCGCCGTGCTGGACACGCTGCCGGAGGACAAACCGCCGCCGTTCCCGTTGCGCAGCCAGTCGGGATTCAAGATTCGCACGGCGGAGCGGGAAGCACGCGGAAAGTAACGCAAGTCGTGGCGCAAGCCGCCGGGACGTGGGGCAAGCTGCCAGCTTGCCCGCGCAACCAAGATGGTTGCGCCACTTTATCATTGTCTTCCCCTTGACTCCTTGACCTCTTGACCCTCATTTGCCCGCATGATAAAAACTCCCATGCGCCTCCATGCCCCCCTCCTGGCGCTGACAGGGATATGCCTCCTGCCCGCGTGTTCTGCCACGCCGAAATCACCCCTCGAAAGCCGCAAGGCTGCCTATCAGAAGCTGCTCTCGATGATCGAGCCGGGGATGACGCGGCGGCAACTCTACGCTCTGCTGCCTCCAGCGCAGCGCCCAAGCGCCGAACCGCCGAGTTGGGCTTCAATAACAGGCTCATCTCAGTCGTATTGGTCGCACGATGAAAAATACCCGCTTGATAGAGACTTTGCGATCCGTGTCGAGTACCGCCTTGCCTCCCAAAAAGAATTTCGGACCTACGATCTGCAAATGCATCGCGGTTTCAAAAGCATCGATGACTTGTTGGCCGACAACCAGCCTCAACCTTTGTCTATCCCCTCACGCCAGAATATGGATGATGAGATTCTGAGTCGGCCAATTCTTGTCCATATCAGTAATGACAGTCGCCCCTTACTCAGGATGTACCGCTACGATGACCTCTCCATCCCGGACGCCGCGACAGCGCGACAGTAAGGCAAAGCGTGAACGCGAATCACAACCATCCCATTGGATGCGCCAGTTTAAGCCCCAAAGGGGCGGCACAACAAAGCCCAGGGCAAGCTCCGCAGGAGCGCCGCCCTGGGAACCGGCGCGGCATAACCCCTCTCAAATTCCAGCCCTGAAAGGGCGGGACAACCTTGCCGTGACAGAGGAAGGGATGGAAACATTGGGGGTGGAAAGATTCAGACAGCGCCTTTTGAAACTGAAATGTTTCTACCCCCAATCTTTCTACCCAACCCAAATCCGCTTGCCTGCGCGGCGTTTGTCCCGCCCTTTCAGGGCTGGGCCTGGAGCCGGGGTTAGTGGCGATGTTGACCCAGGGCGGCGCTCGGCGGGGCCTCGCTTGCCCTGGGCTTTGTTGTGTCGCCCCTTTGGGGCTGGAAGGAATGACTTGGCAAGGGTTGCCAAAACTCGCCATCGCCCTCCGCCAAGAGGCATCGCTTTCTCCCCTTGCGTCCGCTTCATTTGCCTGCATGATCTCCGTCCCGTGACGCGCGGGGCGTAGCTCAGCCTGGTAGAGCGCTTGCTTTGGGAGCAAGAAGTCGTGAGTTCGAATCTCGCCGCCCCGACCAACGTCGTTGTTTCTTTTTTCACCGACCCTCGACCAAGACCGCATGTCCCCGCTTTACGCCGCCACCTTGCAGGCTTTCAAGACGCGCGGCTGGCACTTCCGGGAGGTGCCGGGGCGGGAGGTAGTTGAGACGGACTTCGAGGCGCATCACACCAAGGTGCCGCTGCATGTCCAGATATTCGGCGAGGCGCGCATGGCGAGCGTGGTGGCGCGGGCGTCTTTTCCGTTCCCTCCCAGCCATCGCGCCAAGGTGGCGGAGCTGCTGATGCGCACGAACCAGCAGTTGACGCTGGGGAATTTCGAGATGGACTGGGACGGCGGCACGGTGCTGTTCCGGATGACGAACGTGTTTCCGCCGCAAAATGCCGATCAGGACATCCTCGCGGCGATGGTCCATGCCGCCATCGCCGAGATGGACCGGCTGACGCCGTTCCTGGGAGAAGTCTGCCGCGCTCCGGCGCGCGCGCTGGCCCTGCTGAACGTGACGGAACTGATGGCGCGGGAGGATCTGCTACCGCCGGAGCCGGAGCCATGATGGGGTAGGAACATCTATGGCAGGAAGATTTTTTCAGATATCTCTTTCCGGCCATTTTCCTGCCATAGATATTTCTACCCCCATATTCCCCGTCACGACAGAGCCGCCCTGCGTGTGATGAAGCTTGCACGGCGCGGCGCGGCGGACTAAAAAAGGCGGCGTATGGCAAAATTACAAGACAAAGTGGCGGTGGTGACCGGCGGTGGCCGGGGCATCGGCAGGGCAATCGCGGAAGGCTTCGCGGCGGAAGGCGCCAAAGTGGCGGTGGTCAGCCGCACCGAGTCCAGCGCGGACACGGCGGCGACGGCGATCAACGCGGCGCATCCCGGCGCGGCGCGGGCTTATGCGGTGGACGTGGCGGACAGCGCGGCCACGGCGGAGCTGGGCAAGCGGGTGCTGGAGGACTTCGGCCACGTGGACATCCTGGTCAACAACGCCGGCGTGACCCGAGACGGCCTGCTGCTGCGCATGAGCGACGACGATTGGAACACGGTGCTCGACACCAATCTCAAAGGCGCGTTCAACCTCGTCAAAGCCTTCCAGCGCAGCCTGCTGAAGCAAAAAAACGCGCGCATCATCAACGTGGCCTCGGTGATCGGCCTCATCGGCAACGCCGGCCAGGCGAACTATGCCGCAAGCAAGGCCGGTTTGATCGGCTTCACCAAGTCGGTGGCGCGCGAGTTCGCCGGGCGCGGCGTGACGGTGAACGCCATCGCGCCGGGATTCATCGAGACCGATATGACCGGGGTGCTCGGCGATCAACTCAAGGAGACCATCCTGACCAAAATCCCCCTCGGCAGCTTCGGTCAGGCGCGCGATGTGGCAGCGGCGGCGCTCTTCCTGGCCTCCGAGGATGGGCGCTATATCACCGGGCAGGTGCTGGCGGTGGACGGCGGGATGGTGATGTGATCTTGAATGACGAATGTGGAATGACGAATGTCCGAATGAATATCCCGCGATGTCTTTTGCATTCCCCGGTCTCCACCCGCTGACATTCGTCATTCCACCCCCTTTGTCATTTCAGTTGAGCTTCCGCGCAAACAGGTTTCCAATCCGCGCATGACCGAACGGGAACTGGATCGTCTTTTGCGGGGCGCGCGTCGCATGGCGGCGCCGGAAGGGCCTCCGGTGGATTTCACCGCCAGCGTGCTGGCGGCGTTGCGGCCGAGGGCGTTGGCTTTGTGGACGCGCGGGATGCTGGCCGGCTTGAGTGTGCTGCTCGCCGTGGCGGCGATCGGTGCGGCGGCGATGGTGACGCGGAAAGCGGCCACGCCGGAGCCGCCGGCGCTGACTTTGTACCAAGGCAGCGGCTTGGCTTGGCCGGGCGCGCGCTGAAAATCTGGAACCTGAACCATCTGGCGCGCGCATGAGAAAAAAACGATGGCTGCTGGTTGGCGCGTGGCTGGTGGGAACGCTGGCGCTTTCCGCGCTGACGAGTTGGTGGGTGCTGCGTCTGCGCGGACACGATCATGCGCACGGTCACAGCCACAGCCACGCGGAGCCGGAGGCGGCTTTTCACGAATGGATGCACCGGAACCTGGGGCTGACCGCGGAACAGCATGAGGCGATGGCGCCACAGGAGGAAGCGTTCGAGGTCGAGCGGCTGCGTCTGCGGGCGGAGATCAAGGAGGCGGGGCTGGCGCTGGCGTTGCAAGTGCGCGAGTCCGCCGAGTTTGGCGGGGAGACACGAGCGGCGCTGGCGCGGTTGAGCGAGGCGCAACGGCGGTTGCAGGAGGCGACCATCGAGCATTTTTTCCAGATGAAAACGCATCTCAACGCCAAGCAGCGGGAGCTGCTGCGGCGGTGGACCCACGACAGCTTGTTGCACGACCACGATCACCATGATTGACGCGGCGGCTATCACTCAAGCGGCGGCGCTGCCGCAGTCGGATACGGCTGCCACCGACGTGGAAGCGGCGCTGGTGCAACGCGCCGCCGGCGGAGACACTGCCGCCTTCGGTCTGTTGGTCGAGCGGCACCAGGGAGACGTGCATCGCTGCTGCCTGCACTGGCTGGGCAGCAGGGAGGACGCGCAGGAGGTTTGCCAGGATTGCTTCGTGCGCGCTTGGCAGTCGCTGCCGGAGTACGAGCATCGCGGGCGTTTCCGGGCCTGGCTGCTGCGCATCGCGCTGAACCTGTGCCGGGATCGCGCGCGCAGCCGCGGCGCGGGCCAGGCGCGGTTGACAGTGAGCCTGGAGCACGGCCTGCCGGAGATGCCCAGCGCGGTCCCGCGTCCCGATGACGCCAGCGGCTGGCGCAGCGAGATGGAAAAACTCGAGCGCGGCCTGCTGTCGCTGCCGGAAGCACTGCGGCTGCCCCTGACCCTCTGCACCGTGGAGGGCCTCAGCCAGGAGGAATGCGCCGAAGTGCTCGGCCTGTCCACGCGCGCCGTGGAAGGCCGCGTCCGTCGCGCCCGGCGCGCCCTGCTGGCGTGGTGGGAGGCGGCGCCAAGGACAGGCGGTTTGTAACCGCCTGTCCCTTCGGAGGGCGGGATTGTATTCCTGCCCATTTGTTTGCGGGCGGAGGCGGTGCGGAGCCGCTGGTGGCAGGTTCAGCCGGTCAGAGCGAGTCCACCTGCCGCCCCCAAGCTCCGCGCCCCCTCCGCCCGCAGAAAAAGTGGGCCGGGACAGAGCCCGGCCCTCCGGGAAAAAAGTGTCCCGCACAGCCAAGTTGAGGATTGCATCCGGCGGCGCCTGCTTTCATGCTGGAGGCCGTTTTTCCCATCCCGATCATGGCCTTCATTCACGACGACTTCCTGCTGTCCTCCGCCTCCTCGCGCCATCTTTACCACGACTTCGCCGAGGCGGAGCCGGTGCTCGATTACCACAACCATTTGCCGCCGAAGGACATCGCCGAGGACCGCCAGTTCGCCAACCTGTTTGAAATCTGGCTGGAGGGCGACCACTACAAATGGCGCGCCATGCGCTGCAACGGCGAGCCTGAGCATCTCATCACCGGGCAGGCGGACCCGTTCGACAAATTCCTGGCCTACGCCCGCACCGTGCCGCACACGCTGCGCAATCCGCTCTATCACTGGACGCATCTGGAGTTGAAGCGCTACTTCGGCATCGACACCCTGCTCGGCCCGGACACCGCGGCGCGCATTTGGGATCAGACCAAGGAAATGCTGGCCAGTCCGGAGTTCAGCGCGCGCAACCTGCTGCGGAGGTTCAAGGTGCGCGCGCTCTGCACCACGGATGATCCCATCGATGATCTGGCCTGGCACCGGCAGTGCCGGGCGGATGGCTACGAGGTCGGCGTCTATCCCACTTTCCGCCCTGACAAAGCGCTGGCCGTGCATCAGCCCGAGGCGTGGAATGCGTGGTGCGACAAACTGGCCGCGGCCAGCGGCGTGGCTGTCACCAGTTACGCCGCTCTGCTGGAGGCGCTGACGCAGCGGCACGATTTCTTCCACAGCGTGGGCGGCCGTCTTTCCGACCACGGCTTGAACCACTGCCACGCGCACTTTGTGCCGGAGGAAGTGGCGGAGGAGATTTTCCAAAACGCCCGCAATGGCGAGGCCGCCAGCGCCGGGGAACAGGATGCCTTTGCCAGCGGCGTCATGCTGCACGTGGGCCGGCTCAATGCCGAAAAAGGCTGGACCATGCAGCTTCACCTCGGCCCGCTGCGCAACAACAACACCCGGCTGGCCAAACAGATCGGCGCGGACGTCGGCTGCGACTCCATCGGCGACTACTTGCAAGGCGTGCCGCTGTCGCGTTTTCTCGATCGTCTGGACCAGGAGGACAAGCTGCCGAAGACCGTGCTCTACAACGTCAACCCGGCGGACAACTACCTGTTCGGCACCATGGCCGGCAACTTCGCGGACGGCTCCATGCCGGGCAAGGTGCAGTTCGGCTCCGGCTGGTGGTTTGTGGATCAAAAAGAAGGCATGGAATGGCAGATCAACGCGCTGTCAAACCTGGGTCTGCTGTCCCGTTTCATCGGCATGTTGACGGACTCGCGCAGCTTCATGTCCTTCCCGCGCCACGAGTACTTCCGCCGCACGCTCTGCAACCTCCTCGGCGCCGACGTCGAGGCCGGCCTGCTGCCGGACGACGACGCCCTGCTCGGGCCAATGCTCCGCAACATCTGCTTCGGCAATGTCCGCGCCTTCCTGGGGCTGGAACTGGCGGAAGAGTGAGGCGGAGTGAGGCGGAGTGGGGCGACCGGCTCGGTCGCCTGAATGAATGGGCGGCGAGCCAGAGGCTGAGAGCCCATCCGGCAAATGGTTATAGAGGGTGCAAAGCGCTGAAGCGTTGGGACATCTTGCGCATCCAGCGGCCGGGCGTCTGGAGGCTTGTCGTCTGAATCAAAAGAAATTCAAATTCCTATTGGACAAGAATGATTTGTCGCGCATTTATATCCTATAGTTTTAATCGGATATAAGCCGAACGTTCTCATCTCAGCCGATCCCCACGACGGAAGGCCTGCCAACTGCCATCATCCGTGATCGCCTCTGTCCTCCCAAATCCTGCAAATTCTTGAACCAACCATGAATGCCCCTGAACATCAGTTCTCTCCGAGCACGCGCGGAACTGTCCCGGCATCGATCTCCATGAGCGCGGAGCAAATGGTGCTGACATCATTTGTGTCGCGAAACCCCTGGGCTGGTCTGAGGGTCCGCCAGCGTGCTGAGGCTTTGCAGTTGCTGCACGACCAAGTGAAGGCGGGGGAGATCGCGGGGAAAACAGGCTTGAGTTCGAAGGCCGTGCGACGGCTTGCCTCGCGGTTCAACCAAGGCGGACTCTGCACCGCTTTGCTGGGGAACGCCGCTTCCAGGGAGCGGCGGGTCTGGCTGTTGCTTTGTCCCAGCCGCCCGCCGCTGGTGAAACTTTCCCAGGACAAAAACCCGCATCGGATTGACACCAAGTGATTTTGGACCATTTTCAACCTGATGCGAGATCGCTGGCCGCCCTAAAAATCCGAGCCGGCCAGCCTCGTTCCTTTTTCCGACCCGACCAGGGAGGCGCAAGCAATTCATCCAGCTCCGGCCAAGCACACACCGCAGGCCCGGGCGCTCATTGACGCAACCCGCACTCCCATGCCCGCACCCTCCCAATCCTTCCCCGCGCTGAATGCCAATGCCGCGCGCAATCTGGCCACCGCCACCGTCACCGCCCCGCAGTGGGATGAAATCTCGCCGCGCTGGCTGCTGAAGCTGCTGCCCTATGTCGATGTCGATGGCGGCGTGTATCGCGTCAACCGCGTCGTCTCCAAGGTTCCCGGCCCCACGGTCGATCTGCTCACCGTGGACGAGGGCGAGCCGAAGCTGCCCGCCACCTTCGTCGATTACGAGGAGGAGCCGCGCGAGTACCATCTCAGCACGATCCAGACCATCCTGCACACCCACACCCGCATCACCGATCTTTACAGCAACCGCTTCGATCAGCTCCGCGAGCAGGTGCGCCTCACCGTCGAAGCGTTGAAGGAAAAGGAGGAGCGCGAATTGCTCACCCACCCGGACTTCGGCATCCTCAACGTCGTCGCCCCGCAGCAGCGCATCAAGACGCGCAAAGGCCCGCCCACGCCGGACGATCTCGACGAGCTGCTCACCCTGGTGTGGAAAAAGCCCGCGTTCTTCCTCGCGCATCCGAAGGCCATCGCCGCCTTTGGCCGCGAGGCCACGCGCCGCGGCGTGCCGCCGCCCACCGTCTCCCTGTTCGGCTCACCTTTCATCACTTGGCGCGGCATCCCGCTCATTCCGAGCGACAAAATCCCGCTCGCGAAAAACGGCACCACCAGCATCCTGCTCCTGCGCGTGGGCGAGAACCAGCGCGGCGTGGTCGGCCTGCAAAAAGCCGGCGTCACCGGCGAGATCGAGCCCGGCCTGTCCGTGCGCTACATGGGCACCAACGAGCACTCCATCGCCTCCCATCTCGTGACCCGCTACTTCTCCGTGGCCGCCCTCGACGAGGACGCCATCGGCCTGCTCAGCAATGTCTCGGTGACCCACTACCACGAGTATGTCTATCCCAAGGCTTGATCTTCCCCCGTCCTTCACGGGCGAGGGCGCGGAAGCCGCGGACACCGCGCTCATCACCCAGCTCGTGGGAGGGTTTTTCAAAGGCGGTGGCATCTCGCAGGCGCCCGACCTGCCTGCGACCGCGCCCGCCACGCTCGCCGGCGTGCCCGCGCAACTGCCCGTGAACGCGGCCCCGCAACCCGCGCCGCCCTCGGCGGACACGCGTGACGCCGGCCTCAACGGCGGCTTTCCCACCACCTCATCCACCGCGCCCGTGCATCCCACCGTCGTCGCCGCGGAGCCTGAATCTCGTGCGGGAGAAGCCCCACCGCCCACCGGCACGCACGCGAGCGGCGACAGCCAATCATTCGAGTACGGCGAGCCGAACTATTACGCGGAACTGCTCGGCCCGCGTTCCGCCAGCCAGCCCGTGGAGCACGATCTGGCCACGCTTTATCGCGAGCCCTCGTTCCCGCAGGCAATCCAGGTACTCGACGAGCCGCCGGAGTTTTACTTTCTCAAAGGCCTCGAAGGCGCGGCCCTGCCCGCGCCCGCGGCCTCGCCGCTCAGCAGCTTCGATGTCGAAGGTGTGCGCCGTGACTTCCCCGCGCTGCACCAGCGCGTCAACGGCCACCCGCTCATCTACCTCGACAACGCCGCCACCACGCACAAACCGCAGGCCGTGCTCGACGCCACCGCGCAGTTTTATGGCCGCGACAACTCGAACATCCACCGCGCCGCCCACGTCCTGGCCGAGCGCTCGACGAAGCTGTTCGAGGCGGGCCGCGAAAAAGTCCGCCAATTCCTCGGCGCCGCGGACGCCAAAGAGATCGTCTTCCTGCGCGGCACCACCGAGGCCATCAACCTCGTCGCCAACAGCTACGGCCGCCGCCACGTCGGCCCCGGCGATGAAATCCTGCTCACCACGCTGGAACACCACGCCAACATCGTGCCCTGGCAGCTCCTCGCCGAGCAAACCGGCGCCGTTATCCGCGTCGCGCCTATCAACGACCACGGCGAACTCATTCTGGAAGAGTTCGCCAAATTGCTCAGCGAGAAAACGAAAATCGTCAGCCTCACCCATGTCTCCAACGCCCTCGGCACCATCACCCCCGTCGAGCAGATCATCCCGCTGGCGCACGCCGTCGGCGCGGTCGTGCTCGTGGATGGCGCGCAGTCCACGCCGCATCTGCCGGTGAACGTCTCCGCGCTCGACGCCGATTTTTATGTCTTCAGTGGCCACAAAATCTTCGGCCCCACCGGCATCGGCGTGTTGTATGGCAAAAAGCACCTGCTCGATGAAATGCCGCCGTGGCAGGGCGGCGGTCACATGATCCAGGATGTCACCTTCGAGAAAACCATCTACCGCCCCGCGCCGGAGAAGTTCGAGGCAGGCACGCCCGACATCGCCGGCGTCGTCGGCCTCGGCGCCGTGATCGATTACCTCTTCCGCGTCGGCATCCCCGCCATCGCCGCCTATGAGCACACGCTGCTGGAGTACGCCACGCAAGCGCTCGCCACCGTGCCCGGATTGAAACCCATCGGCACCGCCGCGAACAAAGCCAGCGTGCTCTCCTTCATCATCCCTGGCGTGTCGAACGACGCGATCGCCCAGCACCTCGACAAGCAAGGCATCGCCGTCCGCGCCGGCCACCACTGCGCCCTCCCCGCGCAGCGCCACTTCGGCCAGGAAACCACCGTGCGTCCTTCGCTCGCCTTTTACAACACCTTCTCCGAAGTGGACGCGCTCGTCGCCGCCCTGCATCAGTTGCCCCGCCGCTGACTTTGAAACCACGAATGGACACCAATGAACACGAATAGGGGAATCCATAAAAAGGTGATCCACGCCTCATCTTCATTCGTGTTTATTGGTGTCCATTCGTGGTTCCCCTTTTAACCCGCCCCCGCCATGCCCACCATCACCGTCGATGAACTCCACCAGCGCCTCGCCAGCGATCCCGAGCTGGCCGTCATCGACGTGCGCACCCCGGTGGAATATGCCGAAGTCCACGTCGCCCAGGCGCGGCTTTTGCCCTTGGACAGCCTCGCCCCGAAAGCCCTTGTCGAAAGTGGCCAACTGCCCAAGGACCGCCCCATCCACATCCTCTGCCGCAGCGGCCAGCGCGCCGCCAAGGCCGCGGAGCATTTTGCCAGGGAAGGCTTTGACAACGCCGTCGTCGTCGAAGGCGGCACCCTCGCCTGGATCGCCGCCGAATTTCCCGTCGAGCGCGGCCAAGTGAAGACCATCAGCCTGGAACGCCAAGTGCGCATCGCCGCCGGTTTCCTCGTGCTCACCGGCGTCCTGCTCGGCTGGTTTGTTCACCCAGCCTTCTTCGGGCTCTCCGCTTTCGTCGGCGCCGGCCTCATCTTCGCCGGCATCACCGACTGGTGCGGCATGGGCCTGCTGCTGGCCAAAGCGCCGTGGAACCGGAGAGTCTAGTTCATGTCCACTCGCAAGCCCGCCAACCCCGCCCTCGACATCAACGACTGGCGCCTGCCGGAGTTGCTCGCCTCCTACGAGCGCTTCGGCGGACTGAACCAAGCCGACGCCAACAACCTGCCCTCCAAGCGCGTCGTCAGCAAGATTTGCGAAGACCTCCTGCAAATCATCTTCCCCGGTTTTCACGACGAAGACGTCGTGCATGACGGCGCCCTCGAGCAGCTCACCGCCGAGCGCATGATGTCCGTCATCCGCCGCCTCCAGGAGCAGGTGCGCAAAAGCGTGCGCATCGGTGATCCCAAACGCCCCACCGGCAAGACCGTGCCCGTCATGCGGCGCTTCGTGCGCGCCATCCCCGTGGTGCGGGAGCTGCTCAAACACGACGTGGAAGCCGCCCTCGGCGGCGATCCCTCCGTGCGCCTCCAGGAGGAGATCATCCTCTCCTTTCCCTTCGTCGAAGCCATCGCCATCCAGCGCCTCGCCCACCGGCTTTACCGCGAAGGCGTGCCCATCATTCCGCGCATGATGACCGAATGGGCGCACGCGAGAACCGGCATCGACATCCACCCCGGCGCCCGCATCGGCACCCATTTCTTCATCGACCACGGCACCGGCGTCGTCATCGGCGAGACCTGCACGATCGGCAACAACGTGAAATTGTACCACGGCGTCACCCTCGGCGCGCGCAGCTTTGCCAAGGATGAAAACGGCGACATCGTGCGCGGCAGCAAGCGCCATCCCAACGTCGAGGACAACGTCACCATCTATCCGAACTCCACCATCCTCGGCGGCGAGACCACCATCGGCGAAGGCAGCACCATCGGCGCCAACGTCTTCCTCATGCACAGCGTCCCGCCGCACTCTCTCGTCGTCACCAAGGAAGCCGGCCTGCAAATCCTCGACAAAAACGCCAAGAAAAAACGCGGCGACATCGGCGAGTTCAGCATTTGAGGGAACCCAATATCCAATCAATGGGTCGTGGAAAAAGTGACATGGTCGTGAGCGGATAGGGCTCTTGCGGTATGATGGCTGGAAAATCGTCAAGGGAGCGGGAAAGCTTGACCTTTGCCCCTTGGTTGTGCAGTGATTGTGGCATGAAACGCAACCTTCTTCTGGCGCAGGCTTTTTTTCTCTTGGGAGCTTTCGTTTGGGCGCAAGAGCCGGCGGCGGAACCTGAGAGGCCGTTGCGGGAGCTTTACACGAGTTCCTTCCCGATGGATGTGGCGGCGTGGGAGGCGGATTGGGAAGGGAAGCGGGAGATGGTGAAAAACCGGGTGCTGCTGGCGGCGGGGTTGTGGCCGCTGCCGGAGAAGACGCCGCTCAAGGCGGTGGTTCATGGCCGGGTGGAACGGGAGGATTACACGATCGACCGGGTGTTTTTCGAGAGCTTTCCGGGGCATTATGTGACGGGGAATTTGTATCTGCCGAAGCCGCTGCCGGAGAAGCTGATGCCGGGCGTGCTCTGTCCGCACGGGCATTGGCCGAAGGGGCGATTCATGGACTTGGGCGCGGACTCGAAGGGGACGGCGGAGCAACTGCACAGCGGGGCGGAGCGGTTCGTGAGTGCGGCGCGGTCGGTCTTGCAGGCGCGTTGCGTGCATCTGGCGCGGATGGGCTGCGCGGTGTTTCATTGGGACACGCTGGGGAATGCGGACTCGATCCAGATCGCGGAGCATCGCAGCGGGGCGCAGGAGGGTTTGAAGGGCAGCGAGCCGGGGACGTGGGGTCTGTATAGCGCGATGGCGGATCTGCGCTTGCAGACGAATTTCGGCCTGCAAACCTGGAACTCGGTGCGGGCGCTGGATTTTTTGGAGTCGGTGAAGGGAGTGGACAAAAAGCGCATCGCGGTGACCGGGGCGAGTGGCGGGGCGACGCAGACGATGATGCTGACGGCGATCGATGACCGGGTGACGGCGGCGTTTCCGTGCGTGATGGTGTCCACGGCGATGCAGGGCGGCTGCACCTGCGAGAACGGCCATTACCTGCGGGTGGGGCAGGGGAACATCGACATCGCGGCGGCGACGGCGCCGCGTCCGCTGGGGCTGACGACGGCGGACGATTGGACGCATGAACTGGATACCAAGGGTTTCCCGGATTTGCAGGCGCTTTACACGCGGATCGGGAAGCCGGACAATGTGTCGGCGCTGTTCGCGACGCAGTTCAAGCACAACTACAATCAGGTGTCGCGGACTGATATGTATTTCTTCATGAAGCGGCATTTGAAGCTGGGCGCGGTGTCCATCGATGAGCGGGATTTTGAGTTTTCGACGCCGGAGGATTTGACGGTGTGGACGGCGGAGCATCCGGCTCCGGAAGGTGACAAGGCGGGGGCGGCGCATGAGGCGGCGTTGATGCAAAAGTGGGCGGAGCTTTCCGACGCGAAGATCAAGCCGCTGCTGAAGCCGGAGAACGAAAATGAACTGGCCGAGGCGGTGCTGGTGGTGGGCGAGGCGTGGCGGATGATGGTGGGGCGGGAGATGCCGGAGGGTTGGACGTTGGCGTTCGGCAGCCCAAGGGTTGGGAGGGTGACGAACGCATACGGTGGCGAGCATGTGCCAGTTGAAATCAACAAGCCGGCGAAATGGAATGGCAAGGTGGTGGTCAACTTGTCCGGCAGGGGGGAGGCAGGCGTGGGTGTTTTGGAAATTATGCCCAAGCTTTATCTCGCGGATGCGAAGGAGAACCCTTGCGTGAAGCCGGAGACGCTGAAGGAGCGTGATTCCTGGCAGGCCTGGAGTGGTTACACTTATGGTTACAATCCACCACTGCTGATGCGCTGGGTGCATGACACGCTGGTAGTGCTGGCGGCGGCGTCAAGGATGGCGGAGCAGGCGGGGTTTGAAGGCGGGGTGAAAGAAGTAACGCTGACAGGCAGCGGCGAGATGGCGGCGGTGGCGGGTTTGGCGGCGATGATCGCCGGGCCGGAGGCGGTGCAGCGGGTGGTGGTGAACACGGAGGGGTTTCGTTTCGCGAAACTCACCAGCCAGTGGGATCGGGCCTTCGTGCCGGGGGCGGTGAAGTATGGCGATCTGCCGGCGATTTTGGGGCTGTGCGCGCCCATCGCGCTTGAGGTTTCCGGAGAAGGGAAGATGCCGGTGGTGGAGGCGATGTATGGGGCAGCGGACGCGGGGGATTTGGTGGAGTGGGAGTAGAGAGAATGAGAGAATGAGAGAATGAGGGAGTGGGGGAGTGGGGGAGTGGGGCGACGGCTCGGTCGCGCCCAGAGCGGGGCGGCGAGCCAGCGGCTCGCGCCACAGTTACACGCTGTATGTTCAAGCGATGGGTACGACGAGTTGAACCCCGGAGGGGTTCCCTGTGAATAGCCGGGGGTCGAAAGACCCCCGGTGTGAAGGCAACGCAGTGGTTTCCGTGGATCAACCCCGGAGGGGTTGCCCAATGCGGGGAACAGAGCGTTGCCAGCATTGGAGAACCCCTTCAGGGTTCGCCCTCAACAGGGGGGCGCCCACGGCTTGACCGGGGGTTTCGTTCCTCAACCCCCGGCTATTCATGGGCAACCCCTACGGGGTTCTCTTGCCATACCCGTCATCTTTGATGACATGAGCCGGCAGCTTCTTTTGCCTTACTTTTTGCCGGGCGCTTTTTCGTCGCCGCCGGAGGCGATGCCGACGGCGGCGTCTTCGGGCGGGAGGAAGGATTTGAAGCGGTTTTTGTCGATGGCTTTCATGTAGGCTTCCATCGGGGTGACGTAGCCGTCGCGAAGCTGGTTCCAGATGGCTTCGTCCATGAACTGCATGCCTTCGGATTTGCCGCCGATGATGACGTCGTAGAGCTTCTGGGTGGCGCCTTCGCGGATGATGGCGCCGACGGCGGCGTTGGAGACCATGATCTCGTTGACGGCGACGCGGCCTTTGCCGTCGGCTTTTTTCATGAGGAGCTGGGCGACGACGCCTTTGAGGGAGGCGGCGAGCATGGTGCGGACCTGGCTTTGCTGCTCGGAGGGGAAGACGTCCACGATACGGTCAACGGTCTTGCGGGCGTTGTTGGTGTGCAGGGTGCCGAAGACGAGCAGGCCGGTCT
>CAZNKC010000106.1:0-17009 GCA_964573315.1 uncultured Verrucomicrobiaceae bacterium | reverse complement strand
CCAGCACGCGCCAGGGAACGACCACGCAACAGGGTGGGCAGTCGTCGCAGTCCGAGCGCACGACCATCGAGGGTGCGCGTGTCACCGAGAGCGAGAGCCTGCGCAGTGCGGCGGTGAGCAAGCAGGTAGAGGAAGGGTTCGAGCAACGCCAAACGCAGCAGCAGCACGCCTCCATTTCCTTGTCCTTCCGCCTGAGCCTCTCCGGCTTCGATCCCACGAAACGCTACCCCGTCTGACTCACCACCCCATGTCCGCCGTCATCGTCACCCAAACACCCACCCTCCTGCTGGAGGCCAAGGGTCCGTCGCGCCGCACCTGGGCGGCGCTGGAAGTCCCGGCGGACGGATTGCGGGTGTGGATCGGCGGACCGGACGTGACACCGCAGACCGGACTCGCCCTGGAGCCTACCAGCGGCGCGGCCTCCACCGCGTTCCTCGGCGGCAAGCCGGCGGAGCAGGCATGGTATGCCGTCATCGAGGGCGGACTGCTCAGCCAGCCCGTCACCGTCGTCGAGGGCGCGGGCGGCGGCGTGCCGGAGGGCAGCATGATCTCCGTTTACCGCCCCCAGCCGAGCGACGGCTCGTCCGCGCCAGCGGGGCCAAAGGGCGACCAGCTCGAAATCCGCGTCACCGCCACCCACATCCAGACCCGCTACGAAGGAGATGAGGAGTGGACGGACCTGATTGCGCTCAGCGAATTGAAGGGCGAGAAAGGCGACACCGGAGAAACGGGGGCCGCCGGCGCGGACGGTGAGGACGGCCGGGAGGTGGAACTCCGAAAGAGCGACACCCACCTCCAGTGGCGCTACGAAGGTGAGGACGAATGGACCGACCTCGTCGCTCTCAGCGAGATCACCGGACAGGACGGCACAAACGGAGCCGATGGCACGAACGGAGCCGATGGCCGGGAGATGGAACTCCAGAAGGGGGATACGCACGTCCAATGGCGCCTTGTCGGGGAGAGCGAATGGACCGACCTGATCGCCCTCAGCGAACTCAAGGGCGAAAAAGGGGACAAAGGCGACCCTGGAGAAGGCGGCGGCAGCGCGATCAGTGATCCCAACGTCGCTTACGTCCGCAGTGACGGGAATGATGGCACCGCCGAGGTGGGCAAACCCGACAAGCCATATCTCACCATCCAAGCGGCCTACACCGCCGGTGCGCGGGTGTTTGACCTCGGAGTCGGCACGTTCGCGGGGTTGCTCGTGGCCCAAAGCGTCTCCCTGCGCGGCCGCGGCGTTGGCAAGACGGTAGTGACACTGATCCAGACGCAAGGCACCGCGACCGTGGAAGATGCAGGAGGTCACAGCTTCACCGCCTCGACCATTCAGCGCGTGGCGGGCATCGGCGTCAGTCTGACGCTGCGCGACATTTGGGCTGGCACCGTGACACTGAACGGCGCTGAGGGCGAAGGCGCAGGCAACCTCACGCTGGAAGGTGACTGTGTATTCAACAGCCTCTTCCTCTCGGGCGGGGCCGGAGCGGGAGGGTATGAAAGCATAGCCCCCGGCGGCGGCGGAAACCTGGATGTCAAAGGCTCCCTGCGCGCCGCCAACGTCTATCTTATAGGCGGCGATGGCACCGACGAGGACGCAGGCGGCCCTGGCGGTGTGGTGACGCTGCGCAACTCTCATGTGTCCGTGCTCAGTGTGGCCGGAGGCGTCGATAACGGCGGCGGCGAGGGCGGCAGCGGTTACGTCACGCTCTACAACAGCTACGTGGGTTACATTGCCGGGAATGATGTGGGTGGCGTGGCCTACTCATCTTCCGTGGCCGCCTTCGATACGGAACCCACCATGACCAACCACGGCTCTTACCTCGGCACAGAATGAAACGAATCGCCATCATCAACGCCGCCGACCAGATCGCTCACGTCTATCTGGCCGATGACGATTACGCCCCGGCAGAAAACGAGATGCTGGAGAGCGAGGCGCGTGAGCTGAACCTGCCTCGCGCCCCGGCCCGCCTGCGGGACGCGAAGATGTGGCAAATCCAGGTCTGGCTCTCCCGCATGGCCATCAACCCCGCCGGCATCCCCAGCTTCATTGAGGCCGCCACCGAGGATGGCCCGCAGCGCTGGGAGGCGCTGGCACGCTGGACCGCCGTCACCGACGTGCCGTTCGATCATTCCATGGTGCCCCTGATCTGGGCGCTGCTGGCCGAGACCATCAATACGAACCGCTCCAACAATCTGCCCGAACCTCTGCCGCCCGTGACCCTGGAGTCAGCATGGCAGGAAATTTTGAAAATCTAACATGACCCCTCAACTCAAAGAACGATTGGCGGCGCATCGCGCCTACGGCGGCGCCCCCGTAGAACCTGCTCCGCCGCGCGTGGATGTCGGTGTCATCATGCCCGCCAACCCTTGCGGCATCAGTGTCGCGGCCAATCGGAATATTGAAATGCTGCGCCGGGCGGGATTCACCGCCGCCTCTGTCTCCGCCAAACACCCGTCCGGCAAGGTCATTCTCCAGCAGATTACCCCCGGCGAAGCCATTCCCCCGTATGTATTGGATCGCCCAACGATAGGCTATTGGGTGGTGGAAAGCTCGATCATGCACCCATCGCGAGTGAATCACGCTAACGCCCTGGTGCAGATTTGGACAGCGAGCAAGGCGAGCCAGGCGGCGATATTGGCGGCTGGCGTCACAACACCCGTGCATGTCGTGCCGCATCCGGTCGTCATGCCGCGCCACCTGCGCACACAAGAGGGACACGGGGGGTTGCGGCTGCTGACGGCCAGCGCTCCTTGTGCCGCGCGCAAAAACGTCATGGGCACTATCGCGGCGTTCTGGCTGGCGTTCCCTCCGGGAGCGAGCGAGCGGCGAGTGTCTCTCACCGTCAAACTGCGCGGGGCGTGCGAGATTTATGTCAACGCGGTGCGAGGCATGATCGCGGGCGACAGTCGCATCAGATTGGTGGCCGAAAATGTTAGCGATAATGAAATGCTGAGGCTCTACCAAAGCCACGATGCGTTTGTCCAGCTTAACAACGCCGGAGCTTTCGAGCTTCACTGCGCGGAGGCCGCCGTCATGGGGATGCCCGTTCTAACTACTGATGTCGGCGGGGTGAAGGACTACCTGCCAGATAGCTGTTTGATTCCATCCTCCGAAGTCCCGGCGATGGGCCAATCGGTGGTGAACTCAGCCGGATCGTTTTTCGCCCCTAGCATCATGTCCGCCGTGACCATGTTGCGCAAGCTGGCTGATCCTGAGTACCGGCGCGTGCTGGGCGAAGCCTGCCACGTCAAGGCCGCGCCCCTGCTTGACCCGGAGGGCATTGTTGAGACCGCTAAGACGCTGGTCAACAAGGCCATGCGGCCTCTCAGCGCGACCCGCCTCGTCAAAGTGGATGCCTACTGCGACTTCGTGGGCGGAGCGCCTGAGAAAGACTCACTTGTCATTGCCTCCCACCGTCGTAGCGGGACGCATTTGGCGGGCGAGTTGGCGCGCCGGAACTTTGGCCGACCCTGGATCAAGACGCACGCCATGCCTGAGATCGTGGCGGCGCTGCACCCTGGGAGGCGGGTGGTGTATGTGCTGCGCGACCCAGCGGACTGCATCTATTCGACGTGGATTCATTGGACAACGGGCGGCGCCCAAAACATGGGCGTGCGCGAGAGATTGGCCGGGCTATCTTTCTCCGACTACCTGGACGGCAAGGCGGGCGATGTGATCGGGTATGGTCTCCATGATGAGGGCGTGCGCGACAACATGGCGGCGATGCGCGGCATGTTTTATGATCCCGTACAATTTTGGGTTGACCACGTTGCGGCTTGGCGAAAAACAGACGCGCTGGTCGTGTGGTACCATGACCTCGTGGACAAGCCTGATGCCGTGGCGGCTGAAATCGGGCGGCGCTTTTACCCCGCCGAAGCTCCGCCGCTGGTGGGTGTCGCCGAAAAGGTCGGCATAGGTGACGAAGGCATCAACCCGCCAGGATACGCAAGACCGTTCTGGCCGCAGCATCATTTTCAAAAACTACAAGCTTCGGCTCTATCATCTGCGTTCGGCTCTATCATCTGCGCCATCATGCTAACGCTCAGCTTGGCCTCCTGCTCCCTCGGCCCCTCCTACCTGGAGCGCACCGGCCCGGACGGCGTGACGACGCGCATCCTCACCGCCGGCGGCAGCGTGCTGACCAACACCGAATACGAAGAGACCGTCGCGCGCAAAGGCGATCTTGTCCTCGAACACCGCGTCTGGCGCAAGGATGAAACCGCCCTGCCGCGTTACGAGCTGATGGGCGAGGCCGTCAAGGCCGGAGCGGAAGCCCTGGAACCCGTCGCCGAAGGCATCGGCAATGCCCTTTCACCATGATCGATCTCTTTCTCGAAATCTTCGCCCTGGCGCTCATCGCCTGGTTTCTCCTTACCCCCTTCCACTGACCTGACCTTATGCCCGCCATAACTTCCTCCGTCCCCCTCTACCTCGTGCTCATCATGCCAGCCCTCGCCACCGTGATGATCGGACCCGGCCATGCCGATATGTACGCCATCGTCGGCGCGATGGCCGCCGTGCTGTTCGTCGTGCTGGATCTCCAGGGGCGCCCGCGCGGGGAGAGGCACTTCGTCAAAGCCCTGCCCGTGATCGCCGCCGGCATGTTCTGCGGCGCGGTGCTGCCGGGGCTGTTGATCCATCTGCTGCGGCCGCAGTGGCTCGATGCGCTGACCTGGCACGCCTGGGCGACGGCGGGGTTTGTCTTCGCCTTGGCGGGTCAGCGCATCGTAAGCTGGCTCGTGGGCCTCATCGACAGGCGGCTGCCCGCCATCCTGGACGGGTTGGCATCCCGGTTCTTCGGCATCAAGCCGGAGCCGACCAAGGACAAAGAAGTGGAAGGGGAACCCGTCAAAACATGATCCCGCGCATTCCCCAGCCCTCTATCATCCCGATCTCTGACCGTGGCAGGCATCGCTACGCGCTGGAGAAGGACTACACCTACCGCTGGAGCGCGGAGGGCTGGGAGTGGACCATCACCCTGCCCGCCGGATTCTCCGGCGACGGGGCCAGCATCCCGCGTCTCGCGTGGACATTGACCGGCCTCACGCCCGACGGACTGCACCGCGCCGGCGCCTGGGTGCATGATTGGCTTTACCGCCATGCCGGGAGGCTGCCGCCTGGTTCGTTTTGCCGTCTCAATGAGGAGACTGGTGAATGGCTCCCCGTGGACGCCCCCTGGACGCGCAAGCAAGCCGACAAACTCTTCGCCAACATGCTCGCCGCCGCCGGCGTGTCGCGCTTCCGCCGCCGCATGATGTACCGGGCAGTCCGCGCCTTTGGGTGGATGCATTGGAGGGAATCATGACACTATGAAAAACGCAATGACCGAAGAACAAAGAGCACGTCTCCTCGCTGAGACTCAAGAAACCGCCCGCCGCTTGAACAAACTCAACACGTTCATGGCCTCGGACGCATTCCCGAAGCTGCCACGCGAGGACAAGGATCTGCTCTACTCCCAGCAACGGGTGATGAGCGAATACGTCCAAATCCTCGGCAAGCGGCTTGAGCGGGCCGGGCAGCAATTCGAGCACGCCAAATAAAACTGCCCCCAACCACAGATGCCACGCACCCGACACATCCAGCGCCACGATGGCGAGGGCTGGGCGGTAGAATCCAAAGTGCCGTTTCAGATCACCTGCTGTGACTGCGGGCTCGTGCATACGCTCGTGCTCGTGGCCGGCAGGAAGGGAGCGCCAATCGGAATAGCAGCCAAACGAGACAACCGCGCCACCGCGCAACGAAGGAGACACCGACGATGAAAGTGACACCAAACCACATCCTTGAACCCGCCAAGCTGGAGCCAGTCGGAAACATCGACGGCGGGCGCGCCATGCCCGTTCGTCGCTGTCTGGTCATCCACTTCACCGCGGGTGCCTCGGCGCTCTCCAGCATCAAGTTCTGGCGCGGCGCAGAACAGCGCAAGATCGATCTCGGCGCCCACCTGACCATCGACCGCGACGGCACGATCTACCAATCCCGGCGCTTCGACCGCACCATCAGCCACGCCGGCGCGTCCCGCTGGGTTGATCCGAACACCGACAAGCGGTACACGTCCTGCAACTCGTTCGCCATCGGCATCGAACTGGCCAACGCGGGAGCCAACGCCAAGGTCATCGAATGGGCACGCAAGAATGACCCCGCTTTCGGCGGCGTCCTGCTCGCCACCCACCGCAACCGCGGCCCCAAGGGCCGCGACGTAGCCTGGGAGAAATACCCGGAAGCCCAGATCGAAGCCCTGAGCGCCGTCGCCCGCGTGCTGGTGGAACGCTACAACCTCGACGACATCACCGGCCACGACTGCATCGCCCCGGAGCGCAAGGACGATCCCGGCCCCGCCTTCCCCATGCAGCGCGTGCGCGAGGCCTGCGGCTTCACAGGGCTGCCTGACGTGCATTGGCGGTGAAGAGTCTCACCCAGCCTTCTTCTTCGTCGCCTTTTTCTTGGGGGACAACGCCCCCCCGATAGCCCCCGCCAACGCCTTTGCGCTGGTGGCGATCTCCAGGTGGGTGTAGCGCGCGTTCATCTTGTCGCTGGCGTGGCCGATGATCTTCCTCCGCACGTCCATCGACACCCCTTCATTGGCCATGATCGAATTGCAGGTATGGCGCAGGCTGTGAAACGTCTTGGAGCGCCAAGTGTACCCCTCACCCTCAGGCTTTACCACGGTCCCTTTCACTCCGGCGGCATCGAGGATCGCGATAAATTCCGCCGACAGCCCCACCGTGGCGCCCCCTGCCGGGCGTCCGGCCAGCGAAGGGCAGAGGTAGAGCGAATCTCCCGTGTCCAGAGTGCGCAGATGCTTCGCCAACGGCCCGACGATGGGGATTTCCACCCGGGTGCCAGTCTTGAGTTGAGTGTTCGTCCATACCCACCAAGGGGACTTTCGTTCGATGTGCGTCCACATCGCATTCGTGCAGTCCCTGAGACGCTGGCCCGTGCAGATGCCGATGAGGGTGGCGGTTTTCCAGTCCCTTTTTTCCTCCTCGGTCAGATCCTTTGTTTCTGTCAGGTAGTCCAAGACCTGTTGAATCTCTTTGAGGGTGAGCGGATCCTTCTCCCGCGTCTCCTCCTCCACCTTTGCCACCAGGTCCATTGGATTGCGTGGCATGTAGCCTTCGGCGGCGGCCTGCTTGAGAATGGAGTCGATGGTCTGGATGATGTTGTTCACCGTGCCGCCAGAAATCCCTCGCTCCACCTGCGCCTTTTGAAAAGCACGGAGTTGTTGTGTGGTGAGGGTGTTCAACGGCTGCTCCTTGTCGGCGAGGAACTTCGTGAAGTGATTGATGTGGGTCTTGAACGACTCGGCGCTGCGCGAACCCTCGCGTTGGGACGTTTTCTTTGCCTGCAACCACTGCTCGGCGTAGGACTTCCAGCCCATCGTATGGATTACGGCATCAACACCGGCGAGAGTGAGGACTGCGTTCACGGCATCTAGGATGGACTCGCGAGTGAACCGCGGCCTCTTGCCCTCGCCATCTGGCGCCGCCTTTGCCGTCGCCGTCACGTAAGCGGAGGCCACCAGAGTGGCTTGTTGGAGGGTGGTCGCCTTGGTCGTTTTGAACAGCCGCACAAAGCGCCCTTTGGACGCGTCCCACGAGCGAAAAACAACCCTGTAATAGGGGCTGTTTTTCTGCCGGTAGATGGAGAATTCAGGGTCCATTCACACAACTTTTTCACACATTTGTCATCTTGTCATCTACAATGTCACTCTGTCATTAAGCTTGTCATCCCTTGAAAAATGGGCATTCCACGACATCGTGGAACAACCCAAAAGGAGCGTAAAATGGGCTGGATCATATCGGCGGTTCGATTCCGTCCCGAGCCACCATCTTAAAGGATGGCAAAAGCTTTTTTATTTCCCCTCGGCGGTTCCGGCGGCTTGTTTGGCAATGGCGGTGTCGAGGGCGCGGATGAATTCCTGGTCGGCTTCGGAGAGGCGGTCGAGCGGTACTTCGAAGGGTTTTTGCTGGATGAGCAGGCGCGCTTTGCCGTCGCGGATGACCGTGGGACGGATGGGCAGCTTGGGGGCTTCGGTCGAGGCGGTTTGGCCTTCGGCGAGGACTTCCTCGGTTTGCTCGTAGGCGATCAATTTGCCGACCAGGGCTTTGCCGTCGTTGCTGGTCCATTGGCGGGCCTCGCTCAACGAGATGTAACTGATCTGCTTGACGACAGGCTTGGGGTTGGTTGCCCCTGGGGCGAGACCGACACTGGCGGAGCCGTTGCCGGAGGTGGAAATTCCGGAGGAGCGCTGGCCGAATTTGGTGGGCGTGGTGGGCACCACCTGAGCGGAAGCGGTGAGTCCGACGGCTAGTAAAGCAGGGAAAATGGCGGACGCTTTCATGCGGTGAGAATAGCACGCCAGCGGGGTGGATGGCAATCTTCTTTGAGTGTTCGCTTTTTTTGTTTGGGAGCGGGCAGGACGCTTTTCCGCACATACGGCAAGATGCTGGTGTGACTCGTCACGGGCTAAAAGCCTATGCCGCATCGAAAATGAGGCTTGCATCGCATGGTGTGTTCGTGTGACGATGCGGCCATGATGAAAACGTCTTTTTCTCCAAACCTGCTTTCCAAGTCCGCCGCTTCCACGTTCAGCCGCAGGCATTTCGGCGCGATGCTGGCGGGCGGCACGGCGGGCTGGCTGGCGCTGCGGCAGACGGCGGGGGCGGCGGAGTTGTCGCCGCGGGGCGAGGGCATCGACTTCGGCCTTGTGACTTACATGTGGGGCGCGGATTGGGATCTACCAACGCTCATCGCCAACTGCGAGCAGACCGGGGTGACGGCGGTGGAGTTGCGGGTGGAGCACGCGCACGCGGTCGATCCAAGCTTGTCGGTGGCGCAACGGGAGGAGGTGCGGCGTCGATTCGAGGAATCCAAGGTGACGCTGCTGGGCATGGGGACGAATTTTGAGTTTCACTCGCCCGATCTGGAGGTGGTGAAAAAGAACATCGAAGGCGCGAAGGAATTTATCCGCCTCAGCCACGATGTGGGCGGCAGCGGGGTGAAGGTGAAGCCGAACCAACTGCCGAAGGAGGTGCCGGTGGAAAAGACGCTGGAGCAGATCGGCAAGGCGCTGGCGGAGTTGGCTGATGACGGGCTGGGCTTCGGCCAGGAAATCCGGTTGGAGGTTCACGGCGGCGTGTCCGATCTGGGCCACATCAAGACCGTCATGGAGGTGGCGGATCATCCCGGCGTGCGGGTGTGCTGGAACTCGAACCGGCAGGATTTGGAAGGCGACGGCATCGAGGCGAACTTCGCCAAGGTGAAACCCTGGCTTGGCAAAACGGTTCATATCCGCGAGGTGAACGAGGATGATTATCCTTACGCGAAGCTGGCGGAACTGCTGGTGAAGGCGGATTACCAAGGCTGGGTTTGCCTGGAGGCGCGCACCAAGCCGGACGATCGCGTGGCGGCGCTGGCGGAGCAGCGGAAGCTTTTCATGGAGATGGTGGAAAAGGCGCGGCGGGCGCTGTAGGAGGGCGGGATTGTATTCCCGCCCATTTTTTTGTGGGCGGAGGCGGCGCGGAGCCGGGAAGAATGGTTTCGGCGGCAGCGGCTGAAATGCCGGCTCCACGGGTGCAGGCTGAAAGCCTGCGCCCCAACAAGGACAGGCGGTTTGTAACCGCCTGTCCCGGAGGGAGGGACTCTGCTCCAGCTCATTTGTTCGCGGGCGGAAAGTCAACCCTCCCACCCATGCAGGCAAGATGCCTGCATGACTCGGCACAGGCTGAAAGCCTATGCTACGCTGGCAGGCTGAAAGCCTGTACTACACGATCAGGCAGGATGCCTGAGCTACGCGTACTCCGCGCGCAGCAGTCGCGCGGCTTCGGCTTCGTTTTGGAGCTTCTGGTAGGTCTCGTCGAGGCTCACCACGGCACCGGAGCCGGGGGCGAAACCGCAGTCGGGGTTGAGGGTGATGCGTTCGGGGGCGAGGAAGTCCAGGGCTTTGCGCACGCGGCTGACGATGGTTTCGACAGAGTCGATCTGGCCGGGCGTGACATCGACGCAGCCGAGGCCGATTTCGAGGTCTTCGCGCAGCTCGCGGAACACGTCCATATCGCCCGCCTGCGGCGCGGTGAATTCCATGGTGAGATGATGCGCGTTGAGCTTGTTCAGATTTTTGATGATGGGGCCGTAGCCGCCGCCGTGGCAGACCTCGCCGCGGGCGCGGCCACCGGCGCGGCGGCAGAGATGCACGGCGATCTTGACGCCGTCGATGCCGCTGACGACTTCGTTCACCATATCGACGGCAAAGGCGGCCGCGTCGTCGGGGTTGGTGTAGCGTCTGCGCACATCGGGGTCAACGAACAGGCAGAGATGCGGGTCGTCGATCTGCACGATGTCCGCGCCGGCGTCGCGCACGAGTTCGAGTTCGCGGCGCAGGATGGGCACGCAGTCGCGTACGAAGTCGTCGCGGTTTGGGTAGGCTTTGGCGGATTTTTCCGGGTGCCACATGCGCTCGCCGAGCAGGGCAGGGGAGGGCAGGGTGGATTTGATGAGGCGGTTGGTGATGGTTTTGAGGAAGGTCACCTCGCGCGCGATGAAGCCGGGCGTCTTCGGCGAGAGCTTGTCCACCACCACGGTCATGGGGCGGCCATCCGGCGCGGTTCCAAGCTCGAAGCCGTGCGCGAGTTCCGCGATGACGCCGATGTAGGACTTGCGCCACCATTCGCCGTCGGTGATGACATCCAAGCCCGCGTGCTCCTGCATGGCGACGGCGTAGCGCACGGCGGCCTGCATTTCGTTGGTGTAGATCCCGGCGGGCAGCGGCGGGCGGTCGTTGATGAGGTCCAGGACAAAGGCGGGGCGCGGCAGCGAGCCGACGACGGAGGCGGGGAAGAGAAGGGGTTTGCTCATGGGGATGCGGTTTTGGTTTTGGGGTAGGAATATCTATGGCAGGAAGATTTTTTGAATTCAGATTCGTGAATAAGGAAAGCAGGAAGGCAGGAAAGGGGTTGGGGAACGAGGCTTTCAGGCAGACTGCCTCATCGTTCTTTTGAGTAAAAGCACGTCAGTAACTTGTATTCACAGACTTTTTCCTGCCTTCCTGCTTTCCTTATTTTCGTTTTTAGTGCTTCTTTGGTTCCGGCTTTGCTGGGTTAGGATTACATGGGCCAGTGTTTGCGGGCGAGTTCGAAGTCTTCCTGGGTGTCCACTTCCATGTAGTGGCCGGGGGTGTCGGCGTGGGCCATGGGGATGCCGGCTTCGATCATTTCCTGGAGGAGCAGGATGAGATAGGCTTTCTCGAAGACCGCGGCTTCGCGGAAGGGTTTGCCGGCGAATTTTTGGCGCGCCTCATGGAAGTGCTCGCGCAAGGCGGCGGCTCCTTGGGCGGTGAATTTTGCCACGCCGGTGTATTCGCCGTGGGCTTCTTCGGGCAGGATGCCGCGATGCACGCGCGTAACGTGACCGTTTTGCGCGATCACTTTTTCCGCGTCATCGGGCGGATGCTGGGTGCGGTGCTGGTAGCGGTCGAGCCATTTCGTATCGACGCTCAACGCGATGTCGGCGGGATGGTGCAGCACGCTTTTCACCACGTCGCCGGTGAACAGGATGTCGGAGTAGCAGCAGACGAAGCCGTCGTCCATGAGGTCTTCGGCGTGCATGAGGCTGAGCAGGATGTTGTTGTTTTCCCAATCGGCGTTGTGGCGGAAGGTGAATTGTGGATAGTCTGCGCGCACTTTGTCGATTTGGTAGCCGCCGATGAAGCACACGTCGCTGACTCCCGCCTCGGCGAAGGATTGCAGCGCCCAGTCGAGCATCCGGCGTCCGTGGATTTCGGCGTAGCATTTGGGGGCGTCGGCGGTGGTGGGCATCAGGCGGCGTCCGCGGCCTGCTGCGATGATGATGGCTCTCATGGGTGGTCGGGTTGGCTGGGGTGCGGGATGGAAAACGGGATGATGAAATGGAAACGGCTTGCGGGTCAAGCGCCGGATGCGTCCTCCCGCGCGCCCGTGTTCCAGAGGAATGCGATGACCGCGGCTCCGGCGAAGGCGCAGGCGGCCCAGAAACGCACGGCGGTGGGCCAGCCATGTTCTTCGGCGAGGCGGCCCGTCAACTGATCTCCGGCGGCGGCGCCCATGTAGCCCATGAAATTGACAAAACCCGCCGCCGCCGCCGCGGTGCCGTGCTTGGCCAAGTCCACCGGCAGGGTGCCGACCAGCAGCACCTGCGGGCCGAAGATGCAGAAGCCGACGCAGAACAGGATGAGCACGGACGGGATCATGCCCCAATGGATCACGGAGTCGTAGGCGAGCGCGAAAAAGCCCAAAGCGATGAGCAATAGGCAGATCACCGGCGCGCGGCGGCCTTTGAAGAAACGATCCGTGGCCCAGCCCGCGAGGAAGGCCCCGGCCATGCCGCCGAACGGCAGCACCGCGTACTTGAACGCGGCAGTGCTGACGCTGTCATTTTGCACCTCCTTGAGATGCGTCACTCCCCAGTCGGTGAACCCGTAGCGGCAGGCGTCGAGCAGGCACAGCGCCAGCGCCACCAGCCACAGCGCGGGATTCGACAAGGTCACGGCGAGATTTTCACGCAGCGACCGGGTGGCCACCGCGGTCGAATGCTCGATTTCCTCCAGGGCGTGCTCCGCCTGCGGTTTGTCCTTGAGAAACACCAGCATGTGAATCGCGCTGGCCGCGACCAGCAGCGCGGGCACATACAACGCGCCGCGCCAGCCAAAGCGATCCGCCGCCCAGCCTGCGACGACGAAGGTCAGCGCGCCGCAGAGTTGGTAGCCGGTGCCGATGATGCCGATGGCGCGCCCGCGCAGCAGTGGCGGGAACCAGTTGGCTGCCACGCGCATCGTCGGTGGCCAGCCCAGAGCCTGCACGTAGCCGTTGCAAGCCCAGACGAAGGTGAGGAAATACAGCGCCGTCATCCAGCCGAACACGACATTGAGCGCCGCCGAGGCCAGCAGGCCCAGCGCCAGCAAGCGGCGCGGCGGCCAGTGCTCGGCCATCTGCCCGTTGATGAACTGCCCGGCTCCGTAGGCCAGCTTCAGCGTCATGAGCACCGTGCCCAGTTCGGACTTCGTGTAGCCCAGTTCCTCCTGAATGCCGGGCAGCGCCACGCCCAGGTTGTTCCGGCAAAAATAAAACGAGCCGTAAGTGGCCCACAATACCCACAACACCATGCGCTGCTCCGATGAAAAGGCTCGCGGATTCGTGTTGGGGGTGGTGGTCGCGTTCAACGGACGTGAGGAAAGCGAAAAGGCGGGTGAACGTCAATGCTGTAAAAGTAAAAATGCGGCAGCGTGAAGCCCGAAATCCGAATTTCGGATTTCGGGCTTCGGATTTCTCCAGCAGTTGACCCCGGCAAGGGGCGCGGCTCTGGTGGCGTTTGGTTCTTCCGCCCATGCGCATCGCCCTCTTTGATCTGGATCACACCTTGTTGCCGCACGACACGCAGGCGCTGTTCTGCAACTACGTCATCAAGCACGAACCGTGGCGGGTGCTGCTGCATGGGTTGTTTTTGCCGTTCGCGCTGCTGCGGGCGCTGGGGCTGGCGAGCACGGAGACGGCGAAGCGGGCGTTCCATTCCTACCTGTGGGGGATGCCGGTGGAGCGGCTGCGGAAATACGCGCGGCAGTTCGCCGGGGAGAGCGTGGACGGCTGGATGTATCCCGACCTGCGGGCGGAGTTGATGCGGCATCGCCACCAAGGACGGGTGACGATTCTGAACACGGCCAGCCCGAGTTTTTACGCCCAGGCCATCGCGGAGCAATGGGAGTTTGACCACTGGGTCGCCACCGAGGTGGTGGTGGGACGGCGCGTGCCGCTGCTGCCGAAGCTCGGCGGCCCCAACAACAAACGCGAGGCCAAGATCGCCGCCATGCACCGGAAAATCCCGGCGCTGGAGCGGCGTACGGAGGCGGAGCGGGCGGACTCCTGGGGGTACAGCGACAGCAGCGCGGACATCCCGCTGCTGGAATACTGCGGTCACCGCATCCTCATCCACCCCGGCCGGCGGCTGGCGGCGCATTTTGCTCATGATCCCGTGACGGTGCCGCTGAAGCCGAAGCGCCCCTATTTCACCAAGCTCGGCGACATGCTGTGCGCCGTCCGGCAGATGCTGGGGCTGTATCCGGTGCGGGGATGACGGCTTGTAGCACGGCCCGTCCCGGCTGTGTGTGTTGCCAGCAGCCTGCCTGCCTCTGGCACGGTCTCGCTGGCAATCCGTGGCGGGTTGGTGGCCGTGGGTGCATTCGCCAAAATGCGGCTTTTGGGTGGGTAGGAAGATCGATGGCAGGAAAATTTTTCCAATCCCTCTTGCTGAAATCTTCCTGCCATCGATTTTCCTACCCCATCTCCTGCATGGCTGCCAAGCCTTCGGGTTGCGTTGTCCAACGCCATCGAAACACGAAAATCACTCCTTTTGCCTCTCCTGTCCGCGAAGTCAGGCTAAATTTGCCGCGTTCCCTGCTTGACTTTCCTGTAAAATCTCCAGCATCTTAATAATCCCAGCCAAAAAGGGCGCATTTTGCCCAACCCCCATGTCAACCTCAACCATCTCGAACTCGACGTCACTGCGCAACGCAGTCATTCGCCTCGCCGGAAATTCCCAGGACGGCATCCAATCCATCGGTGGCTTTCTCGCCCGCTTGGCCGGCAGGACGGCCAAGGATGTGATGACGTACATGACGATTCCGTCCACCATCTCCGGCGGTCCTTCCATTTTCCAGCTTCACCTCGGCTCCGGCGAGGTGCTGCATCCGGGGGATGAATCGGACATGCTGGTGGCCTTTTACCAGCACAGCTACGACAGTCACCTTTCGTCGCTGAAGGACGGCGGCATCTGCCTCTATGATTCCGGCGAGGTGACGGAGGTCAAACACGAGCGCGGCATCCATCACATCCCGGTGCCGTTCACGGCGGCGACCATCGAGGCCATCGGCGGCTCGGCGCGGGATCGCGGCAAGAACATGCTCGTGCTCGGCATGTTGTGCGCGGTGTTTCAACTCGACCGCGAAAAGCTCTCCGGCATCGTGGCGCGGCAGTTCGGCAAAAAAGACGAAAGCGTGCTGCGCAACGCCATGCTGGCCTTTGACGCCGGTTATGCTTATCCGATCGGCGACATCGGCTCCTTCCACTTCGAGGAAGGCGAGCACCAGGACGAAAACCGCATCAGCACGGACGGCAACACGCTCATGGTCATGGGCCTCATCGCCGCCGGCGTGCGCTACGGCTCCGCTTATCCGATCACGCCGTGGTCGCCGATCATGGAGCAAATGCGCAGCGAGCTGCCGAAATACGGCGGCATCTATGTGCAGGCGGAGGACGAACTGGCGGCGGTGTCGATGACCATCGGCGCGGCTTACGCCGGTCATCTGGCGGTGACGGGCAGTGCGGGACCGGGTCTCAGTTTGAAAATGGAGGCGCTCAGTTACGCCAGCATGGCGGAGCTGCCGCTCATCGTCATCAACGTGCAGCGCGGTGGCCCGTCCACCGGCCTGCCGACGAGCGTGGAGCAGAGCGACCTGCTTCAGGCCATCTACGGCAGCCACGGCGACTGCCCGCGCATCGTGCTGGCGCCGCGCGACGTGGAGGACTGCTTTTACATCGCACTGGAAGCCGGGAAACTGGCGCGCGAGTGCAGTTGTCCGGTCATCATCTTGAGCGACCAAGCGTTGAGCAGCCGGATCGAAGCCTTCACCATGCCGGACTTGGACGCCTGCTGGGTGGAGCCCGAACTGGCGATCCAGGAACGTGACGAGGATTTCAAACCTTACCCGCTGGACAAGGTGACGCGCCACGCGCCTCCCGGCAGCAAAATGAAAAGCGGCAAGTATCCGATCGTCACCGGCCTCGAGCACGACGAATGGGGCCATCCCAGCGGCAGCCCGAAAGCGCACCAGCAGATGACCGACAAACGCCGCAACAAGCTCGTCGAACTGAGCAAGAGGCTGCCGCTGCCGGAGATCTTCGGCGACGAGGAAGGCGACCTGCTGCTGGTGGGCTGGGGCAGCACCTTCGGCCCGATCAAGGAAACCGTGCAGCGCCTGCGCGCCGAAGGGCACAAAGTCGGCTCCACCGACCTGCGCCACTTGCACCCGCTGCCTGCCGGTCTCGGCGACCTGTTCAAGCGTTACAAAAACGTGGTTGTCGTGGAGATGAACGACTCCGGCGTCTATGGCTACGGCCAGCTTGCCATGATGCTGCGCGCCAGCCTCGCCGATCCGCGCATCACCTCGCTGTGCAAGACCGACGGCCTCGGCTTCCGCATCCGGGAAATCCTCACCCACGCCGAAAAAGTGCTGGTCGAATCCAAGTAATATCCAAGTGTTTCCTTCTTTCCTCATCCTTCCAATCACTATTCGCATGATCGGCTAAAGCCTGGACACCAACTGCTCCTCGCACCCGGTCCTTCGGCATTCGTCATTTCTCATTCGTCATTCCCCACCCACCCAACCATGTCCACCTCCTTGCAGGAACCTCCCTCGCCGCCCGCGGCGGCCACCGCAGCCCCGGAAAAGCTCACCAAAAAAATCCTCACCGCCGACCACCCGACGTGGTGCCCCGGCTGCGGTGACTTCGCCGTGCTGGCCGCCTTTTACAAGGTGCTGGAAAAGCTGCAATACCCGCATGAGAAGATCGTTTGCGTGGCCGGCATCGGCTGCTCCTCGCGCTTCCCGTATTTCGTGAACAGCCACGGCATCCACTTCATCCACGGCCGCGCGCTGCCGCTGGCCACCGGCATCTCCCTGAGCCGGCCGGACGTGCATGTGTTCGTGTTCGGCGGCGACGGCGACGGCTTCTCCATCGGCGGCAACCACCTCAACCACGCCGCGCGCAAAAACATCAAGCTCACCTACGTCATCATGGACAACTACGTCTATGGCCTGACGAAAAAACAGACCAGCCCCACCAGCCCGCAGGGGTTCAAATCCAAGACCGACCCCACCGGCAGCATTGACCGTCCCATCAACCCGATGAAGCAGCTCCTGGCCAGCGGCGCCACCTTCATCGCCCGCACCCATGCGGCCCAGGTGAAGCACATGATGGAGATCTAC